>NZ_FNHA01000008.1:0-314161 GCF_900103595.1 Janthinobacterium sp. OK676
TACCTTGTTACGATGCTTGCCATTGGGCAGGCGCAGCGCGCAGTCGAGCTTTGCCTTGGCAACGTCGATTCCCAGATTAAACATGCTGTGCTCCTCTTGCGATCTACCTTGTGAATGCGGGCTAACCGGCATGCCGGTGCCAAAGATACTGTCCGATCTTGACATTGAGGATGGGTAACTGGTGCGAGATCTACGAAACTGGCTCGGAGCCTAAGGGCGGATACGGCATCCAGTTACCCGGTCTTGATATGCCTACCAAGATTTTGACAGCGGTCGATACCGTTCGCAATATCACGAACGGCATGAAGGGAATAATACAAGGTCGGATTAGGCGCGCAGCGCCGTAATCCGACAACATTGTTGGCGCCGCTGGTGTTGTCGGCTTACGCGCTTGCGCGCTAAGCCGACCTACGTTTCAAACAGCTTAGAAAGTTACACGCATGCCGACCGTCAAGTTGCGCCCCGTCAACGGCGCCGCATTCTTGATGAACGAAGTGTGACTGTACGCCAGTTCATTCGTCAGGTTATTCGCCTTGATGTAGAACTGCGCCGGCGTCGTGCCGATGCGCGTGTCGTAGTTGGCGGACAGGTTCAGCATGTTGTAGCCCGGCGTTGCCGTTTCGAATGCCGCCACTTTATCCTGCTTGCCCACGCGGTGGAACTCCGCCACGCCGCTCCATGCCTGCCAGTTGGCGTCGAACTTCACGCCGAAACGCTGTGCCGGGATGCGTGGCAAGTTGCCACCGCCGTCGGCCAGCTTGGCCCGCACGTAGTCGCCGAACACGCTGGCGCCGAACATGGGGTTCAGTTGCTGGCGGATCTGCCCTTCGACGCCCGTAAACGTGGCGTCGCGCTGGGCGTACTGGATCAGCTGGAAGCCTTCGTGGTTGTCCAGGGTGGAACCGAAAATATAATTGTCCACCTTGTTGCGGTAGGCGCTGGCCGAGAAGGTCGTGGCGCCCGCATATTTGCGCAAGGTCAAGTCGATATTGTTCGACGTTTCCTTGCCCAGGTTTTGATTGCCCAGTTCATAGGTCGCCGTGGCCATGTGCACACCGTGCGCATACAGTTCCTCGGCGCTCGGCAAACGGTGCGTGCGCGAAATGGTCGAACCGAGCGAATACTGGGGCGCGAATTTCCACACGGCGCCCAGCGAGACCGAGGTGCCCTTGGCGCTGCGGTCCTGCAAGGTGGCGCTGTCGACCGTGATGTCTTGCCATTCGTGGCGCAAGCCCGCTTCGAAGCGCCATTGGTCGAGCTTGTATTCCTCGACCAGGAAGGCCGCGTGTTTCTTGGTGACCGTCGGCGCCACGTACGCTTCTTCGCCCAGGGCGGAGAAATCGCGCTTCGACGTTTGCAGGCCGACCACGCCGCGCCAGCCGAAGACGGGATGGTGTTCCATTTCCAGGCGCGCGTCGTGGCCCTTGTTCTTGAAGGTAGTGGCGATTTGCCTGCCTTCGATTTCATCGTGCTTGTAGTCGGTGAACGCGGCGCGCAGGCGCAGCTTGGCGAAGCCGGGCACGGGATCTCGCAACTCGCCGCGCACGTCCCAGCGCTCGCTCTTCAGCTTCACGTAGGGCACGCTTTCGTGTGCATGGTCGTGTTCCTCTTCATCACCGTGATCGTGGCCTTCGTGGCCGCCGCAATGCAGGTGCGTGCCGTGCGGGTGGCAGCTTTCGAATTCGTGGTTGTGGCCGGGCAAGCCGTATTCCGCGTGCTGGCTGGTGAAGGCCAGGCCCAGGAAGCCGCGCTGACCTACCCACGACACGCCCACGCTGCCCGTGTCCGTCTTGTTGTAGCTGCCGGCCACCCTGGAACCGCCTTCCCAGCCGCTGCCGACCTTGTATTCCTTGGCGTCGCGCTTGACGCCTTCCGCGTGAAAGGCGATGTTGCCGGAGCCGCCGGTCACTTCAAAGGCGCCCGCCTTTTCGCGCGCGGCCGAATTGGCGCGCACTTCGGCGCTGCCTTCAAAGCCTTTCGCCGGCACGCGCGTGGGGATTTTCTTGTCGATCACATTGACGACGCCGCCGACGGCGCCGCCGCCATAGGCCAGGGCGGACGGACCGCGCAAGACTTCAATCTGTTCCGACAGCATCGGCTCGGCCGCGACAGCATGGTCGGGGCTGATGGTTGACGCATCCTGCACTTCGGCGCCATCGGACAGCACCTTGACGCGCGGGCCATCCATGCCGCGGATGATGGGGCGGCTGGCGCCGGCGCCGAAATGGCTGGACGTGATGCCGGGCTGGCCCGCCAGGGTTTCACCGAGGGTCGCCTCGCGGGCGCGCACCAGTTCCTCGCCTTCCAGTACGGTGACGGGCGTGCTCATGTCGTCGCTGCCCAGGGCCAGCGCGCTGGCCGAGACGGTGACGGCAGGCAAGGTTGTCGCCTGCTGCGCCAGCGCGCTGGCGGGAGCGGCAAAGGCCAGCATGATGGCCAGCGCGAGGGGAGTGGGTTGCTGTGGACGTACGGACATGGGCAGGAATTCCTTATTCGCTATCGGTGTTGGCAGGGTTGGGGCAGTGCGTTGACGTGAAATGGCCTGCCCTAAGTTGATAATGATAACCCATTATCATTACTGTGTGACAGTTTTTCCGGCAGGGAGATACAGGCGGATGGTGTATTCTGTTGGCTATGGAACGCACAACACGTCAAAAAACCGCCATTCAAGCCGCCATCGAGTCGGCCCAGCGCCCCTTGTCGGCGCAGGAAATCCTCGAACAGGCCAGCTTGCAAGTGACGCAGCTGGGCATCGCCACCGTTTACCGCAACTTGAAGTCGCTGGTGCTGGAAGAAAAGGTGCACGTGGTGACCTTGCCGGGCGAAAACCCGCGCTACGAGTCGAACACGGTTGCCAATCACCACCACCACCACTTCCAGTGCACCACGTGCCAGCGCGTGTTCGACGTGCATGATTGCCCGGGCGACTTGAAGCGCATGGCGCCGCAAGGCTTTGTTGTCGAGCGCCACGAACTGACCCTGTACGGCCGCTGCGCCGACTGCAATGCGGCCGCCGGCGCCAGTGTGGCTGGCACAGCCCCGCACGCCTGCGCCAGTCACCACGACCCGGCGTGAACGGACAGGGGGGCATTGCCGGGCAGGCTTGCAACAATGCTGCCCGCCCGGCGCCAATTCCCGTACCTAGATCACGTATAATCTTCCCTTTAAAGCTGCCGCCACTCTTTGCCAAAAAAACATGAAATCAACTGAAATCCGCGACAAGTTCCTCAAATTTTTCGAGTCCAAGGGCCATTCCATCGTCCGTTCCAGCTCCCTGGTGCCAGGCAACGATCCGACCTTGCTGTTGACGAACAGCGGCATGGTGCAGTTCAAGGATGTGTTTACGGGCACGGACAGCCGCCCGTACACGCGCGCTACTTCCGTGCAGCGCTGCGTGCGCGCCGGCGGCAAGCACAACGACCTGGAAAACGTCGGCTACACGGCGCGCCACCATACTTTCTTTGAAATGCTGGGCAACTTCAGCTTTGGCGACTATTTCAAGCGCGATGCGATTCAATACGCGTGGGAACTGCTGACCAAGGTGTATGGCTTGCCGGCTGACAAGCTGACCGTCACCGTCTATATCGAAGATGACGAAGCCTACGATATCTGGGCAAAGGAAATCGGCGTGCCTGTCGAGCGCATCATCCGCATCGGCGACAACAAGGGTTCGCGTTACGCTTCGGACAATTTCTGGCAGATGGCGGACACGGGCCCATGCGGTCCATGCACGGAAATCTTCTACGACCATGGCGCCGACATTCCTGGCGGCCCGCCGGGCTCGCCTGACGAAGACGGCGACCGCTTCATTGAAATCTGGAACCTCGTGTTCATGCAGTTCAATCGCGACGAAGCCGGTGTCATGCACAAGCTGCCGAAGCCATGCGTCGATACGGGCATGGGCATGGAGCGCCTGGCCGCCGTGCTGCAGCACGTGCATTCGAACTATGAAATCGACCTGTTCCAGCATCTGATCCGCGCCGCCGCGCGCGAAACGGGCGCCACGGACCTGGAAAACAAGTCGCTGCGCGTGATCGCCGACCACATCCGCGCCGCCGCCTTCATGATCGTCGACGGCATCATCCCGGGCAGCGAAGGCCGCGCGTATGTGCTGCGCCGCATCATCCGCCGCGCCTTGCGCCACGGTCACAAGCTGGGCCAGACGAAACCGTTCTTCTACAAGCTGGTGGCCGACCTGGCCATCGAGATGGGCGGCGCCTATCCGGAGCTGGAAGAAGCGAAAGACAACGTCGCCAACATGCTCAAAGCCGAGGAAGAGCGTTTCGGCGAAACCCTGGAAACGGGCATGAAAGTGCTGGAAGCGCAGCTGGCCAAGGATGCCACGGGCATCGACGGCGCCACCGCTTTTACTTTGTACGAAACCTACGGCTTCCCGCCGGACCTGACGGCCGATATCTGCCGCGAACGCAATATCACGTTCGACCAGGCCGGCTATGACGCGGCCCTGAAGGAAAGCCAGGAGCTGTCGCGCAAGGGCGGCAAGACGCACAAGGACAGCAAGGTCGAGTACACGGGCGAGAAAAACACCTTCGTCGGCTACGATCAACTGACGTTCAGCAGCAAGGTCGTCGCGCTGTACGCGGCCGGCACCTCTGTGCAGGAACTGAAGGCGGGCCAGGATGGCATCGTCGTGCTCGACACGACGCCGTTCTACGCGGAATCGGGCGGCCAGGTGGGCGACCAGGGCGTGATCGCCTCGGGCGCCGGCAGCTTTGCCGTCAGCGACACCCTGAAAATCCAGGCCGACGTGTTCGGCCACCACGGCGTGCTCGAGTCGGGCGTGCTGAAGGTGGGCGACGCCGTCTCGGCGCAAGTCGACACGGCCAAGCGCGCGCGCACGATCCGCAACCACTCGGCCACGCATTTGATGCACAAGGCCTTGCGCGAAGTGCTGGGCAGCCACGTGGCGCAAAAGGGTTCGCTGGTCGATCCGGACAAGACCCGTTTCGACTTCAGCCACAATGCGCCGATGACGGCCGAGCAGATCGCCGCCGTGGAAACCATCGTCAATAAAGAGATCCTGGAAAACCGCGCCACGCAAGCGCACCTGATGTCGTTTGACGATGCCGTCAAGCATGGCGCGATGGCCCTGTTCGGCGAGAAATACGGCGACGAAGTGCGCGTGCTCGACATCGGCAGCTCGAAAGAGCTGTGCGGCGGCGTCCACGTGCAGCGCACGGGCGACATCGGCCTGTTCAAGATCACGGGCGAAAGCGGCGTTGCCGCCGGTATCCGCCGCGTGGAAGCGGTGACGGGCGAGGGCGCGCTGGCGCTGGTGCAAACCATCAACCGCCGTCTGGTCGAAGCGGCCAACGCGCTGAAGGCGCAGCCGGAAGAACTGACTGCCCGCATCGGGCAAGTGCAGGACCACGTGAAGGCGCTGGAGAAGGAACTGGCCGCGCTGAAATCGAAACTGGCCTCGGGCCAGGGCGATGAACTGGTCACGCAAGCCGTCGACGTCAACGGCATCAAGGTGCTCGCCGCCGTGCTGGACGGCGCGGACGTGGCCCGCTTGCGCGAAACCATGGACAAGCTGAAGGACAAGCTGAAAACGGCCGCCATCGTGCTGGCCAGCGTGGCGGACGGCAAGGTCAGCCTGATCGCCGGCGTGACGGCGGACGCGACTGCCAAGGTCAAGGCCGGCGAGCTGGTGAACTTCGTTGCACGGCAAGTGGGCGGAAAAGGCGGCGGACGCCCCGATATGGCGCAGGCCGGCGGCACCGATCCGAGCGGCCTAGCGAACGCCCTGGCCGGTGTCCCGGCCTGGGTCGGCGAACGCGCGTAATAAGGCGTAAGCTAGAGGGCATGCGGGGTTTTCGCCCCACAGCCCCTTGAAAACGGCCCGCAGACGGTGTTTGCGGGCCGTTTTGCCGTGTGGAATCTCGTTGTGACACCACAACAGCCGATGAACTATTTTGGTGCAGCGCGTCAATGCCCCCGATTTAGAGTAGTATGTCGAAAATCAGTACAACAAATATGGTGGGATATTGATGATGAGCGACACACTACTTGATACCGAGATTATGGAATTTCACAAAGAACTCGACGCGCGGGGCTTGAATTGCCCCTTGCCGATTCTGAAGGCGAAAAAGGCTTTGTCAGAGCTGCAAAGCGGCGAAGTGCTGCGCATCATGGCAACCGATCCCGGTTCCGTGCGCGACTTCCAGGCTTTCGCCAAGCAAACGGGCAATGCCCTGCTGTCGCATGTGCAGACGGGTACCGAATTCGTCTTCCTGATGCAACGCAAATAATTCTGCCAGCCGGGGCCGCCGTGGCGCGGCCTGGTTTTCCTTCCCGCGCCAGCCCTTTTGCTGCCTTGCAGCGTAGCGGCGCACTCCCCTGAAATCCCCGAAGCTGGACAGTTTAGATGGATTGCTCTAACAAAAAATCGCACGATCGTGCTTAAATTCGGTCCAGGATTCAAATTTCTCTTATAATCGAACGCACAATCAGCACTTGATCCGTCATTTTTATAATTTCCCAAAGGCATAGCTATGAAAGTCTTGGTACCCGTCAAACGCGTGGTCGACTATAACGTCAAAGTCCGCGTCAAGAGTGACGGCACTGGCGTCGATACCGCCAACGTCAAAATGTCGATGAACCCTTTCGATGAGATCGCGCTGGAAGAAGCGATGCGCCTGAAAGAAGCCGGCAAGGTCACTGAAGTGGTCGCCATCTCCTGTGGCGTGACGCAGTGCCAGGAAACCCTGCGCACGGCCATGGCCATCGGCGCCGACCGCGGCATCCTGGTGGAAACGACGACCGAACTGGAACCGCTGGCCGTGGCCAAGCTGGTGAAATCCCTGGCCGAGAAAGAACAGCCGCAACTGATCATCCTGGGCAAGCAAGCCATCGATGACGACAGCAACCAGACCGGCCAGATGCTGGCAGCCCTGCTGGGTTGGCCGCAAGCCACGTTCGCCTCGAAAGTCGTGCTGGAAGACGGCAAAGTCACCGTCACCCGCGAAGTCGACGGCGGCCTGGAAACCCTGGCATTGACCTTGCCAGCCATCGTCACCACCGACCTGCGCTTGAACGAGCCACGCTACGTGACCTTGCCGAACATCATGAAGGCAAAGAAAAAGCCGCTCGAGACCGTCAAGCCGGAAGACCTGGGCGTCGACGTTGCGCCACGCCTGAAGACCCTGAAAGTCGTCGAGCCAGCCAAGCGCTCGGCCGGCATCAAGGTCCCGGACGTCGCTACCCTGGTCGCCAAGCTGCGTACCGAAGCCAAGGTTATCTGAGCGGTTTTGCCGCCAAAACATAAAATCTGGGGTCAGACCCGACGGGGGTATCAGTTCCAATGGAACTGATACCGATCTCGAAGAGACTGACCCCGGCACTTGCTAACTATTAGGAATAATCATGGTCGCATTAGTTATTGCTGAACACGACAACGCTACCTTAAAGGGCAGCACCCACCACACCGTGACCGCGGCTGCCCAGTGCGGCGGCGACGTGCACGTGCTGGTCGCAGGTTCGAACGCCTCGGCCGCTGCCGCTGCCGCCGCGCAAATCGCCGGCGTGACGAAAGTCATCGTCGCCGACGCGCCATACTTTGCCGACGGCCTGGCCGAAAACGTGGCCGAGCAAGTGCTGGCCATCGCCGGCAACTACAGCCACATCCTGGCGCCAGCCACCGCCTACGGCAAGAACATCCTGCCGCGCGTGGCCGCCAAGCTGGACGTGGCGCAAATCTCGGAAATCACCAAGGTCGATTCCCCTGACACCTTCGAGCGCCCGATCTACGCCGGTAACGCGATTGCCACCGTGCAATCTAGCGACAAGGTCAAGGTCATCACCGTGCGCACCACCGGTTTCGACGCCGCTGCCGCCACCGGCGGTTCGGCTGCCACGGAAACCGTTGCCGCCGTTGCCGACGCGGGCAAATCGGCCTTCGTGGGCCGCGAACTGGCCAAGTCCGACCGTCCTGAACTGACCGCCGCGAAAATCATCGTGTCGGGCGGCCGTGGCATGGGTTCGGCCGAGAACTTCCACATCCTGGAGCCGCTGGCCGACAAGCTGGGCGCCGCCATGGGTGCCTCGCGCGCCGCCGTCGACGCCGGCTTCGTGCCGAACGACTGGCAAGTGGGCCAGACGGGCAAGATCGTCGCGCCATCGCTGTACATCGCCGTCGGTATCTCGGGCGCGATCCAGCATCTGGCCGGCATGAAAGACTCGAAAACCATCGTCGCCATCAACAAGGATCCGGAAGCGCCGATCTTTGCCGTGGCCGACTACGGCATCGTGGGCGATCTGTTCGAGATCGTGCCGCAACTGGTCAAAGAACTGGGTTAAGTCACACCCCTTCCGGTTTTGTTACTGACAAAGCCACGCCGGCCCGCCCCACACGGCGAGCCGCGCGTGGCTTTTTTCTTGGAGAAAAGAAGATGAGCTATCAAGCCCCGCTGAAAGACATGTTGTTCGTGATGAACGAACTGGCCGGCCTGGCCGAAATCCACACTTTGCCCGGCTGCGAAGACGCCACGCCCGACACGGCCGAAGCCGTGCTGGAAGAGAACGCCAAGTTCTGCGGCGGCGTGGTGGCCCCCTTGAACGGCCCCAGCGACAAGGAACCGAGCTTCTGGCACGACGGGCAAGTGACGACCTCGAAAGGCTTCAAGGAAGCGTTCAAGGCGTATGGCGAAGCGGGCTGGCAAGGCGTGCAGCATCCGACTGAATTTGGCGGCCAGGGCTTGCCCAAGCTCCTGGCCACGCCCTGCATTGAAATGCTCAACTCGGCCAGCATCTCGTTCGCCCTCGTGGCCCTGCTGTCGGACGGCGCCATCGAAGCGCTGTTGACGGCCGGCAGTGACGAACAGAAAGCCGTCTACCTGGAAAACCTGGTGTCGGGCAAATGGACGGGCACCATGAACTTGACGGAGCCGCAGGCCGGCTCCGACCTGGCCGCCGTGCGCACGCGCGCCGTGCCGCAGGAAGACGGCACCTATAAAGTGTTCGGCACGAAGATTTTCATCACCTACGGCGAGCACGACATGGCGGAAAACATCGTCCACCTGGTGCTGGCCCGCACGCCGGACGCGCCCGCCGGCGTGAAAGGCATTTCGCTGTTCATCGTGCCGAAATTCCTCGTCAATGCGGACGGCAGCCTGGGCGCGCGCAACGATGCCCATTGCGTGTCCATCGAGCACAAGCTGGGCATCAAGGCCAGCCCGACGGCGGTATTGCAGTTTGGCGATCACGGCGGCGCCATCGGCACCCTCGTGGGCGAGGAAAACCGCGGCCTCGAATACATGTTCATCATGATGAACGCGGCCCGCTTCGGCGTGGGCCTGCAAGGCATTGGCCTGGCCGAGCGCGCCTACCAGCAGGCCGTGGCGTTCGCGAAAGACCGCGTGCAGTCGCGCGACCTGGCCGGTTCGCCCGGCCCCGTGTCCATCATCCACCACCCGGACGTGCGCCGCATGCTCATGTCCATGCGTTCGCAAACGGAGGCGGCGCGCGCGCTGGCCTACGTGGGCGCGGCCATCAGCGACGTGGCGCACCACCATCCGGACGCGGACGTGCGCGCGGAAAGCCTGGCGACGTATGAATATCTGGTGCCCGTCATCAAGGGCTGGTCCACGGAAATGTCGCAGGACGTCACGCGCGACGGCGTGCAAGTGCATGGCGGCATGGGTTTCATTGAGGAAACGGGCGCCGCCCAGCATTACCGCGACGCCAAGATTCTGACCATCTACGAAGGCACGACAGCCATCCAGGCGAACGACCTCGTGGGTCGCAAGACGGTGCGCGACGGAGGCGCCG
The DNA here is from genome assembly GCF_900103595.1 of Janthinobacterium sp. OK676. NCBI lineage: Bacteria > Pseudomonadati > Pseudomonadota > Betaproteobacteria > Burkholderiales > Oxalobacteraceae > Janthinobacterium > Janthinobacterium sp. OK676. The sequence continues at coordinate 9,790 of NZ_FNHA01000008.1, forward strand.
TGGCGAAAGCCATCATTGCCCAGGTGCGCGCCACGGAAGCCCAGCTGGGCGAGCTGACCGGCGCCGACTTCCAGGCCATGCAGCGCCACCTGGCCGAAGGCAGCGCCGCGCTGGAAGCCGTGGTGGAATACGTGGTGGCGAACATGAAGTCGGACATCAAGGCCGTGTTTGCGGGCAGCGTGCCGTATCTGAAACTGGCCGGCATCGTGCTGGGCGGCTGGCAAATGGCCCGCGCGGCCGTGGCTGCGCAGCAAAAGCTGGGCGAGGGCAGCGGCGACGCGGCGTTCTATAATGCAAAAATCGCCACGGCCCGCTTCTTTGCCGACCACATCCTGTCGCAAGCGCCGGGCTTGCGCGCCACCATCATCGACGGCAGCGCCGGCGTGATGGCGCTGTCGGAAGAGCAGTTTTAACCGGGGTTAGACCCCTCGTCCGCTAACGCCGAGCTTCGATGTTAGCGTTGGCGAGGGTCTGACCCCAGCAGTTTGCTGAAGGCAGTCTGAATGCAAAAAAGCGCTGGAGATCACTCTCCAGCGCTTTTTTTAACCCCAAACGTAAGTGCCGGGGTCGGACCCTGAGGGTCCGACCCCAGTCCTTGCTCTTGGGTTCAGCTTACCTTCTGGCAATACCATTACCCGAATTGCGCACCAAGTCGCCAGCAGCCAGCCCTGGATCCTGGTCAAACGCGAAGTCGGCCTTGGCGCCCGTTTCGTATTGCACGGTCACGGTCCACGTCTTGGCGTTCTTCATGTGGCCTTCAACTTGCTTGCCGGCATATGCGCCGCCAGCGGCGCCGGCCAGGGTGGCCAGATCCTTGCCGCGTCCGCCGCCGACCTGGCGGCCCAGCAGGGCGCCGGCCACGCCGCCGCCGATCATGCCCAGCGCGCCGCCTTCACCGGCTTTTTCGGTGACGTTCACTGCCAGCACCTTGCCGCATTCGGCGCAGATCTGGTGTTGCGGCTGTTTGTTTTGCTGGGCAACACCGGAGTTGCCGGCCTTTTGCGCGGCCTTGGCGTTGATGATGGCCTGGTCGTATTCGCCCTTGGCGTCGCGCAGGCATTGCATGCGGGCTTTCGAGCTGCTTTCTTCGGCGCACAGTTTCTTGTCGTCCGCATAGCGCGTGTTGGCTTGTTTCGTGTCGTACGCGTATTGCGCCTTCGGCGACAGGTTCTGTGCAAAGGCGGAGGTGCTGAACAGGGCCGTGATGGCGACTGCGAGGATGAGTGGGCGACGAATCATGATCTTCTCCTGTGGGGTGTTAAATGTGCCAGTAATGTCGACATTGTGAATGCAGTATAGAGGAAAATCATGATTGCTTACCAACACTTACATGTGCGCGCGTTGCGTTGATTCCCGCGCGGGAGTTAACCGTAGGCGCCGCCCGTGTACAGCAAGTCGAACAGGCGCGCCATGGTGGCGATCAGCACGCCCGCGCCTAGCATCAAGGTAGCGACCAGCACGACGGCCAGAGGCCAGCCCGTGTCCGACTGGCGGCTTGATGCGGCGTTGTAGCGCGCGTCCCATTTGTCGTCCGGCATCAGTCCCAGTACCAGCGCTTCCAGGAAACCGCCCAGGGCGGACAGGGTCAGCGGCAATATTTGATAAAACCAGTCGGCGTCTGGAAACAGCTGGCGCAGCAGCAGGCTGGCGGGCAGGGCGGCCAGATGTAGCCAGCCCCAGCGGTCCTTGGCGCCGTGCAGGTAGAAGCGGTGCGCGCCCAGCATGCCCAGCAAAAAGGCCAGCAGGCTGGTGAATGCCTTGTTCTTGTGCGACTGTTGCAAAATGGTAGCGGTGGTCATGGGACTCCAGAGTTGCTCATCGGTAAAGATTGCCAGTATCGGTCATTGCCTGCCGCAACGATAGCACTTTCGTGCCGTGTTCAGGCGATGCTGTCGCGCAATATCATGGCCTGGTCGCCGCCTGGGCGTGGCATCGGCGGCACGATAGACGCACGCGCCTATTGCGTCTTCGGCCATGACTGGTCATAATGTTTGATTAGCCCAAATTACACGCCCGTCATCATAACGCTTGCTGCATGGCGGTAAAGCGCGCTATAATTTGCGGCTTTTTCCGCCTCAGCACACTTTTTGGAAATATTATGGTCGTTATTCGTTTAGCTCGTGGAGGCGCCAAGAAGCGCCCGTTCTTCAACATCGTCGCTACTGATTCGCGCAATCGCCGCGATGGTCGCTTCATTGAGCGTATCGGTTTTTACAACCCGATGGCGCAAGGTGGCGAAGTTCCACTGCGTATCACCGCAGACCGTCTGGCCTACTGGCAAGGCGTTGGCGCACAATTGTCGCCAACCGTTGCTCGTCTGGTTGCCAGCAACGGCAAAGCAGCAGCTTAATTAGATCACTGGTTTGACGGTCAAGACTGCATCCGGGGTGAAAGTCCCCGATGACCTGGTACAGGTAGGCTATGTCTCCGGTGCCTATGGCATTGCTGGCGGAGTCAGGATCACTCCTTTCTCCGACGACGCGGATGCATTATTAAGCGTCAAAACCTGGTGGTTTGATAAACCGACCTTGCATGATGTTCAAGTCAGGCAAGCGAAGTTACACGGCGGCGACGTCGTGGCCCAGCTGGTGGGTGTGGTCGGGCGGGATGCCGCAGAAGCGCTGAAAGGCGTCTCTGTGCAAATTCCGCGTAGCCATTTCCCGACGCTGACGGCCGATGAATTTTATTGGTCCGATCTGATCGGACTGACAGTCGAGAATTTGCAAGGCGAGTGCCTCGGCACAGTGCACGACATGATGAGCAACGGTCCGCAGTCGATCTTGCGCGTTACGCCCGTCGCCACTGCCGATGAGACCGTTGAAAAGGCGCCTGAGCGCCTGATCCCGTTTGTCGGCCAGTTTGTCATTAACGTTGACAAGGCTGCCAGCAAGATCACGGTCGACTGGGGCCTCGATTATTAAACCGCCTGCGCTTAATTTTGCGCCGGGCAATGTTTTCAGGATGGTGAGCGATGCAATTTGATGTCGTGACCCTGTTCCCGGAAATGTTTGCCGCGCTGACGCAGTCGGGTGTGACCCGGCGCGCCTTCGAGCAGGGGAAATGTGGCTTGTCGCTGTGGAATCCCCGTGATTTCACGACCGACAATCACCGTACCGTGGATGACCGCCCCTATGGCGGCGGCCCTGGCATGGTGATGATGGCCCGTCCCCTCGAAGCGACAATTAATGCCGCGAAGCAACGCCAGACCGATCTCGGCCTGGTGGCGCCCCGCGTGGTGTTCATGTCGCCGCAAGGCCGTCCGTTGACGCACGAGCGCGTCACGCAGCTGAAAGCCGAACCTGGTCTGGTGATCCTGTGCGGCCGCTATGAAGCCGTGGACCAGCGTTTGCTGGACCGTTGCGTCGACGAGGAAATCAGCGTCGGCGACTTCGTCCTGTCGGGCGGTGAATTGCCTGCCATGGCGCTGATGGATGCGGTGATCCGCCTGTTGCCGGGTGTCTTGAACACCGAGGCATCGGCCATCGAGGACAGCTTCGTCAATGGCTTGCTCGATTCGCCGCACTACACGCGGCCGGAAACATATGAAGGCATGGCCGTGCCGCCCGTCTTGATGGGCGGCAATCATGCCGAGATCGTCAAGTGGCGCCGCCAGCGCATGCTGGAAGCGACCGCGACAAAGCGGCCTGACCTCTTGCTCAGTGCGCGCGCCGCCGGCTTGCTTAGCAAGGCCGACGAACAATTCTTGGCCAGCCTGTAGGCCGTCTTCGGACGGCCGGCAGGGTGGCCAGTAGTGCCGGGCATGTTGCCCAAATTGGTAATACCCATCCTCTACCGGGCGGATACTTGCTATCCACAGTGCGCCGGCATGATGGTTTTCGGAGTGTTAAAAATGGACTTGATTCAACAATTAGAGCAAGAAGAGATCGCCCGTCTGGGTAAATCGATTCCTGACTTCGCACCAGGCGATACCGTTATCGTCAGCGTCAACGTAGTCGAAGGTACGCGCAAGCGCGCCCAGGCTTACGAAGGCGTCGTTATCTCCCGTCGTAACCGTGGCCTGAACTCGAACTTCATCGTTCGCAAGATCTCGTCCGGCGAAGGCGTTGAGCGTACGTTCCAACTGTACTCGCCGCTGATCGCTTCGATCGAAGTGAAACGCCGTGGTGACGTTCGCCGCGCCAAGCTGTACTATCTGCGTGAGCGTTCGGGTAAATCGGCGCGTATCAAAGAAAAATTGCCAAATCGCCGCGTTGTGGCGAAAGCAAGCGCGTAATATCAGCGTCTGCGTTGGAAAAAGGGGTGCCTCTGATGGTGCCCCTTTTTTTATTCTGAATTGCTATTGAGGCAAGCTGCCATGGCCACCATTGCATTTGATCCAAAACAATTAGCCATCGATTCGATCGCCGGCGAAGCGGCGCTGGACGCCGCGCGCCTGACGCCCGAGTGGCTGCGCCAGCGCCTGGCCGAACAGCCCGACTGGCAGCCCGAGATTACCCAGGATTTTCTTTCCGCCCGCGCCGTGCCCGTGCGCGCCGCCGTGCTCATTCCGCTCGTGCAGCGCCCGGACGGCCTGACCATCTTGCTGACCCTGCGCACCGACCACCTGAGCAGCCATGCGGGCCAGGTCAGCTTTCCCGGCGGGCGCAGCGAAGCTTTCGATGCGTCGCCCGTCGCCACGGCCCTGCGCGAAACGGAAGAAGAGGTGGGCCTGGCGCGCGAGCACATCGAGGTGCTCGGTTGCCTGCCCGATTACCTGACGGGCACCGGCTACCAGGTCACGCCCGTGGTGGGCCTGGTGACGCCGCCGTTCGAGCTGCGCGCCGACCCGTCCGAAGTGGCGGAAATCTTCGAAGTGCCGCTGGCCTTCCTCATGGATGGTCTCAACCATCAGCGCCTGTCGGTGGAATTGCCCGGCGGGCGGCGCTCGTTCTACGCCATGCCCTACGAACGCTTCTATATCTGGGGCGCCACCGCCGGCATGCTGCGCAATCTGTTTCACCTCTTGCGCGCGTAAAATGGCGCCCCGCACGTAATAAGTTTGATTCCAGCACTGCACTGCGCTATCGTAGCGGGCATTGCGGTATTGCTGAAAAAGACAAAAAGGACGTTTGATGACATTTCTCTCCATACTTTGCGCATTGCTGATCGAGCAGCTCAAACCTTTGCGCGCGGACAATCCGATCTACGCCGAAATCAAGAGCCTGGCAATGCGCATGGAGACCTGGTTCAATGCCGGCCACGCCAACCACGGCCGCATGGGCTGGTTCCTCATGATCGGCGTGCTGATGGTGCCGACGGCAGGCATCTACTGGCTCTTGCTGCATTATCAGCTGACCCTGCTGGCCTTTGCCTGGAACGTCCTCATCGTCTACCTGACCCTGGGCTTCCGTCACTACAGCCATTACTTTACCTCCATCCAGCTGGCCCTGAGCGCCGGCGACGAAGCGACCGCGCGCACCTTGCTGGCCGACTGGACCAAGCTCGACACGGTGGGCATGGAAGCGAGCGAAATCGCCCGCATCGCCGTGGAAAAAGCCCTGGTCACCACGCACCGCAATGTCTTTGGCGTGTTTTTCTGGTTCCTCATGCCGCTGGGCCCTGCCTGCGCCGTGATGTACCGCGTGGCCGAATACCTGGCGCGCGCCTGGAACGAACCCGAGCACATGCGCAATGAAGCGTTCGGCCAGTTCGCCGCGCGCGCCTTTTACTGGATCGACTGGATTCCCGTGCGCCTGACGGCCGTGGCATTTGCCGTGGTCGGCAATTTCGAGGACGCCATCTATGCCTGGCGCAATTTCGCCCAGCGCTGGCAGGACGAGGCCATCGGCATCATCCTGACGGCCGGCGGCGGCGCCATGGGCGTACGCCTGGGCACGCCAGCGGAAACGGCGGCCCGCGTGCTCGTCACGCCGGACATGGCCGTCGATGACAGCGACAGCGAAAGCGATATCCTGCCCGGCGAAGAGCCGGGCGCGCGCGCCTTGCAGAGCACGGTCGGCCTTGTGTGGCGCGCCTTGCTGCTGTGGATGCTGCTGCTGTTGCTGATGTCGGGCGCCGTTTTCCTCGGCTGACGCGGGGCCTGGCGCGTGGAACAGGGTTAAAATAGGGGCTGGCGCGCAAGCGTGCCGGCCCCTGTTTGCATCGTCAGGGCAGATCGAGGTAGAACCCAAGTCTTCTATAAGATATAATACTGGCTTACCGCAGCAAACGTAGTTGAATTACCAGCCCGGCCTACCCGCCGGGGCCATTCACGCAATCCAGTCCCGACAAGCCACATGGCCGAGTTATCTCAAAAAACAGGGGAACTCTCAGACGAGTTCTTCATCCTTGGTCTCACCAGCAATGGCAAGCAATTCCGACCCAGCGATTGGGCCGAGCGCCTTTGTGGAGTGATGTCCTGTTTCAATCCCGAAGGCGGCGGGCGCAATGCGCACCTCCAGTATTCGCCCTACGTGCGCCCGACCGTCGTCAATGGCGTCAAGTCGGTGGTGGTCAACACCAAGCTGCGCGAGATCGAGCCGATGGCGTTTCACTTCGTGCGCGAATTTGCCAAGGATAACGACCTGCAGATCGTCGAAGCCTGCTTCCTGCCGCCCCCCGAAGATAAGTAAGATCGTTTCAATTGATTTGCCTCAAACCCGCCACGGCGGACTGGCGTAGCGTGGACACTCTGCCTCTAACGGAGTGGCGACATGCGCATCGGCGACATCTGTACCCTGCATACCATCCATTGCCAGCGTGACACCAGCGTGCAAGACGCGGCGCTGCTGATGCGCCAGCACCACGTGGGCGACCTGATCGTGGCCGAACAGCCGAACGGCGAGCGCGTCCCCATCGGCATCCTCACCGACCGCGACATCGTCATTTCCGTCATCGCCCTGGGCCTCGACCCCGCCAGCCTGCTGGTGGGCGACATCATGAGCGAGCAGCTGCTCACGGCCAGCGAAGACGAAGACGTCTACGACATCATCGAACGCATGCGCGTTAACGGCATCCGCCGCCTGCCCGTCGTCAATAGCCTGGGCGCGCTTTCCGGCGTCGTCAGCATCGACGACCTGCTTGCCTTCCTGGCCCAGGAAATGGCCGAACTGGCACGCATCAGCAGCGGCCAGCTCGTACATGAAAAGCGCACCAGAAAGTAGGCCTGCATTGCGCAATTCCGGTCAAGTCACGCCTGCCTGAAAATGCTACAGTCGCTGCTCGTTCAACGGGAAGCGTTCATGCACACTCTGGCCAAGGCACTCTGGTATATCGAATCGCATTATGCGGAGAATATCTCGCTCGGCGATATCGCCCGCGTGGGCGGCGCTTCACCGTGTCACCTGACGCGCGCGTTCGGCCTGGCCACGGGCCACTCCGTGATGCGCTATGTGCGGGCGCGCCGGCTCAGCGAGGCGGCCCGCGCGCTGGCCCAGGGCGCGCAAGACATCCTCGCCGTCGCGCTGCAGGCCGGCTACAGTTCCCATGAAGCATTTACGCGGGCCTTTCGCGACCAGTTCCAGGTCACGCCGGAAAAGGTGCGGGCCCGGCGCCACGTCGCCAACCTCGCGCTGGTCGACGCCATCAAGATGGATGTGGCGCGGGGTATGCCTTTGGAAGCGCCCCGTTTCGAACAGGGACCCGCCTTGCTCGTGGCGGGCCTCGTCGAACGGTATCGCGCAGAAACGGCCGCCGGCATTCCCGCCCTGTGGCAACGCTTCCTGCCCCATGTGGCGCCCGGCCAGCTGGTGTATGGCGTGTGCTGCAACAATGACGACGCAGGCAATTTCGATTACCTTTGCGCCATGCCGGTGAGCGACTTCTCCCAGGCGCCCGACGACTGGATGCGGCTGCGCATCGTCCCGCAGCGCTATGCCGTGTTCCAGCACCGCGGGCATATTTCCACCATCCGCACCACCTGGCATGCGGTGTGGAACGAGTGGCTGCCCCAGTCGGGCCTGGAAGTGGCCGACGCGCCCGACTTCGAACGCTACGACCGGCATTTCGATCCCACCAGCGGCAACGGCGGCGTGGAAATCTGGCTCCCCTTGAAAGCATGAGCATGCTCAATACCTTGTCTGCACCAGCCCTGTTCGCCGGTGGCGCCGCGCTGCGCCAGCGTCTGTTGCAAATTGCCGCCGCGCTGGCGGCGGGCTTGCCCCTGTACTGGGTGCTGGGGCCGCAGCCGCTGGGCCCGCTGGCCTGGTGCGCGCCGCTGCCCGTGCTGTGGCTGGCCCTGCGTTCGTCGCGCCGCGATGCGGCCTGGATGACGTTGCTGGCCGCCATGCTGGGCTTGTCATCGAACTTTACTTATTTCCGCCTGCTCATGCCCTTGCCGGCCGTGCTGGTCGTGATGCTCGTCAAGGCACTGTTGTGGATGCTGGTGGTGCTGGCCACGCGGCGCCTCGTGCTGCGCTACCGGGCACCCTGGACGGTGCTGGCCTATCCCGTGCTGTGGGTGGCCATCGATACCCTGATGGCGACCCTGCTGCCGGACGGTAACTGGGGCAGTCTTGCGTATTCGCAAGCCGATAACGTTGCCGTGCTGCAGGTGACGGCCCTGGCGGGCGTGCCTGGCCTGCTGTTTTTGCTGTGCCTGGCGCCCTCCGCGCTGGCCTTGCTGCTGGCGGGAGGCCGCGCGTATGCGCCAGCGGCGGGCATGACCGTGTTGCTGCTGGCGGCCGCGTTCGCCGGCGGCGCCTGGCGCGTGCACGGTGCGCCGGCGCCAACCGGCCCGCTGGCAGGGCTCGTGGCCATCGATGACTTTATCGGTCCGGCCACGCCGCCGGCGCGCGCGCAAGCCATCTGGGACCAGTACGCGCGCCATGTCGAACGATTGGCGGGGCAGGGCGCCAGGCTGGTGCTGCTGCCGGAAAAGATCGCCGTGCTGGCGCCCGCGCAGGCGGACGCCGTGCGGCGGCGTTTCCAGGCGCTGGCACGCGACACGGGCGCGTGGATCACCGTGGGTATCGGCGTGCAGGACGCTGCCGGCCGGCGCAATCTGGCCTGGCTGTTCGCGCCCGATGGGAGCGCGCCCGTCAGCTACCAAAAACACCATCTGGCGCCGCCCGAGCGCGAGTTTCTTGCCGGCAGCACGTATGCCGTGCAGCCGGTGGAGGGGCTGGCCATGGGCCTGGCCATCTGCAAGGACATGCATTTCGCTGCCCTGGGGCAGGCGTATGGCGCGGCCGGCGCGCAAACGATGCTGGTACCGGCTTGGGATTTCCAGCTCGACGCCTGGATGGGGGCGCGCATGACGGTGGTGCGTGGCGTGGAAAACGGTTATGCCGTGCTGCGCGCGGCGCGCGAGGGCGTGCTGACGGTCAGCGATGCGTATGGACGGGTGCTGGCGGAGCGGGCCAGCAGCGCCATGCCGGGCGGCACCTTGCTGGCGCCGCTGCCGGCACACCCGTCCGTCGCCACCCGGGCAGGATGGCTGGGGCCGCTGTTCGGCTGGTCGTGCGTGGCGCTGGGCGTGCTTTTGCTGTGCGTCGGCCGCCGCGCCGCGCCCGCCACCTGACGAGATTATCTATTTTGCTGCGGAGCACAAAAAACAGCTGGCGCGTGCATTTTCATATTATTCGCAGCGCAGCCATATAATGGCCGATCACCATTTCACCATTGCAGTGCATATACAGGCGCGATGCCCGTTATATATTGCACTGCAATAAGTGGTTTTCTCTGGTATTGAGAAATGCGTGAAACTGGTATTAATTGGTACTTAATTCCGCCACGAAGTCATACATATCGCCGCGGAAGTAGGAGCGGCAAAATTCCACGGCGCGTCCATCGCGCAAAAAGCCCAGCCTTTCCACCGACAAGCCCGCGTCGCCTTCCTCCGCCTGCAGCAGGCTGGCCTGCTCCCCCGTCAATAAAAGCGCGCTGAGCCGCTGCAAGGCGCGCACGGGCCGGTTGCCCGCCTGTTCCAGCGCGTCATACATCGATACGTCGACGGCGTCGAGTGCCGGCAGGCAGCTGGCGACGATGGTCGCGTACTCGAGGCACATCGGCACCTCGTCCGCATAGCGGATACGGTGGAAGCGGTACACGGGCGCGCCCGGCGACAGCCGCAGGCGCAGGGCCTCTTCCGGCGTCACGGTGCCCTCCGCGCGCTTGAGCCACACGCTGCGCGGCGTGCGTCCGCGCGCCCGCATGTCCTCGGAAAACGACGTCAGTTTGGCGAAGTTTTTCTCGATGCGCGTATTGATGAAATTGCCCGAGCCGGGACGGCGCACCAGCAAACCCTCGTTGACGAGGCCATCGATGGCCTTGCGCACGGTGATGCGCGAGACGGCCAGGTCGCTGGCCAGCTGGCGTTCGGCCGGCAGGGCTTCGTCGGGGCCGAGGATGCGCTTGTCGATCGCTTCGCGCAGCGCGCGCTGCAGTTGCTGGTACAGGGGCAGACTGCTCGTCTGCCCCAGGCCTTGCATGATGTGAGCCAGGGTTGTCATACGCTGAGGGTCTCCGTTACGGCGCGTTGCAGACGCGCTCTGTATCTGTTTTGTGTCGCTGGATAATACCAAAAAAGACCGTTGTAAAACCAATTTGAATTATCAGGCCGGCAATTTATACCTGCCCTCGCTGGTATTTACCCCGGCCATACGGGCTATAGATTGATTCAGCTGAAGTGGTCTGTGTGATTCAAACAACGTTATAAAAAAAAAGTTGCAACTGGTAGTATTCTGGTATTGGATAGTAGTATATTGGCGTTGAATTGGTTTTGTAAGTGGTTGTGCCGAAGGGTCTGCAGCGTGCTGGCAAGAATGGGCGGGCTGGAAAGAAGACCTACGTTAAAAATGAAAAGGTTCCAATCCTGGAGCCTAAATCAAGGGGGAGTACATGAAACGCAATTTGACACCTGCAGCTGCCGTCGTGAAATCGGGCTCGCGTAGCCGTACGCCGATCGCTGCGGCCGTTGCCGTGATGGTCGCCGGTCTGTCCTTTTCGGCACAGGCGCAGCAAGCAGCCGCCGAAGACGTGGCCACCGTGGTGACGGTGACCGGCGTGCGTGCCTCGCTGGAAAAATCGCTGAAGCAAAAACGTAATGCGGATTCCGTGGTGGAAGTGGTCACCGCCGAAGATATCGGCAAGATGCCAGACCGTAACGTGGCTGACGCGATCCAGCGCCTGCCAGGTGTGAATACCCAATCGTCCGCCGGTGGCGAAGGCGGCTTCGGCGAAAACGACCGCGTCAGCCTGCGCGGCACCAGCCCCAGCTTCCAGCAAACCTTGTTCAACGGCCACGCCATCAGCACGGGCGACTGGTTCGTGCTGAACCAGTTCGGCGGCAACGTCGGCCGCAGCAGCAGCTTTTCCCTGCTGCCATCGGAACTGGTGAGTTCCGTTGTCGTGCACAAGAGCGCCACGGCGGACCTGCCTGAAGGCGGTGTCTCGGGCGTGATCGACGTGATCACCCGCCGTCCGCTGGAATTCAAGAACCAGATCACGGCGGAAGGTTCGATCCAGGCTTTCCACAACGACCTGGCCGGCAAGACCGATCCGCAGTTCTCCGGCCTGGTGAACTGGAAGAATGACACGAATACCCTGGGCATCATGGTGCAGGGTTTCTCGCAAAAATCGACCGTGCGCCGCGATGGCCAGGAAATCCTCGGCTACACGCCGATCGCCGCAGGCAGCAACGCGGCCAAGGCCCATCCTGAACTGGCCGGCGTGAAAGTGCCGACCTTTATCGGCGCCAGCCTGTTCGAGCAAAAGAAAACCCGCGAAGGCGGCGCGTTCGACGTCGAATTCAAGCCCAGCAAGGACTTGACCCTGGACGTGAACGGCTTCTACTCGCAACTGAAGGCGCCGCATCAAAATACCAACTGGCTGGCCGCGCCTGCCAACTCGATCAACAGCACGGACGACAAAGGCGTGTCGACGGGCCAGGTGCCGACCAACTACACGGTCAAGAATGGCACGCTGACCGGCGCCACCTTCGCCAAGAACGCAGGCGAGGTCGATAATATCTACCGTCCTGATGCTGGCGGCGAATCCTACTATCTCGATTTCAACTTCAAGTACCGTGCCACCAAGGACCTGACACTGACGGGTAAACTGGGCAAGACCCACGGCGTCGGCTATGACCGCGACGATGTGTACTACCAGAACAACGTCGATGGCGGCATGGTGTATCAACTGAATGGCTTGAGCCCTGCCAGCGTTTCCTATCCGGGCGGCACCACCACCAAGCCAGGTTCGACGGCATGGGCCGGCGGCGGCGAATCGCGTTCCGTCGATCAGGAAAAATATGCGCAGATCGATGCCGAGCTGCGCCTGTCTTCCGGTATCTGGGATTCGGTCAAGTTCGGTGGCCGTCTGACCGATCACAAGCGCGATGCCGAGCATCCGTTTGAAACCCGTCCGGGCGCCCTGGGCTTCTCCAATCCTGGCCCTGCCTGGAATGGCACGATGTACCCGAGCGACTTCGCCAAGGACCTGGGCGGCAACCTGTCGAGCAACTACTTCAAGTACGACGGTTCAGCACTGGGTGCCTGGGGCGCCGCACCGGGCAACCGCCTGTTCGACTACGTGCGCCGCCATAACTGGACCGACGAGTTCAAGTTGAAGGAAAAAACTTCGGCCATCTATGCCATGGCCAACCTGACGGGCGACAACTGGAGCGGTAACTTCGGCCTGCGCGCCGTCCACACCAAGCAGTCGACCCTGGTGAACCAGGCCGGCGGTCCGATCACCGGTTCCGACTGGGGTGCGTACTCGCAGCATCTGTACGAGCGCAGCTACAACGACTACCTGCCGAGCGCCAACATCAAGTTCGACGTGCGCAACGACCTGGTCGTGCGCGCCGCCGTGGCCCGCACCATCGCCCGTCCCGACTACAGCGCGCTGGGCGGTTCGGTATCGCTGAACGACGACGCCTTGAGCGGCAGCGGCGGCAACGTCAACTTGAACCCGGTCAAGTCGGACAACGCCGAAGTCAGCGCCGAATGGTATTTCGCACCGAAGTCGGCTTTCTCGGTGGGCCTGTTCTACATGGACCTGAAATCGGTCGTGTCGAACGGTACCGTCAACGCCACGTACTTCAACAGCAAGCGTAATGCCAATGCCGTGTACCAGATCACGTCGCCATTCAATACCAGCGGCAAGAACAAGGGCGCGGAATTCAGCTACCAGCAACCGCTGTTCGGCGACTTCGGCATCCTGGCCAACTACACCTATGCCGACGGCAAGCTGGACAATGGTGATGAACTGGTCAATGCATCGCGCAGCACGTACAACCTGACGGCCTTCTACGAAGCCAACGCCCTCAGCGCACGCCTGGCCTACAACTACCGTTCCGCTTACAAGGCGGGCGTGGACCGTGGCGCCAGCCAGCACGTTGCCGGCGCGGGCGGCCTGGCCGGTTCGCTCAACTACAAGATCAACGAACACTTCACGATCACGTTCGATGCGCTTAACTTGACGAACACGACCATCAAGATGTACGCGGAAAACAAGGATCAGCCACGCGCTTTCTATAGCAACGGCCGTACCTTCTACCTGGGCCTGCGCGCCAAACTGTAAGCACGACGATCAGGCCTGATGCGCCCGCGTCAGGCCCGGTCTTCCTCGGTCTTTTCAAGGCAAGTTCCTGTTACGGGAGCTTGCCTTTTTTTTCGACGCCCGCTGACTGGGCGCCTGCCGTCTGTACTCATATAAAACCGTCCCGCCACCGTGTCGGACATCTATAACGAGGAGTCTATGAACAGTCGTTTGCACCCCGTACTACACCCCATCGCCGCCGCTGCGGCCTTGCTGTCCATGAGCATGGCGGCCCAGGCGCAGCAATCCCCCATGCAGGAAGTGGTCGTCACCGGCATCCGCGCCTCGCTGGAACAGTCGCTGAGCCAGAAGCGCAACAGCGATTCCGTGATCGACGTCGTCAGCGCGGAAGACATCGGCAAGCTGCCCGACAAGAACGTGGCCGACGCCGTGCAGCGCGTGCCGGGCGTGAACATTTCCTCGTCGGCCGGCGGCGAGGGCGGCTTCTCGGAAAATGACCGGGTCAGCATCCGCGGCACCAGCCCCAGCCTGACGCAAACCCTGATCAATGGCCACGCCGTGGGCACGGGCGACTGGTTCGTCACGGACCAGGTGGGCACCGTGGGGCGCAGCGTCAGCTTTGCCTTGCTGCCGTCGGAAATCGTCAGCCGGGTCACCGTGCAAAAGAGCGCCCAGGCGGACCTGGTGGAAGGGGGCGTGGCCGGCTCCATCAATATCGAGACGCGCAAGCCGCTCAGTTTCAAGCAGCCGTTTACGGCCGAGCTGGCCGTGCAGGCCATCTATGCGGACTTGCCGGGCAAGACCGATCCGCAAATGAATGCCTTGTTCAACTGGAAGAACGAAGCGAAGACCATGGGCGTGCTGTTCCAGGTGTTTTCCGAAAAACGCCACGAGCGCCGCGATGGCCAGGAATTCTTCGGCTATGGCGCCATCGACGCCAACAGCCCGGCCGCGCAGAAATATCCGGAACTGGCCGGCGTGCTGGCGCCGCTGGGCATCAACTCGGCCCTGTTCGAGCAAGTGCGCAAGCGCCAGGGCGGCAGCGTCGACCTGCAATTCAAACCGACTTCCGACCTGATGCTCGACGTCAACGGCTTCTATTCCAAGCTGGACGCGGCCAATTACAACCGCAGCTTTTATAATCAGCCGGGCGCCAACCTGAATGCCGTCGACAATGACGGCAAGCACGTGGGCGTGATTCCCAGTATGTTTACGGTCAAGAACAATACCCTGGTGGCGGCCGATTTTCCCGCGTCGCAGTTTCCTGCGGCCAACGCCACCACGCCGTACAACGGCCAGCTGTATCCGGCCCTGGTCGACCAGATCTACCGTCCCGGTTCGAACTCGTCGACCGCCTACATCGATGTCAACGGCAGCTACCGCGCCAGCGAGCGCCTGCGTATCACGGGCAGCCTCGGCTACACGCGGGGCATCGGCGAGACGCCCGTCGACCTCGGCTATGAGGCGGGCTTGACGGGCGTCGGCGTGTCCTACCAGCTGAACGGCCTGTCGCCGGCCAGGCTGAATTTCCCGGGTCTCGATATTTCCAGGTTCTCCAACGCGGTCACGGCATCGGCCTGGGGTTCGCATGTGGAAACCCTGGATACGGAAAAATATGGCCAGGCCGATAGCGAGCTGAGCATGGATTACGGCGTGCTGGAGTCGTTGAAATTCGGCGCGCGCTACGCGGAACACCACCGCAATGTGTCCTGGCCGGAAAACCGCAGCTGTGCCGTGTGCGACGGCACGACGAATGCGCCCTTGCCGAAGTGGAATGGCGGCACCTATCCCGGCGATTACGGCAAGGGCCTGGGCGGCAGCGCGCAGGGCCGCTACTGGCAGCTCGATCCGGCCGACCTGGTGGCGTGGGCCAACAAATACGACAATTCGGGTGGGCCGAATTCGCGCAACTGGCCGGCCGAACTGGACGTGAAGGAAAAGGATAGCGCGGCCTACCTCATGGCCAACCTGGCAGGCAACAAGTGGCGCGGCAATGTGGGTGTGCGCGTCGTGCGCACGCAGCAGACGACGGTGACGAACGTGCCGGGCGGCGAAAATCCGATCGGCCAGGAGAATATTTTCGGCACCTACACGCCCACCGTCGTCAAGCACAGTTACACGGATGTGCTGCCCAGCGCGAACATCAAATTCGACTTGAGCAAGGACTTGGTGGCCCGCGCGGCTGTGGCGAAAACCATGGCGCGCGCCGACTACAGCGCACTGGTGGGCGCCGTCAACCTGAATGACCAGTTGCTGACGGGCACGGGCGGTAATCCGGATTTGAAACCGATACGCTCGACCAACTACGACGCCACCCTGGAATGGTATTTCGCACCGAAGGCCATGCTGTCGGTGGGCGCCTTCTATATGGACATGAAATCGTACGTGACGTTTGGTACGGCGCCCGTGAGCTACTACAATAATACCTTCAAGAAATTCAACACCTACGTGATCCAGTCGCCGACGAATATCGGCGCCAAGAACAAGGGTGTGGAACTCAGTTACCAGCAGGGCTTGTGGGGCGGTTTCGGCGTGGTGGGCAATTACACCTATACGAATGGCAAGGCCGACGATGGCGCCGCAGTCGTGGGCAGCTCGCGCGGCACCTACAACCTGGAAGGCTATTACGAGGACGCGCGCCTGAGTGCGCGCCTGGCCTATACCTACCGCTCCAGCTTCCTGGCCGGCCTGTTCAGCAGCTCGCCCCAGTACGTGCACGGCGTGGGCAACCTGGCCGCGTCGATCAACTACAAGATCGACGAGCGCTATTCGCTGACCTTCGATGTGCTGAACCTGAATAACCCGGTGCTCAAGTATTACGGCGCCAACCAGGACCAGCCGACGGCCCTGTATTCGAACGGCCGTCAGTTCTACTTTGGCCTGCGCGCCAAGTTATAGGTTTTTTTTACCGGCTTTCCGCCACAAGCGGGGAGCCGGCTTTTATCTTTTGGAATTGCTTGACCATGACTATTGCTTCCCAACGCTACCTCGCCCTCGACGTCCTGCGCGGCCTGACCGTCGCCCTGATGATCGTTGTCAATACCCCTGGCGACTGGGGCAGCGTGTATGCGCCGTTTTTACATGCCGAATGGCATGGCTTTACCCTCACGGACCTCGTGTTTCCCAGTTTTCTGTTTGTCGTCGGCAATGCGCTGGCCTTTGCGCTGGGCAAGTATGAAAATCTGGGCCATGGCGCCGTGCTGGCCAAGCTGTGCAAGCGCAGCGCGCTGATCTTTTTGCTGGGCTTCCTGCTGTACTGGTTTCCCTTCTTCAAGATCGACGACGCGGGCCAGTTCGCCTGGTCGCCGCTGTCGCACACGCGCATTCCCGGCGTGCTGCAGCGCATCGCCGTGTGCTACCTGGCCGCCGCCCTGATCCTCCACTACTGGAAGACGCGCGGCGCGCTCGTCTTCAGCGCCTGCGCCTTGCTCGGTTACTGGGCCATCCTCGCGACCTGGGGCGACTACAGCTTGCACGGCAACGCGCCGGCCAAACTCGATTTGATCTTGCTGGGCGACAGCCATCTGTACCACGGCGAAGGCATCGCCTTCGATCCGGAAGGCATCCTCGGCACCTTGCCAGCGATCGTCAATGTGATTGCCGGCTACCTGGCGGGCAGTTTCGTGCGCCGCACGGCACCGGCGCAGCTGCGTGCCGCGCTGTATCGGCTGGTGGCGGCCGGCATCATCTGCGTGGCCGTGGCCCTGTGCTGGAACGAGGTATTCCCGATCAACAAGAAGCTGTGGACCAGCTCGTACGTAATGCTCGGCATCGGCCTGGACTTGCTGCTGCTGGCGCTGCTGATGTTCGTCATCGACGTGCGCAAGATCACGGGCTGGACCTACTTTTTTGAAGTCTTCGGCAAGAACACGCTCTTCATTTACCTGGTGTCGGAAGTACTGGTGATCATCGCGTTTACCGTGCGCATCGGAGGCGGCAATCTGTACCAGTGGCTGTACCAGCACTGGTTTACGGGCTGGGTGCCGGCGCGCGTGGCTTCCTTGCTGTTTGCCGTCAGCTTCATGCTGCTGTGCTGGCTGATCGCCTACGTCATGGACAAGCGCAAGATCTACATCAAGGTCTAGAATTTCAATTTCAGGCCGTAGCGCGTGGCCAGTGCGGTGAAGAGCAGCATCAGGGCGGTGACGGCCGCCGCATTCCACAGGCCGGCCGCGCCGCCCGTTTCCCAGTACGGCCACCAGAAGCGCGGCAAGTGCAGCACGGCCGCCAGTTGCTGCCACAGGTCGGGCACGATGTAGGCGAACAGGGCATTGGTGCCAGCGGGCAAGAGCACGACGGCCCAGGCGCGCCAACGCCACACGTCGATGACGACGTAAAACACGAGGAAGAGGGCCAGGATGAGGGCGCCGCACACGAGCGTGTAGGATTCCGTCGCCGCGATCTTGTTGATGTGGTGATACGGCCGCAACAGCATGCCGGCCGCGAACATGCCCAGCGCAAACCACGCCATGAAGCGGATGCGCTGCCCATGGTCCAGGGCGGCGCCGCGCAGGAAGAGCTGGCCCACCAGCGTGCCGGCCAGCACATTGGCCGTCGTCGAACCGAGCACTTGCGGCACGTTGACGATGGCGTTGATGCCTGCAGGCAGGAAATCGAGGCTGCCCGCCGTGCCGCCCATGTACAGCACGAGCAGCAGGGCAAACATACCCATCAGCGCCGTGCCGCTGCCCCGGCACGCCAGGTACAGCAGGCTGCACAGCAAATAGGACCAGCCTATCATGCCGAGGATGCCCCACCACGACGGTTGCAGCCAGGTACTGGAAAATTCCGCATTCAATTCGCCACGGAACGTCGCCAGCAGGAACAGCATCAGCGCGCCGCCGGCGGCCAGTTCCAGCTTGCCCGCGCCCTGGCGCCACAGCAGTATCATGGCCACATAAAAGAGCAGGAAGTACACAGCCTGCGGCAGCGGCGCCGCCTGCGCATCGTAGCGGTAGGCATTGGCCATTACCACGCCGGCCAGCATCAGGCTCGCGGAGCGCCACAGCAGGCGCCCCAGCAAGGCTGGCGTGACGTGGCCGCAATGGCGTTGCAAGGCCAGCGGTATGGCCATGCCGACCATGAACAGGAAGCCGGGAAAGACCAGGTCGGGCAAGGTGATGCCGTCGGCGCGAGGCCCCGCATGCTCGAGCCACCAGGCGATGCGGGGCATGCCGGCCAGGTAGTTGACCCAGATCATGATGACGATCACGCAGCCGCGGAAGGCGTCCAGGCTGGTCAATCGTTCGGCGGTGGCGGTGGTGGCTGGCGGCATGGGACAATGGCAAAGGTCGAAAAAAAAGCAGCCCCGGCGTGAGCCGGGAACTGCCTTGCGCATGCTGGCGGGAGCGGGAATTACTGTGCCGCTGCTGCCGGTGCCGCCGCTGGGGTGGCAGGACGGTTCAGCCACAGTATCCAGTAGCGGGCCAGGTCGCCCACGCCGTCGCCGCCCTTGACCGTTTCCAGTACCTTGATGGCTTCATCTTTCTTGCCGGCCATGGCGTAGGAATAACCGAGGCGCAGCTTGGCGTCTTCTGGACGCTTCAGGCCGCCCTTGGCGATGCCTTTCTGGATCAGGTCGATACCTTTGTCGAACTGGTCCATCGTGACGAAAGCGTAGCCGAGGTTGATCAAGCCCGTGCCATCCTTGCTCTTCATGGCCGATGCTTCGCCGCTGGCAATGTTTTTCGCATCGTCGGCGGCACCCTTGTTGGCCTGGTCGCGCAGTTTCTTGTGCTTGGCGGCATTCGCGCCCGTGCCCAGCACGCCTTTGGCAAAGCCCGCGTCGAGGACTTTTTTCGCTTCCGTCGGGAAGGCGTTCTGCAGGGCGATTTCAGCCATGTCGCTGTAATCTTGCGGCGGCATCGTGCCCACGGCCTTGAATTGCAGGCGCAGCACGTCCAGGGCGAAACGGTCGGAATAGCCGGCCTTGCCTTGCGTGCGGCTCAGCAGATCGCTCCAGTAGTCATCGGATGGGTAGTAGCGCACCAGGTTTTCCATGGCGACCAGGTAGGTGGCCGGATCCTTGCTTTTCGAACCCGTGTTGGCCAGCAATTGCAGTTCTTCGATCGTCGGCGTCTTGCCGGCCGCTTGCTTGGCCGTCAGGTCGGCCATCAGTTCCTGTTTCGCGCGCGCGAAATCATTGCTGAAGTAGTAGGCGCGGATGATGTACTGGCGCACGCCAGCGACGTCACCGGTTTCCGTCTGGTAACGGGTGAACCATTTGATGGCGTTCGGATAATCCTTGGCGTTGTAGTGGTAGTTGGCCAGCGCCTGGATGAAATCGCCTTGTACCTTTTTTTCCAGCTTGCCCGATTCGATGACCGCTTCCAGCGCCGTCATGGCCATCGGCGCATTGTTGGTGGTCGACGCCAGCGCCACGCGCAGGCGGTTCAGCACGAACAGTTCGTACGGTGTCAGGGCGGGAATGGCGGCAGCCTGGTCGATGCGGCTTTGCACGTCGGCGTAGTTTTTCGCATCCATCGACGCTTTCACGGCGTCCGGATCGAGCAGTTTGAACACTTCAGGACGCACCGTGTCGGCAGGTACGGCGGCGGGCGCACCGGCGGCAGCGGCCGGCTTGGCATCCTGCGCGTGCGACACGGCTGGCAGGACATTGAGGCCGATGGCGGCCAGGAGCAGGCTAAGGCGTGCAAGACGGAATTGGGACATGGGTTACCCTTCAATCAATAACAAAAATACGCACCGGCACTGGCAGCCGCAACAATCGTGCAGTGGCATTGCCAGAGGGGCAAGGAAGCTCGAAAAAACATCATTCTGCCAGTCTGCCTGCACAAGTCAAACAGAAGCGGCATGATACAAAACGGCTATTGTCACATAAACGGCTGAGCGGGTGCGGCAAACGTGCGCGCCAGGGCTCGCCCTTTGGCATCGAACAGCAGGCAGCGCTGCGGCGGCAGATGCAACCGCATGGCGTCGCCCGCGTGGCGCAAGCCTTCCTCGGCCGGCAGCTTGACTGCCAGCATATCGTTCACCCCCGGCATGCTGGCGTAAACGATGGCCACGTCGCCCAGGTATTCCACATGGCTGACGGCCGCGTCGACCACGTTGTCGCCCCCATTGGCACCGTGCCGCAGGCTGACGTGCTCGGCGCGCACGCCCAGGGTCAGCGGGTCGCCGGGCGTCACGCCATCACCCTGCGCCTCGACGTCGATGACGGTGCCGCCGGGCAGGCGCACGGCTACGGAGCCGGGACCACAGGCGACGGCCTCGCAAGCGACGAAGTTCATCTTCGGCGCGCCAAGGAAGCCGGCCACGAACAGGTTGCCGGGATTGTTGTACAACTCGTGCGGACTGCCTACCTGCTCGATGCGCCCGCCGTTGAAGACGACGATGCGCTCGCCCAGGGTCATGGCCTCGACCTGGTCGTGCGTGACGTAGATCATGGTCGTCTTCAATTCCTGGTGCAGGCGCGAGATTTCCACGCGCATCTGCACGCGCAGCGAGGCGTCGAGGTTCGACAGCGGTTCGTCGAAGAGAAAAACCTTGGGTTTGCGCACGATGGCGCGGCCGATGGCCACGCGCTGGCGCTGGCCGCCCGACAGGTCCTTCGGCTTGCGTTTCAACAGGGGCGTGATCTGCAGGATGTCGGCCGCGCGTTCGACGGCGGCGCGCACCTCGGCCTTTTTATGTCCGGCCAGCGAGAGGGCAAAGGCCATGTTCTCGTACACCGTCATGTGCGGATACAGGGCGTAGCTCTGGAAGACCATGGCCAGGCCACGTTCGGCCGGCGCGACGTCGTTGGCCAGCTGGCCGCCGATATGCAGCTCGCCGTCCGTGATGTCTTCCAGGCCGGCGATCATGCGCAGCAGGGTCGATTTGCCGCAGCCGGACGGCCCGACGAAGACGACGAATTCGCCGTCGCGGATATCGAGGTCGATGCCGTGGATGACGGGGTGCTTGTCGTCGTACAGCTTGACGATATTTTTTAAAACGATATGTGCCATGGCTTGTGCGATTCCTAGCTGGCGCTGGCCGGCGCGGATGTGGCGCCGGCGTCAGATGGGTCGGAGGTATCCTTCGGGCCGATGCGCATGAAGCGCGACAGGATCAATACGGGCACGGCCGACACCAGCACCCACAGGAAGAAGGTCTTGTAGCCGAGCGCCGTCTGGATGTCGCCGCTGATCATCTTGAACAGCACGAAGCCCAGCTGCATCACGCCGGTGGCGAACGCATAGTGGGCCGTCTGGTATTTGCCGACGGAGACCACCTGCATCATGAACAGGATCAGGCCGACGAAGCCGAAGCCATAGCCGAACATCTCCACGCTGAGCGCGGCCGTGATCAGGGTCAGGTCGGTGGGCATGCTGTGGCTCAGGTAGTAGAACACCAGGTTCGGCAAGTTCATGGCCAGGATCAGGAAGAACATGGCGCGCTTGAGGCCCAGCCACGACGTGAAGTAGCCGCCGCCGATGCTGCCCAGCAGGAAGGCGACGGTGCCGGCCGTGCCGTACACGGCGCCCACTTCCGTCGTCGACAGGCCCAGGCCGCCCAGTTCGCGCGCTTCGCGCAGGAACAGCGGGCCGATGGTCTGCACTTGCGCCTCGCCCGCGCGGAACAGGATGATGAAGGCGATCATGCCCCAGATGCCGGGCTTTTTCAGGAAGTCGACCAGCACGTCCCACAGGGTGCGGCTGATGCCCGCGACACTCTTGTCGGCCACGGCCGCATTGCGCACCTGCGGCAGCGCCCACAGGTGGTAGGCGGCCAGCGACAGCATCATGGCGCCGATGATCAGGAAGATGACCGACCATGCCGGCTTGATGCCGATTTTTTTCTCCAGGTAGCCGGCCAGGATCACCAGGCCGCCCAGCGAGATGAATTTTCCGGCATTGAAAAAGGCGCCTTGCCAGCCCGCGTAGGCCGCCTGCTGCTTGTCCGACAGGCTGGCGATATACAGGCCGTCGCAGACGATGTCGTGCGTGGACGAGGCCAGCGCGGCGACGAACAGCACGGCGATGCAGGCGGCGAACCACAGCGGCGTTTGCAGGGCCAGCGCGATCAGGCCCAGGCTCAGGCCGCCAAGGAACTGGAACAGCACCACCATGGTCTTCTTGCTCGACGCCAGTTCCAGGAAGGGGCTCCACAGCGACTTGAAGACCCAGGCAAAGCCGATCAGGCCCGTCCAGCGGGCGATCAGGTCGTTCGGCACGCCCATGCTCTTGAACATCAGGCCGGCCACCAGGGCCACGGCGTAGAACGGCAAGCCCTGGGCGAAGTACAAGGTGGGCACCCAGGTGATCGGGCTGCGGACTTTCTTGCTGATGCTGATGCGCTGGTCGTGCATGGGGGCTTCCTTATCGAGAGACGTTTTCATTTGACTGCGCCGTCCATGCCGCGCATGAAGAAGCGTTGGGTAAACAGGAAGGCGAGCAGGGTCGGCACGATGGTGATCAGGGTGCCGGCCGCGATCACGCGCGTGCTGCTGCCGAAGGTGCCGCGCAAGTACAGCACGCCCACCGACAGGGGAAATTCATCGGGCTTGCTCATGACGATGGAGGGCCAGATGTATTCGTTCCACGACTCGACGGCCGTGAGGATGCCGACGGTGGCCAGCCATGGCGTAATCAGCGGCAGCATGATGCGGCTGAAGATCACCCACTCGGACGCGCCATCGACACGCGCCGCGTCGATCAGGTCTTGCGGCACTTCCTCGAACGCCTGCTTGAGCAGCAAGATGGCCACGGCCGTCACCACGTTGGGCAGGATCACGCCCGTGTAGGTGTCGACCAGGCTCATTTGCGTAATGGTGATGAAGTTGACGAGGAAGTTGACCTCGGACGGCAGCACCAGGGTGGCCAGGATCAGGCCGAACACGAGCTTGCGGCCGCGGAACTTCAGGCGCGCCAGCGGATACGCGGCCAGTGAACACAGCAGCAGTTTCCAGAACACGGTGAACACGGCGATCAGCACGGAATTCTTGAAGAACGACCAGATCGGGATCGCCTTGAACACTTCGATGAAGTTGTCGAATGAGGGCGCCTTGGGCCAGAAGGTGGGCGGGAAGGCGAAGATATTGCCTTCCGTGGAAATGGCCGTCACCAGTGTCCACCAGAACGGGAAGACGCAGACGACGGCGATCGCGCACAGCACGGCGTAGTGGCCCAGGATGTGCAGGCGCGTTGTCAGGGGACGGGATCGTTTTTTCATGGTCAGCGGTGCTTCGGTTTCAGATAGCGCAGGCACAGCAGGGCGATGGCTATGCAGAACAGCGAGACGACGAAGCTGGCCGCCAGCGCGCGCGGCAGTTTCAAGTGTTTCAGGCCCTGGTCATACGCGTAGTACAGCGCCGTGAAGGTGGAATTCATCGGCCCGCCCTGGGTCAGCACGTCGACTTCCTGGTACGCCTTCAAAGCCGCCAGCACGGACAGGATGGAGCACAGCATGATGGTGGGGCGCAGCATCGGCACGGTGATCTTCCAGAAGCGCTGCCAGCGGTTGGCGCCATCGAGCATGGCCGCTTCCTGCATGTCCGAGGGGATAGCCTGCAGGGCCGCCAGGTACATCACCATGTACCAGCCCAGGCCGCGCCACAGGGTGACGAACATCACGGCAAACAGGGCCAGGCTGTCGTTCGACAGCCAGCCCACGGGCGCGTTCACGAGTTTCAGGGTCATCATCACGTAGTTGAGCGCGCCCTGTTCGTGGAACATGAAGCCCCACATGATGCCGACCACGGACACGGTGGTGACCACGGGCACGTAGAAGGCGGCGCGGAACAGGCGGATGCCGGGCAGGCGGTTGTTCACCAGCACGGCCAGCACGATGGCGCCCACCTGCACGAAGGGCACCATCAGCAGGAACATCAGCGAGTTTTTCAGGCCCGAGACGAACATCTCGTTGTTGAAGATGTAGCGGAAGTTGTCGAGGCCGACGAAGCGCGTCTCGCGTATCAGGCTGTAGTCGGTGAAGGCCAGCACGGAGCCGTAGCCGACGGGCCAGAAGGAAAATGCGGCCAGCAGCAGCAGGGCGGGAGTCAGGAACAGCCAGGCTTGCACGGTATGGCGGTGGGCGAGTTTCATGGTGTCCTCAGTGACGCGGCAGGGTGGCCAGCTTGCGGTTCCAGATGGCGACGGCCTGGTCCAGCGCCTGCTTGACGTCCTGCTTGCCCGTGACCCCGGCCTCGACGGCCTTCACGAGCGAGCGGCGCAGCTCGTCGTAGTCGTCGATGCCGGCCACGTACAGGGTGCGCGCGTGGCCCATCGACAGGGCGCCGGCGGCCACCGCCTTTTCGGCCGCGCCCGCGTTTGCTGGCGTGGCGAGAAAGAACGGGTCGGCCGCCGCCTTCACGGTGGTGGGAAAGACGCTGGCCTGTTTGGCGAAGGCCAGCTGGTTCTCGTCGTTCGTCAGGAAGCGCGCGAACTTGCCGACCGCCGGCAGCTGGCGCGCCGGCACGCCTTTCGGAATGGCGAAGTGCACGAGCCAGCCGCCATCGGCGATGCCGGTCGGGCCCAGCGGCGCGGGCGCCACGTCGGTGATGGCGTAGATGTCTTTCGCATCGCCGCAGATGCGCTGCATGGCCGTCGGCGGCGCCAGCAGCATGCCCAGGCGACCGCCCTTGTAGGCGTCGATCACGGCCGGGAAATTGTCTTCGGCGAACAGGCTTTCTTTCAACAGGCCTCCCACCTTGTAGGTGTCGGCCAGTTTCTGCACCAGCGCCACGTGCTGCGGCGAATTGAAGACGGCGCGGTTGTCGGTGATGACGGCCAGGCCCTGTTGCATGAACAGGCCGTCGATCTTGGACAAGGCGGGGGCGATGCCGGCCTTGCCCGTGCGTTGCGCGATCTGGCGCGCGTACGCCAGCTGTTCATCGAGGCTGGCGGGGCCGCGCGTGAGGCCCGCCTGCTTGAAGATGGCGGTATTGAAGGCGATCACCGCGACATTGCTGTACATGGGAAAACCGTAGGTGCGGCCCTTGAAGCGCAAGTCGTCCAGGGCGCTGGGAATGTAGCTGGCGCGCGCTTCCCCGATCAGTCCATCGACGGGGCTGAGCAGGCCGTCGCGCGCGAATTCGTCGGCCCAGGGCACGTTCAGGCTGACCAGCGCGGGCGGCGTGCCGGCCACGATGCGCGTGACCAGCTTGGTCTGGATGACGTCCCACGGGAAGTCGATCCATTCGATCTTGACGCCGGGATTCTGCGCCTCATAGCGCGCCACCACCGCATTGAAATACGGCGTGAACTTGGGCTTCATGCTGAAGGTCCAGAATTCGATTTTCTCGGCAGCCCATGCCTGCGGCGCGAGCAGGCCCGCGCAGGCAACAACCGCCAACAGTCTCTTGATCGTCATTTTTATCCTGGAGCGCGAAGCTCCAATGTCCATGAGTCCGCGGCGCGGGTACATGCCCTTGCCGTCGCTTATATGCGTGCTGCTGCCGGCAGCCGCGCCCCATGTGGGGGGGCGCAGCTGCCGGGTAGTGCTTAATTGGTCTTGGTGACCTTGCTCAAGTGACGCGGCGCATCCGGGTCCATGCCGCGCGCGGCCGACAGTTTTGCCGCCATCACGTAGAAGGACTGGATGGCGACGATCGGATCGAGGTCCGGCGTGGCCGCCACGGGCAGGGTCAGGTCGCGCTCGGCCACGTCGGCGGGCGCCGCCAGCAAGACCTTGGCGCCGCGGCCGCGCATTTCGCTGGCCAGTTGCAGCAGGCCGGCCTGGGTCGGCCCGCGGGTGGCGAAAATCAGCAGCGGGTAGCCTTCTTCGATCAGGGCCATCGGGCCGTGCTTGATTTCGGCGCCGCTGAACGCCTCCGCCTGCAGGGCCGACGTTTCCTTGAATTTCAGGGCCGATTCCAGCGCCACGGGGAAGCTGATGCCGCGTCCGACGACCATGATGTTGCGGGCCGGGGCCAGCACGTCGATGGCCGGCGACCAGTCGACGCGGGTCGCTTCGAGCAGCGCCTCCGGCAGCGCTTCCAGGCCGCCCAGCAGCTCGGGGTCGTTCTGCCACTGTGCCACCATGCGCGCACCGGCGACCAGGCTGGTAATAAAACTTTTGGTGGCGGCGACGCTTTGCTCCTTGCCGGCGCGCAGGGGCATGGCCCACTCGGCGGCGTGCGCCAGCGGCGAATCGATGTCGTTGACGAGGGCCACGGTGGTGGCGCCGCCGTCGCGGAAATAGCGGATCGGCTCGACCACGTCCGGGCTCTGGCCCGATTGCGAGATCGAGATGGCCAGGGTGTCGCGCGTCACCAGCGGCGATTTGTTCAGGGTCACCAGCGACATCGGCAGCGATGCCACGACACGGCCCAGGCGCGCCATGATCAGGTAGGCGACGTAGTTGCAGGCGTGGTCGGAGCTGCCGCGCGCGATGGTCAGCGCGGTCGAGAATGAGGTGCTCCTCAATTTGCGGCCCAGTTCCGCGTAGCGTTCCGTGTCGCTGGCCAGTTGCAGGGCGACGCATTCGGCGGCGGAAATGGCTTCTTTAAGCATCATTGAGGTCACAGATTTCTCCTTCTATATACACAGCTTTGAGTTTGAGATCGCGATCGAGTACCACCAGATCGGCGTAAGTGCCGGGGGCCAGCCGGCCGCGTTCTTCCAGGCCCAGGTAATCGGCGGCGTTGGTTGACACGCGCTTGGACGCGTCGGCCAGGTCCAGTCCCAGTCCCACCAGGTTGCGCAGCGCCTGGTCCAGGGTCAGGGTGCTGCCCGCCAGCGTGCCGTCGGGCAGGCGCACGCCGCCCATGCATTTCTGCACGGCGTGGCGGCCCAGCATGTATTCGCCGTCCGGCATGCCGGTGGCGGCCGTCGAATCGGTAACGCAGTACAGGCGCGGGATGGCGCGCAGGGCCACCTTGATGGCGCCCGGGTGCACGTGCAGCAGGTCGGGAATCAGCTCCGCATATTCGGCGTGCGCCAGGGCGGCGCCGACCATGCCCGGCTCGCGGTGGTGCAGGCCGCTCATGGCGTTGAACAGATGCGTGAAACCCATGGCGCCGTGCTCCAGCGCGGCCACGCCGTCTTCGTAGGAGCCGAGCGTGTGGCCGATCTGCACGCGCACGCCGGCGTCGGCCAGCGCCCGCACCAGGTCCAGGTGGCCGGCGATTTCCGGCGCCACGGTGATGACGCGCAGCTTGGCCAGTGTTTGCAGGCGTTCGATTTCAGCCAGCGTGGCGGCGCGCGCGAAGTTCGGCTGCGCCCCGAGCTTGCCGGAATTGATGTACGGGCCTTCCAGGTGGGCGCCCAGCACGCGCGCCGTGTTCGGGCGGCGGTGGTTGGCGGCGATGCCGATGGCCGTCAAGGCCATGTCGATGTCTTCCGGCGGCGCCGTCATGGTGGTGGCCAGCAGGCTGGTCGTGCCGTGGCGCGCATGGATGGCCGCGATGGCATAGACGGCGTCGCCGCCTTCCATGATGTCCTTGCCGGCGCCGCCGTGCACGTGCAGGTCGATGAAGCCGGGCAGAATATAGTCGTCGCTGTTGTTCGACGGGTGAAGGGAATCGCCCGTGATGCTGTCGACGCGCTCGCCGAAGGCGATGGCGCCGTGGATCCAGCCGCCGGGGGTAAGGATATTGCCTTTGATAGTGCTGCTCATCTGCGCGACTCCGCTACGAATTCATAATAATCACTGCGGCAATACGAGTGGGTCAGTTCCACCGCTGCGCCGTTGTCGAGATAACTGACACGGGTGATGTGCAGCATGGCTTCACCCGTCTTGATGTTGGCCAGCTTGGCCTGTTCCGCCGTGGCGTTGACGGCGCGGATATGCTGCAGCGCGCGCATCGGGATGGTGCCGCGCGACTCCAGGTAGCCGTACAGCGAATCGGTCACCTGCTGCGGGTCCGGCATATACAGGGCGGGGATGGTGGTCGTTTCGATCGCCATCACCACTTCATCGGCCGTGCGCAGGCGGCGCAGGCGCGCCACCGGCATGTGCGGCGACAGGCCCAGCGACAGCAGTTCCAGCGGCGCGGCCGAGCCGATGTCGCGCTGCAGCCAGCGCGAGCCGGCCGTGAAACCGCGCTGGCGCAATTCTTCCGAAAAGCTCGTCAGGCGCGACAGCGGCTGTTCCAGCTTGGGCGTGATGTAGGTGCCCGAGCCGCGCTTGCGCGTCAGCATGCCCCGGTCGCACAGCATGTCGATGGCCTTGCGCGCCGTGACGCGCGAAATTTCCAGGATGTCCGACAGTACGCGCTCGGAGGGCAAGGCCTGGTTGGCGCGCCAGTCGCCGCTGGCGATGCCGTCCGACAGCATGTTCGCCAACTGCATGTAGAGCGGCGTGTCGCTGGCCGGATTGGGTTTGAAGGCGGACAGTTTGGCCAGCATGGTCATTGCTCCTGCAAGTGCTTGCGGATCAGGCGCAGACCGCCTGCGGCCGAGTCGCCCTGTGCCGGCACGACCAGTTTCAACAGTTCCGCCGGCAGGTAGCCCGACAAGGGCGCCGCCAGGCCGCCGCAGAGGGCCACGGGCAAGGCGCCGGCCGGGTCGAGCGCCCTGGCGATCAGCGCGATCTGCCGGCCCGCGTCGACCAGGATGGTGTGCGCCACGGCATTGCTGGCCGCGTGTTCGAGCACCAGGCGCGCCAGTTGCGCGAAATTGGTCTGGCTGGCGGCGGCCAGCCACACTTGCATGGCGTCGCGCTGGCCGCCGCATGCGTCGATGATGGCCGTGGCGAAGGCGCTGCCGGGCACGCGGCCGTCGACCACTTGCTGCGCGTGGTTGATGGCGCGCATGCCGATCCAGGCGCCGCCGGCCTCGTCGCCGGATGGGAAGCCCCAGCCGCCCACTTCGTGGCGGCTGCCGTCCGCGTGCAGCACTTCGCCCACGCTGCCCGTGCCGATGGCAACGATGGCGCCCGGCTGGCCCGCATGCGCGCCCAGCAGGGTGGTCAGGGCATCCGATTCCAGCGCCACATGGGCATAGCCGGGATTGTGTTCGACGAAGCTGGCGGCCCACTGCTTGTTGTGCACGCCGGCCAGGCCCAGGCCGATGGCCATGCGCTGCAGCGACGGCTGTTCCAGGCCGGCCGCGCGGAAGGCCAGGGTGACGGCGTGCGCGACGGAGGTCCACGCCCGTTCGATGCCCAGTCCCAGGCCCGATGGGCCGCTTTGTCCCTGCGCCAGTTCCTGGCCGTCCAGGCGCGCCAGGCGTACGCGGGTACCGCTTCCCCCGCCGTCGACGCCGATTATGTATTCGATCATGTTGTGCAGTCCCGCGTTTGGTTGAGTGCGCCTGTCTCGGTTCTTTTATTTGTCGGGCGGCGAAAAAGCTGAAGGCACTATATTGTCGCCCCGAGGGCTTGTCAACAGGTATTTAAGTGGTATTAAAAAATGCATGGCGCGGTGTTGCGCCGAGCCCGAGAGGCATATTGCAAGTGTTTGTTAATAAAGGAGTTTTTGCGGATGGTGAATGGTATTGAAATTGGCCTTGTTTAATGCCAATTTTTCGCCACTGGTCTGCGCCGCGCGCCATAGTATTGCTTGGCAAGGGACGCCATGAAGAGTAAAGTCCGCCTTTTACACCTGAGTTGGAAGAGCATGATGAACGACAAGGCAGCAAAGAGCGAGTACTGGGACGACTGGCAGCAGGAGGCGCTGGCCGCCGGTGTGTCGGCGCCGCTGGCCGCGCTGGGCATGGAAATGATGCGCACGCACCGCAAGAACCGCTGGCCGAAGGATTTCCTGGGCCGCGAAAGCGATGGCCCCGTCATGATCGAGATGTGCCTGGAAGACGAGGCGGAAACGGAACTGTTCTTTATAGAGAACCTGTATCCCTACGATACGGCGCTGATCGAAAAGACGCGCCGCCGTCTGTGCCTGCACTGAATGTGCGCTGACGCGTGACTGGAGCGGCCGCCTTGCGCGGCCGTTTTCACGTCAGGTGCTGAATTTTTCGCTGTTGGTGGTGGCGCTGGCGCGCATGCGCAGGCTCAGCAGCACGATGGTGACCAGCAGCAGTGAATGCGCGCCCGGTTCATGCTGGGCCGGGGCGCGCAGGCTGGCGTCCTGCGACTGGAGGCTGGCCAGCTGCATGGCCAGGGTGACGGGCGCCGCCCGGTAGGTGGCCGCCTGCATCGGCTGTGTATCCGCCGCATAGGTGTTGCCAGCGGCCCAGAGCGACAGGGCCGCGCCCAGCAAGATCATTGTTCTCATCATATTGTCTGTTTCCGTCTATTTCCGCCGAGGGCTGCAAGTCGATTTGCCATGGTCCGCCGCATGCCGGCCATGTCCTGTCCCCAGTTTGTATGCTTGTTTCCGTGCTGGTCACGCCGCACCGAAATGATATCTATTTATAAAGTCCGTGTATTAAAACACAATAGAATAAAAATGCAAACGTCTTTTTTCAAATAAACGCATGCGCTGCCTGTGCTTGCCGGGCGGGATCAATTGCATAGGGGAAATGATGTGGCATTTTCATGGGGGAGTGTCATAATGGCTCAGGCATTTCCGCCCAGGCATGGAGTAGATGATGAGCAAGGCACAGGACAGCAAGAAGGAAGCCAAGAAGGAACCGGCCAAGACCATGAAGGAAAAGAAGGAAGCCAAGAAGGTCAAGAAAGAAGAGCGCAAGCGCTGATCATGCGCGTGCGCCGTTCATTGATGCGCCCGTGGCGTGCGCCGGCCCGGCTGGCGGTGTTCGCCCTGCTGGCCTGCGGCGTGCCCGTGTCCGGCGTGCTGGCGCAGCAGAAGCCGCCGCCATCCACGTTCGGGCAAGTGGTGGGCAATGCCGTGCTGTGCATCGACCAGATCGACAACAAGGCTTTTTATGCCTATCTGCTGACGGCCTTCGGCCCCGCCTACAAGCATGAAGGGGGCGCCTACTGGTTCCGCACGGACGCGACCTTGTGGGGCGCGCCGATTACCGACGTGATCGTCAGCGACGACACCAGCCCCCTCGTGTTCATGGGCGTGGTGGCGGACTCGACGCCGGAAAAACTGGAGCCGGCCATCCGCGGCGCCTCGGGTCTGCGTTTCAATAAACTCGACAATTCCGCCTTTCCCGTCCGTGGTTCCGTGCCTGGCAGTAAAATCGTCTACTTCCGCAGCAAGGCAAAAGTCTATTGCGCCAAATACAAGCCGTTGCCGCCCGCCCGCACCCGATGAGGGTATCGGCTTGCCGCCGCGCATTTTGATCGTTTCATCCGCAGGGTCTCCATGTACACGCATTATTTCCAGCTCAAGCAATCGCCGTTTTCGATCGCCCCCGATCCGCGCTACCTGTTCATGAGCGAACGCCACCGCGAAGCGCTGGCGCACCTGCTGTATGGCGTGGGCAGCGGCGGCGGCTTCGTGCTGCTGACGGGCGAAATCGGCGCCGGCAAGACCACCGTGTGCCGCTGCTTCATGGAGCAGATTCCGGAAAACTGCCAGCTCGCGTATATCTTCAATCCGAAATTGTCCGTCGAGGAACTGCTGCTGTCGATCTGCGAGGAATTCCGCATCGCCCCGGCGCCTGGCGTGGCCAGCGTGAAAGGCTATGTCGACGCCATCAATACGCACTTGCTGGCCAGCCATGCGCAGGGCAAGAACAATGTGCTGATCATCGACGAAGCGCAAAACCTGTCTGCCGCCGTGCTGGAACAGTTGCGCTTGCTGACGAACCTGGAGACGAGCGAGCGCAAGCTGCTGCAGATCATCCTCATCGGCCAGCCGGAATTGCGCGCCATGCTGGCCCGGCCGGAACTGGAGCAGCTGGCGCAGCGCGTGATCGCCCGCTATCACCTGGGGTCGCTGACGGCGGACGAAACGGCCAGCTATGTCCGCCACCGCCTGGCTGTGGCGGGCAGTACGGCGCAGACGCCGTTTGCCCCCCGTTTGATGGCGCAAATCCACGCCTTGAGCAAGGGAGTGCCGCGCCGCATCAATCTGCTGTGCGACCGCGCGCTGCTGGGCGCCTACGTGGAAAACCAGCCGCAGGTGACGCGCCAGATCTTGCGCCGCGCCGCCGAGGAAGTGTTTGCGGAAGAGGGCAAGCCGGCTACTGGACGGGGCTTGCGCTGGCCCCATGTGGCGGGCGGGGTCTTGGCCGGCGCCGTGGTCACGGCCGCGCTGGCCTGGCATTTCATGCCGCGCCCATCCGCTGTGCCTGCGGCTCCTGCCGTGGCCGCCTCTGTGCCTGCCGCGTCCGCCGTGGCGGCTGCCGCCGCATCGGCACCTGCACCCGCCAAGGTGCCGGACCGCAACGCCGTGCTGCGCCAGCTGGCCGCCCTGTGGGGCGAGCAGTTGCCGGCCGGCGATGCTTGCCAGGCGGGCGCCCGCGCCGGCCTGCGCTGCCTGCACAGCCGGGGCGGCATCGCCGAGCTGCGCGTGCTGGACCGTCCCGCCATGCTGGCCTTGCGCGATGCACAGGGGATGGAACAGCTGGCGCTGCTGACGCGCCTGCAGGACGAGAGCGCCACCTTGATGCTCGACGGCAAGCAGCAAAGCTTGCCGCTGGCCCAGCTGGCCCAGCTGGCGCAGCGCAGCGATGGCAGTTTCACGACCTTCTGGCGCGCTCCGCGCAGCTGGCGCGACGAAGTGCCGCTGGGCGCCCGCGGCGTCGACGTGGACTGGCTGGCGCAGCGCCTGGCGCAACAGCAGGGCTTGCCGGCACCGGCCGCCAATCTGCCGCTCGATGCCGAGATGCAAGGCCTGCTGCGTGCTTTCCAGCAGCGCCAGAACTTGCGGGCCGATGGCCTGGCCGGCCCGAAAACGTTCATACGCCTGATGCAGCTGGGTGACAATGCGGAGCCGCGCCTGAGCAGCGCAGCTCCTGCCGTGGCAGCGCCCGCTGCGACGGCGATGGTGGCGGGGAAATAAGATGTCCTACATACTTGAAGCACTGAAAAAATCGCAAGCCGAGCGCCAGCTGGGCGAGTTGCCGTCAATCCACGCACCGCAAGTGCAGCTGCACGATGGCGCCGCGTCCGGCGCGGCGCGGCGCGCGCCCGTCTGGCTGGCGTTGGGCGGCGTGACGGTGGCCGTGGCTGCCGCCCTGCTGTTCTGGCAGCCTTGGCAGGCGGGCACGGCTGCACCTGCGGCCGCTCCTGCCGTCTTGGCCCAGGCCGTGCCCGCGCCGGTGCCGGCAGTCGTCCCATCCGTCGTCCCGGCGCCTGTGCCGGTGGCTGTGACGGTGCCGCCAGCAGCCACCGCCGCGCCCGTGCACCATGCCCGGCCCGTGGCGGAACCGAAGCAGGAGTCGCCATCCCCCGCTCCTACGCCGGCCGTGCCCGTACCTGCGCCTGCCGCCGAAGAGGCCGTGCCCGGCATGCGCGACCTGCCCGAGCCGATACAGCGGCAAATCCCTCCGGTCGCCATCGGCGGCTATATCTATTCGAAGAATCCGGCCGACCGCCTGTTGCTGGTCGATAAGGTCCTGCGCCACGAAGGCGAGGAACTGGCGCCCGGTCTGGTGCTGGAAAAATTGCAGCCGAAGGCGGCCATCTTCAGTTTCAAGGGCTACCGCTACCGCGTGCCATACTGAGTTGTTGTGCATCAAGGCCGGGCCGCCATAGCTGAACCATACTGGCCTGGCCTGGTCGAACCAGGGTCGCTGCGCCCGTGTGCGCGGCCGGGGAGGTCAGATGATTGCTGCCGCAGCTGGTGAGGGTGTTCTTGACGCGCATGGCCTGGGTAATCTGGCGCGCATCGACCATATCGTCGTGCTGATGATGGAAAACCGATCGTTCGATCACATGCTCGGCTACCTGAGCCTGGAAGGCGGGCGCGCCGACATCGACGGCTTGCAGGCCGGCCATGCCAACGTGCATGCGGGGGTGTCCTACCCCGTGCACCATTTGCGGCGCACGGCCTTCGGCCCGCAGCAAGATCCGTCGCATACGGGCATGTCGGTGGCGCAGCAATTGCAGAATAATAATGGCGGCTTTGTCGACGACTATGCGCAAACGCATCCGGGCGACCCCGACATCGATCTGGTGATGGGTTATTACAATGCAGCCGACTTGCCCATGTACGATTTCCTGGCGCAGCAATTTTGTGTCTGCGACCGCTGCTACAGTTCCGTGCCGGGCGCCACCTGGCCCAACCGCCTGTATGCGGTCAGCGGCAAGGCGGCCGGCAGCCACGACAGCAAGCGCGTGCCCCTGTACACGAACAAATCGTTCGTGCGCCACCTCGAGCGGGCCCAGGTCAGCTGGAAATTTTATTCCGCCTGGAAGCCCTGGAGCCTGGCCCTGACGGACGACCATTACCGCTCGTCCGAGTGGTACGAACCGTTCGGTTCCAGCGCGCGCCGCTATGGCTTCATCGGCGATGCGCTGGCGGGCACCTTGCCCTCGGTCAGCTGGATCGATCCGCATTTTTTTGACAATGACGACCACCCGCCGGCCGATATCCGCGCCGGCCAGGCGCTGGTGGCGCAGGTCTACCAGGCTTTGTCGCGCGGCCCCGCCTGGGCGCGCACCTTGCTCATCCTCAGCTATGACGAGCACGGCGGCTTTTTCGACCATGTGCCGCCTGGCCCTGCCATTGACGACGATCCCGCGTTTCGCCAGTACGGCGTGCGCGTGCCCATGCTGCTCGTGTCGCCGCTGATTGCGCCCGGCAGCGTCAGCCACGAGGTGGTCGACCACACGTCGATCATCAAAACCATCCTGCAGCGCTTTTGCCGCGCCGCCGATGGCGGCTTGCCCCAGATGGGCGCGCGCGTGGCGGCCGCCAGCGGCCTGGGCGCCGTGCTGACCCTGGCGCAACCGCGCGCGGCGCCCGCCGTGCCTGCCGCCGTGCTGGCGCAGCGCGCCGCATGGGACGCGGATGTGCGGGCGCGGGACTTCGCCACGCTGGCGCCGGCCAGCCTGCCTGATGGCGAACTGGGTACCGTTGCCGGCGTACCGATCCAGTCCGATGCCGAGGCGGGCGCGATCGCTGCCCACCGGCAATTGGCGCGCAAGGCCAGGAATGCGCAGGCGATGAGTGGTAAAACAGCGAGTAAAACGGCGGGCGCGGCAGCGCCGAAGCCGGCGGGCAGGCGCCGGCGTCACGTGCCCGCCGGCGCGAAGAATGGCGGAAAACCGGGAGTTGCTTGACCTCGGTGTTAACTTGGGCAATGCGCGACGCCTGTGCCGGATGGCCGCGCCCGTGGCGCTGCGTATAATCATTCCTTCTCAATCAAGGAGTGACCATGCACGATGCGATGCCCGCACACCCGGTACTCGGTGTGATCGGCCGTTCCGGTAGCGGCAAGACGACCCTGCTGGAATTTGTGGTGAAGGAAATGGCGGCGCGCGGCTTGCGCGTCAACCTGGTCAAGCACAGCCACCATGACCTGGCGCTGGAGCCGCCGCAAAAGGATAGCGCCCGCCTGCGCCTGGCCGGGGCGGCGGAAGTGCTGGTGGCGTCGCCGTACCGTTTTGCCATCGTGCATGAGCTGCGCGGCGCGCCCGAGCCCAGTCTTGCACAGCAATTGGCCCGCATGGGGCCGGCAGACCTGACCCTGGTCGAGGGTTTCAAGACGGACCCCATCCCCAAGCTGGAAGTGTTCCGCCCGGAAGTGGGGCAATCGCCTTTGTATCCGCACGACCCGCACGTGATCGCCGTGGCCTCCGACAGCCCGGCGCCGGCCGACCTGCGCGAGGGCGTGCAATGGCTGGACTTGAATGCGCGCGAGCACGTGCTGGCCTGGCTGCTGCTGCAGTTGGAAAATAAGCTGGAAAAATAAGCTAAAGGTTTGCCGGCGACATCCGTTAACAAGGGTAGAACCTCATTGGAGAAATGTATGGACGTCGGAAGCATTGCTCAACTGTCAACCACGATGGCGGAGACGGGCACGCGGCAAGCCGTCGGCTTGACTGTCCTGAAAAAAGCCCAGGATATCCAGAGCTCGACTGCCACGGCCTTGCTGGCAGCATTGCCGCCGGTACAGTCGGCGCCTAGCCTGCCGGCTCACCTCGGTAACCGCATCAACACGACTGCCTGAGCGCGGTCCGCGGCGCCAGCCTGGCGCCCGCTATATTTACGCCCACACTACCGTCATCGACGGTGGCGCGTGGGCGTTTTTGTCTGCCTTCCTGTCCCTGTGAAATGAAGTAATTGAGCCTGGTTCGCCATGGCACGGCCGATTCAGTAGAATGACGTCCATCGCCTCGTGTTGCTCATGGTGCAGCCCGGGGCGTGCCCACTTATCGATTACTTTGACCCATGCAAGAGGAATTCCATGAATAAACGTCAAGCTCTCATCGCCGCCGCCCTCGCGGGTCTCTGCGCCGGCACTTCCGTCAACGCGGCCGCGCACGATGGTCCCGCCCCTGGCGACAAGGAAAAATGCTATGGCGTGGCCAAGGCGGGGCAGAACGATTGCGCCTCGTCCGACGGCGCGCATTCCTGCGCGGGCCAGGCGGAGGCGGACAATCTGCCCACGGAATGGTCCTATGTTGCCAAGGGCACGTGCGAACAGGCGGGCGGCTCCGTCAAACCCATCAAGGCCGGCAAGGCTGCAAAACCGGCTACCCAGCCCTAAGCGTCCGCCGCCTGCCCATGCCGCCGCCCATCCAGGCGCTTGCCGGCGTCGGCTTGCGCGCCGCGCATTACCGCGACTTCCTGGCGCGCCGGCCCACGGTGGGCTGGCTGGAAGTGCACACTGAAAATTATCTGCAGCCCTCGGGCTGGGATCATCACGTGCTGCAGACCCTGCGCGAGGAATACCCGATCAGTCTGCATGGCGTGGGCCTGGGCCTGGGTTCCGCGCGCGGTTTTTCCGAAGCGCACCTGCAGCGCGTGCGCGCCGTGGTCGAGCGCATCGAACCGGTCCTCGTGTCGGAACACTTGAGCTGGGGCGCCGTGGCGCGGCAGCAACTCAACGATCTGTTGCCGCTGGCCTTGAACGGCGCCGCCCTCGATTTGCTATGCGCCAGAGTGGGGCGGGTGCAGGATGTGCTGAAAAGACCGATCTTGCTGGAGAATGTTTCCACTTACCTGCGTTTTGCCGACGATGCCATGAGCGAAGCACAATTCCTGGCGGAGCTGGCGCGCCGCAGCGGCTGCGGCTTGCTGCTCGATATCAATAATCTGTACGTGAACCAGTGCAACCACGGCGAAGACGCCTTGACGGCCATGCAGTCGATCGCGCCGGGCAGCGTGGGCGAGCTGCATCTGGGCGGCCACTTGCTGACGCCGCACGCCGTGATCGACCACCATGGCGCTACCGTTGTCGAGCCCGTCTGGGACTTGTATGCGGCCGCCTTGCGGCGTTTTGGCGCCGTGCCCACCCTCGTCGAATGGGATACGGATTTGCCGCCGCTCGATATCCTGCTGGGCGAGGCGCACAAGGCGCAGGCCATGCTGGCGCGCCTTGCGCCGCAAACGCCCTGGCAGGGAGAGGCGCTGCCATCGACGCCAACGCCCGCGCCGCTTGACGCGCTGGTAGCCGGCCAGCAAGCGTTTGCCACGGCCTTGCTCGATACCGCGGCTGCCCTGCCATCGTTCGCGGGAGCGGCGGTATTGGAGCGTTTTTCACTGTACCGCGGCAACTTGAGCGCCACGTGGCGCCGCACCCTGGGCCATGCCTACCCCGTCGTGCTGGCGCTGGTGGGCGAGGAATTCTTTGGCGGCCTGGCGCGCGCGTATGGTCGGCAGTATCCGTCAGATAACGCCGATTTGAACCAGTTTGGCGAGCGTTTCGCCGATTTTCTCGCTGTTTTTCCGCCTGTGGCTGACTTGCCCTATCTGCCCGACATGGCGCGCCTGGAATGGGCCGTGCACCTGGCCCATTACGCGGCCGATGCGCAAGGCATGGCGCCCGAGTCGCTGGCCGCCATGCATCCCGACCAACTGGAAGCGCGGCGTTTTAGCTTGCATCCCGCTTGCGCCTTGCTGGCCTCCAACTGGCAAGTGGCGGTCCTGTGGCAGGCGCATCAGGATGGTGAAGGGCAGGGGATGTTTCCGCAGGATATGCAGGTGGCCAGTTGCGCGCTCGTATGCCGACCGCGCTGGAAGGCGCAGGTGCTGGTAGTGGATGCGGCTGCGCATGCAGCCTTGCTGGCCTTGCGGCAGGGGCAGACGTTTGGCGCCGCACTCGATGCGGCGTTCGAGCTGGACCCGGCATTCGACCTGCCCGCACGCTTGCGCCAGTGGCTGGCGCACGCGGTGTTGACGGCGTAACGGTTTATTCGAAGGCCCGCAGCAGGCGCGCTTCGCCCGTCTGATCGCGGTACAGGGCATTCGCCGCCAGGGTGGCGTCCATCATGCGCGTCACTTGCTCTTCTTCAAAGCGGGCCAGTTCGGCCGTGGCCGCGACGAGGGCCAGTTCCAGCCGGGCGCGCGCGCTCTGGTACAGGCTGCTGGTATATTTGTCTGTGTTGCGCAGTAATTCTTCCGCGTTTTCTATGACCTGGCGCAAGTCGCCGATCAGGCGCTCCTGGCTGCGCGTACCTTGTGCGGGATGTTCCATGGTGCTTCCCTTCTGCAATCGATATTCATCTGGCAATAACGACGTGTTGCAGCTTGATCCAGGCACCCGGCTGGCATGGGGCTGCTTTAGCGCCCCATGCCGACATCACACGGGAGCGACGACCGTGATACGGATATCGCCCACGCTGACGACCTGGCCTGCGCGGATCTTGGCGGTCTTGCGCAATTCCTTCTTGCCATCGACCTTCACCACGCCGCTATCGACCATGACCTTGCCTGCGCCACCGCTGTCGCACAGGCCGACCAGCTTCAACAGCTGGTTCAGCTCGACGAACTCGGATGTTAAATCAAAGCTTACTTTTTGCATTGTATCCCTTATTGCAATGATGTGTTTTCAACACTTGATGACGACCTCAACTAACTCGTAGTTTACCTGAAGCCGCCAGCAATGCAGGGGGAAGTCAGCTTTTGTTGGGCCGCGTCATCTCCAGCGGCACGATCCACGCACTGAATTGCTCTTCCGTCACAAAGCCCAGGGTCAGCGCCGCTTCCTTCAGGGTTGTGCCTTCGTGCTGGGCCTGTTTGGCGATTTGTGCCGCCTTGTCATAGCCGATGTGCGGCGCCAGCGCCGTGACCAGCATCAGGGAACGCTCCATCAGTTCGGCGATGCGCGCGCGGTTCGGCGCGATGCCGTGCGCACAATGCTCGTCGAAGCTGCGCATGCCGTCGCCCAGCAGGCGCGCGCTTTGCAGGAAGTTGTGTGCAATCAGGGGCTTGAAGACGTTCAGCTCGAAATTGCCCGAGGCGCCGCCCACCGTGATGGCCACGTCGTTGCCGAACACCTGGCAGCACAGCATGGTCAGCGCTTCGCACTGGGTAGGATTGACCTTGCCCGGCATGATGGAGCTGCCCGGCTCGTTTTCCGGGATCGTGATTTCGCCGAGGCCGGAGCGGGGGCCGGACGCCATCCAGCGCACGTCGTTGGCGATTTTCATCAGGGCCGTGGCCAGTGTTTTCAGCGCGCCATGGGCCGCGACGAGGGCGTCGTGGGCGGCCAGGGCGGCAAACTTGTTGCTGGCCGACTCAAACGGCTGGCCCGTCAGGCGCGCCAGTTCTGTCGCGATGCGGCCGGCAAATTCCACGTTGGCATTCAAGCCCGTGCCGACGGCCGTGCCGCCGGCGGCCAGCTGCAGCAGCGGCGGCAACGATGCCGTGATGATGTGCTCGGCAAAGTCCAGCTGCGCCACGTAGCCGGAAAATTCCTGGCCCAGGGTCAGCGGCGTCGCATCCTGCAAATGGGTGCGGCCGATCTTGACGATGTCGGCAAATTCCGTGGCCTTGGCGTCCAGGGTGGCGCGCAGCTGGCGCAGCGGCGGCAAGACCGTGTTGGCGACGGCCAGGGCGGCCGCCACGTGGATTGCGGTGGGAAAGATGTCGTTCGAGGACTGGCCCAGGTTGACGTCGTCGTTCGGGTGCAGCAGTCGCTCGGCGCCCCGCAAGCCACCGATCAGCTCGGAGCCGCGGTTGGCCAGCACTTCGTTCATGTTCATATTGCTTTGAGTACCCGAGCCCGTCTGCCAGACGGCCAGCGGGAATTCCGCGTCGTGCTTGCCTGCCAGCACTTCGTCGGCAGCCTGCGTGATGGCAACGGCTTTCTTGCCATCCAATAAGCCCAAGTCCAGGTTGACGTGGGCGGCCGCGCGCTTGACGGTGGCCAGGGCGGCGATCAGTTCGGGCGGCATCTTTTCCGTGGAGATATGGAAGTGCTCGAGCGAGCGCTGCGTTTGCGCTCCCCACAGCCGGTCGGCGGGCACGTCGATCGGGCCGAAACTGTCGCGTTCGATTCTGCTACTCATGGCATCCCTTTCATCGATAGAGGTGGATCGAGTGTACTCCAGGCGCCAAAAAGGCACAGGACGATGCTGTATTGCATCATTTTTGCCATGACCCATCTATATTTTTGCGATTTCCTGCCGTTAAAGACAGGCGAGTTCCCCTTATTTATCTTGTTATCAAAGCGATCAGTCCATGCAGAGCAGCATCTTTTCCCGTTGGTCCCTGATCGCGTGCGCCGCCGCCAGCCTGGCTTTGCCGTCTGTGGCGGGCGCGGCCGAACTGGGCGAGATGGCGGTGCTGTCGCACGTGGGCCAGCCCCTGCTGGCCGAAATCGAATTGACGGCCCTGGCGCCCGACGAAGCCAGCGGAGTGGCCGTGCGCCTGGCCTCGTCCGATGTGTACCGGGGCGGCGGCATCGGCATGGACCCGGCCCTGCAAACCTTGACGATCAGCCCGCTGGAGCGTGGGGGACGCCACTATGTGCGCGTGAGCACCCGGCAGGCCATCCAGGCGGGGCATGTGCATTTGTATTTATTGCTGGGCAATGGCAATGGCGCCGTCGTGCGCCTGGCTACCTTGTGGCTGACACCGGCGCCGCCCGCTGCCGTCAGTGCGCCAGTCCGGCCCGCCGTTCCCGCGCCCGCGCCTGTCTCCACGCCTGTGCCGTTGCCACGCGCCGTACCCGTCGCGCCATCGCCCGACGCCGCCGCGCTGGCGGCCCGCGCCCGTGCCGAGGGCCTGGTGCGTCCGCCGCGCGTGTTCGTGCCGCCGCCCGCCATGCCCATGCAGATGGCTCCCGCGCCGCGTCCGCCGCGCCGCGCCACGGCGCCCGTGGCCGCTTGCGCGCCGCAAGCCGATATGGAGCAGGCGCAAGCATGTGTGGCGCTCGATGAGAAAAACACGGCCCTCAATGCCAGGCTTGGCGAACTGGAAGGCAAGCTCGGCGCTTTGCAAAAGGCGCTGGCGCTGCCTGCCGCCGCCGTCGCTGTAGCGCCAGTCGCCGCGCCCGCCGAGGCGCAGGCGCAGGCGCCCCATGCCAAGCCCAAGCCGCTGCACGCGGCGCCCGCCGCCGACAAGGAAAAGAAGGGGGGCGGCAACGGCATGCTGTGGCTCGGTCTCGGCACCCTGGTCTTCCTGCTGCTGACTGCCCTCATCGTGTATGTGGTGCGCAAGCGCAGGCAGGCGACGGGGCCGCGCGCACCGTCGAAATACTGGGTTCTGCTGCGCAAGCCGTTTGGCCGCAAGAAAAAAGATGTGCCCGTGCTGACGGAAGCCGTGGAAGAGGGCGCGGTGGCCGAAGCGGAGCCTGAGCCGTTCTCGCGTTGACGAGGTGGCAAATCCAGGCCGAAATTTGATGTAAAAAAAGATATTGAAAAAATACAGGAAAACGCCGGCCAATCGCGTTGCCTTTTTTTTAAAGATGGTGATATGATGAATTCAGTGGACTTGCTCTACGACAAAACAGCCCCAGCCTGGCGCAGCCACCAACGATAGTGTGGCGCGGCAAACAGGTGTAGCGTTGCATAAACGCCTGGGTCTGGAAGCGGTTCGCGATGCCAACGATGTGCTCGCGAACGCCGGATGCAACCGGCAGCGAGGCGACGCCAGGAGATACCTGGGGCTCGCCTTCCACATTCCCCTCCTTGCTTCCCGGGCGCCGCAGATGGCGCGCTCGCTGCGAAGGCGGCAGATGTAAAAAAAGCACCCTCGGGTGCTTTTGTGTTTTCTGGCGCGGCAAGTTTCACATGCGTGCGCGCGCACCTTGCATGGCGTTCGGCAGCTGCGTCATCCACGGTTCCGTGATGGCGCGGATTTCGCGGTCATTGGCCAGGATTTGCTTGAGCAAGTCAATCTTGCGCAGGCGCGAGGCGCCGGCCAGGGCAGGGGCCTTGCCCGTCATGGTCGCGCTGGCGGCGCTGGCGCACTGGTTTTCCAGGGTATCCAGGCCATCCCAGTCGCTCGAACGTGCGGCCACGACCATTTTATTGGTCATTCCTGCAATATTTTCGTACATCGAAAGAACGTCGTTGGAGGTCATGAGCACACCCGTAACTAGTGAATGGATTACCGCTTGTCAAGATTAACGGCAGGTCCAGCAGGAACTTGAGGGTGTTTTTGAAAAAAAATGAAAATAATTTAGATGATTGCCTGCCTGCTGCCGGAATCGCCCGCCAAGCCGCATGGATGCAGGGGGAGAATTCCGGCAGCGGCGGACTTATTTGACGAGTTCTTCCAGTCCCGCGCTCAGTTCGGCCGGCGGCGGCATCTTGTCGATCAGTACCGAGGGCGGCAAACCGAGCGCTTCGGCCACGTCGCCGGGGTAGCAGGCGATGATTTCTTCATTGCTCAGTGCGTTCTCCTCGATGCGGGCGCGCCAGGCGGCCAGGTGGATGATGGCGGCCAGGCGATTCAACGGTGTCTTGGCCAGCGGATCGGGAAAGGCGGCGATGGCGTCGGCAAAGGCGGCGGGGAACTTCCAGCGGCGCGCCAGTTCGGCGCCCACCTGCGCATAGTCATAGCCCAGCGACACCCGCTCGGCGTCGAGCCGGCGCGCGTCGAGCGGCGGGGCGATCTTGTCGAGCTGCATGGCTTGCTCGGGCATGGCGGCATGGATCACCAGTTGACCGATCGCATGCATCATGCCGACCGTGAACGCCAGGTCCTGGTTGTCGCCCGTCTGTCTGGCGATCCAGCGGGCCGACACGGCGCTGTGCAGGCTGTAGCGCCAGAACTGGGGCAGGTTCAGCCCGGGCACGGTCTTGTAGCCGCTGACCAGGCCCGAACTGATGACGAGCGTGCGCACGGTTACAAAGCCGAGCATCAGCACGGCGTCTTCCACCGTGCCGATGCTGCGCGAGACGTGGTAATACGCCGAGTTTGCCAAGCGCAGCAGCTTGGCGCTCAAGGCCGGGTCCGCTCCCAGCTGGCGCGCGATGTCTTCGGTGGAGCTGGCGGGGTTGTCGAAACTGCGCACCAGTTCATCGACGATCTTCGGGGCGGCAGGCAGGGCGTGGGGTTGCTGGAACAGCGCTTCCAGTTGCATGGCAATCTCCTTGGCGTTCGCGCGGCATGGGGTCGTGAAACTATATGCCGATTTTTTATGCGCATGCAAAAAAATTGCGGGATGCTCTTTTCATGGGAAACAGGCTATGATTTTGACTAT
The DNA here is from genome assembly GCF_900103595.1 of Janthinobacterium sp. OK676. NCBI lineage: Bacteria > Pseudomonadati > Pseudomonadota > Betaproteobacteria > Burkholderiales > Oxalobacteraceae > Janthinobacterium > Janthinobacterium sp. OK676. The sequence continues at coordinate 53,538 of NZ_FNHA01000008.1, forward strand.
TCCATCGAAAGGATCGCCATGCACGGTTTGTGTTTTTCCTGGGCCCGGACGCCAGTCCAGGCTGCCATCGTCCTCGCCCTGGCCGGCGTCTCGCTGATCGGTTTGCCGGTCCAGGCGCATGGCCAGCAAGCGGCGGCCGCCGCGGTGCCTGCTGTCCCCGCTGCCGCCACGGTCTTGCCCGGCGACGATTTCTACGATTATGTGAATGGCGACTGGCTGCGCAATACGGAGATTCCCGCCGACCGCAGCAGTTGGGGCTCGTTTGCCATCCTCGCCAACGCCACCAACGAGCGCATCATTGCCCTCGTCGAAGGCCTGGCGGCGGCGCCGCAGGCCGATGCCTCCGCGCGCCAGGTCAGCGATTTTTACCGTTCCTGGATGGATGAATCGGCTATCGAAGCGAAAGGCTGGGCGCCGATCAAGCCGCTGCTGAAGAAGATCGATGGCATACGCGACCAGGCGGGACTGGCCCGCGCGCTGGGCGAAAGTCTGCGCGCCGATGTCGATCCGCTCAATGCCACCAATTTTTATACGGAAAATCTGTTCGGCCTGTGGGTGGCGCAAGACTTGAACGACACCACGCGCAATGTGGCTTATTTGCTGCAGGGCGGACTGGGCTTGCCCGACCGCGCCTTTTACCAGAGCGACAGCGCCCGCATGCAGAGCTTGCGCGCGGGCTACCAGGCGCATATCGCCGCCATGCTCAAGCAGGCAGGCTACAGCGATGCGCCGGCCCGCGCCGCGCGCGTGTTTGCGCTCGAGCAGCAAATTGCCGCCAGCCACGCCAGCCGCGAGGATTCGGCCGATGTCGCCAAGGGCAATAATGCGTGGCGCGCCGCCGACTTCGCCAGCAAGGCGCCCGGCCTGGACTGGAAAACCTTCTTCCAGTCGGCCGGCCTCGGCAAGCAGGCGGATTTCATCGTCTGGCATCCGACGGCCATGACGGGCAGCGCGGCCCTGGTAGGTAGCGTGCCGCTGGCCACGTGGAAGGATTTCCTGGCCTTCCACGCGATCAACCATTTCAGCACGACCTTGCCGAAGGCGGCCGCCGACCAGCGCTTTGCCTTCTATGGCAGCGCCCTGAGCGGCACGCCGCAGCAGTCGCTGCGCAGCAAGCGCGCGCTGGCCGCGACGAATGCGGCCTTGAGCGACGCCGTCGGCAAGCTGTATGTGGAGCGCTATTTCCCGCCTGAATCGAAAGCGCGCGTGCAAGACATGGTGACGAATATCGTCGCCGCCTTCTCGCGCCGCATCGACAAGCTGGACTGGATGGCGCCGGCTACCAAGGCGCAGGCGCAGGAAAAACTCAAGACCCTGTACGTGGGCGTCGGCTATCCGGAGCGCTGGGAAAATTATGCGGGCTTGCGCGTCGTGCGCGGCGATGCGCTGGGCAATGTGCAGCGGGCGGAACAGTTCCATTACCGGCAGGAACTGGCCAAGCTGGGCCAGTCTCCCGACCGCAAGTCCTGGGCCATGCCGGCGCAGCTGGTCAATGCCGTCAACCTGCCGCTGCAAAATGCGCTGAATTTCCCGGCCGCCATCCTGCAGCCGCCGTTCTTCGATCCGACAGCGTCCGACGCGGCCAACTATGGCGGCATCGGCGCCACCATCGGCCACGAGATCAGCCACAGTTTTGACGACCAGGGCGCCCAGTTCGACGCCCAGGGCAAGCTGCGCGACTGGTGGACGCCGGCCGACCTGGCGCATTTCCAGGCAGCCTCGAAGCAATTGGTGGCGCAGTTCGCGGCCTACAAGCCGTTCCCCGACCTGGCCGTGAATGGCCAGCTGACCCTGAGCGAAAACCTGGCCGACCTGGCCGGCGTGGCGGCCGCGCATGACGCGTTCACCCTGTCGCAGCAGGGCAAGCCGGCGCAGCCGGGCGCGGACCGTGATTTCTTCATCGGCTACGGCGTCAGCTGGCGCAGCAAGGCGCGCGAAGCGGCGGCGCGCCAGCAAATCCTCACGGATGGCCACGCGCCTGCGCAATACCGCGCCGCCACCGTGCGCAACCTCGACGCCTGGTACCCGGCCTTCGACGTCAAGCCGGGGCAGCAGCTGTACCTGGCGCCGGAACAGCGCGTGCGCGTCTGGTAGCAGATGTGGACGGTGCCGGCACGCAGCGCGCCGGCACCGTAAAATGGCGGAACATATCGACAGGACCGCCATGAAGCCGACCCCACCGCAAGACCCGCAAGACCCCATCCACGCCATCACCGGGCGCACCCTGGCCCATTACGACGCCAGCGCCGAGCAGTTTTTCGAAGGCACGCGCGACCACGACGTCAGCCAGAACATCAGCGCGCTGCTGAATGCCATCGGCAAGCCGGCGCCTTTGGCGATCCTCGACCTCGGTTGCGGCCCCGGCCGCGACCTGAAAGCGTTCACGGCCATGGGTCACCACGCCACCGGCGTCGATGGCAGCGCCCGCTTCGTCGAGATGGCGCGCGCCTACAGCGGCTGCACCGTGTGGCAGCAGGATTTCGTCGACCTCGACTTGCCAGCCGCGCACTTCGACGGCGTGTTCGCCAATGCCGTGCTGTTCCACGTGCCCAGCGCCGTCCTGCCCGGCGTGCTGCGCGCCTTGTACGCGTGCCTGAAGGAGGGCGGCGTGCTGTTCAGCTCGAACCCGCGCGGACACAACCAGGAAGGCTGGAACGGCGCGCGCTACGGCAGCTACCACGACGAAGCGACATGGGCCGCGTACGTGCAGGCGGCCGGTTTCAGCCTGGTCGAGCAGTATTACCGTCCGTCCGGCCTGCCGCGCGAGCAGCAGCCGTGGCTGGCGACGGTATGGCGCAAAGCGGGCTGATTTCGCGTAATTAGCTGATTTTTGGCATGTGTTAGGGACCGTACATAGTTTTTGCAACCTCAAGCGTAGTATGGACACATCGACACGCAGCAAGCAGTTTGCAACGGCGTGTGAGCCGCAGTACCGGCCCTTCGGGGCAGGACAACAGATGTACCAACTACAGTGAGGATTTATCATGAACAAAGATCAAGTCGAAGGTAAACTGAAGGAAGTCGGCGGTAAAATCCAGGAAGCCGCTGGCAAAGTCGTCGGCAGCGAAGAACAGCAAGCCAAGGGCCTGGCAAACCAGGTCGAAGGCAAAGTGCAAAAGAAAGTGGGCGATGTGAAAGACGCGGTGGAAACCGTCACGCGCAAGCCGTAATCTGACGCACGCATAAAAAAAACCGCCGCCTGTCGCAAGACAGGCGGCGGTTTTCATTTGCGGGCGCGCTTTACTTCGCGACGCCCAGGTTCTGCTTGAAGAACATTTCGATTTTCCTGTACACGTGGCGCTGGCCTGCGCGCGACGAGATGCCGTGCTTGGCGCCCGGGTACGTCATCAGGTCGAATTGCACGCCGCGGTTCACCAGCGCGTCGATCAAGCGCGTGCTGTTGCTGAACAAGACGTTATCGTCTGCCATGCCGTGCACCAGCAGCAGCGGCGACTTCAAGCCGTCCAGGTGGGCGAACACGGTGCTGGCCTTGTAGCCGTCCACGTTTTCCTTCGGCATGCCGAGGAATTGTTCCGTGTAGTGGGTGTCGTACAGCGACCAGTCGGTGACGGGTGCGACCGAGACGCCCATGGCGATCTTGTCGGAGGCTGCCGACAGCAAGCGCAGGGTCATGAAGCCGCCGTAGCTCCAGCCGAACACGCCGATGCGCTTGGCATCGACGAAGCTTTGCTGGCCCAGCCAGGCTATGCCGACCAGCTGGTCGGCCACTTCGGCCGCGCCCAGGTTGTGGTAGATGGCGTCCGTGAACGCGCGCTCGCGGCGCGACGAACCGCGGTTATCGAGGCGGAAGACGACGAAGCCCTGCTGCGCCATGTACTGGTCGAAATTGTTGCCCCAGCGGCGCGCCACGTGCTGCGAGTGCGGGCCGCCATACGTCGACAGGTAGACGGGGTAGCGTTTGCCCGCGTCGAAGTTCGACGGTTTCACCAGCGAGTAGTGCAAGGTCTGGCCATCGTTGGCCTTCAGGGTGCCGTACTCGGTCGGCAGGTGGTCCGCCTTGTACTTGAAATACGGGTGGCTCGCGTTCAGCGCGTTTTCTTCCAGCCAGCCCACCATGGCGCCGTCCGGGCGGCGGATGCTCACTTGCGGCGGCGTGGCCGGGTCGGAATAGGTGTCGACGAAGACTTCGCCATTGCGCGAGAACGTCGTGTCGTGCCAGCCATCGGCTTTCGTCACGCGCTGCGGCTTGTCGGCCGTGCTGCCATCGAGCGCCAGTGCGTAGGTCTGCTTGTCGATGACGGCGTCGCGGTTCGACGCGACGAACACTTTGCCGGTTTTCTGGTTCACGGCCAGCACGCCGTCGATGCCCCACTCGCCGGAAGTGACCGGGTGCAGCAGCTTGCCGCCCATGTCGTACAAATACAGGTGATTGCGGCCCGTGCGCTCGGACGACCACAGGAAGGTGCCGTTGGACAGGAAGCGCAGGTCGTCATGGATGCTGACCCAGGTCTTTGACGTTTCCGTCAGCAAGGTGCGTTGCGCCAGCGTGCTTGCGTCGACGGCGACCAGGTCGAGGGTCTTCTGGTCGCGCGACTGGCGCTGGTACACGAGCGACTTGCTGTCCGCGCTCCAGTCGGCGCGCACCAGGTAGATGTCCGGGTTCGTGCCCAGGTCCACCTGGCGCTGCGCGCCCGTTTCCGGCGAGACGATCAGCAGCTGCACCAGCACGTTCGGGTCGCCGGCGGCAGGGTAGCGCTGCTCGACGACGTCCGTGCGGTCGGCAAAGATTTCGAAGCGGCGCACGACGGGCACGGGCGCTTCGTCATAGCGCTTGTAGGCGATGGCGGAATCGTCCGGGGCCCAGTAGTAGCCGGTGCGCTGGCCCATTTCTTCCTGCGCCACGAATTCGGCTTCGCCATTGTGGATGGCACCTTTGCCATCGGTCGTCAGCTGGCGTTCCTGGCCCGACTTCAAGTCGATCACATAGATGTTCTGATCGCGCACGAAGGACATGTAGCGGCCTTTCGGCGAGATTTTCGGGTCGAGCACATTGCCCTTGGCGACCAGGCGCGCCTTGTCCGGACGGGCCGCGTCGACCAGGTACAGATTGCCGGCCAGCGGTACCAGCAGCTGCTTGCCATCGGGCGACCAGCTGTAGCTGAGAATGCCGTTCAGGCTGGCCGTGCGCTCGCGTTCGCGGCGCGCCTGCTCTTCGGGCGAAATCGTTTCATTCGGCACCAGCGCCTTCGAGTCGACCAGGCGGTGCGTGCTCTTGTCCTTCAGCTTGAATTCCCACAGGTCGAGCTGGAACTGGTTGTCGGCGCGGCCGCGCAGGAACGTGACTCTCTCGCCATCGGGCGAGACCTTCAGGTTGCGCACGCCGGGGCCGGCCAGCGCCGGATCGGCGTGGATGCGTTCCAGGGTCAGCTTTTCAGCCGATGCGGGAACGCTGGCCATCGCGGCCAGAAAACAAAGAATAAAACGCATGGATGTCTCGGTGATTGTAAAAGAATGGCCAAGCTGATGCTTGACGGCAAACGATACCAGAGCACGGCGTTTAATGCGATAGGGCAGGCCACGGAATAAGCCGTCGATTACCTGCTTTACTTCGGTGTAATGGTGAAGACAGCAATGTTTTATATGGTGATGTGGGCAGTCGGCGCGCATTCATTGCGCGCCGACTGCTCCTTCAACGGGCCTCGCGCAGGCGCTGCAGCGACAGTCGGTTCAAATACCAGGTCAGCAGCACGGCGGCCACCGTCAAACCCGTCACCAGGCCGATCCAGAAACCGGCGGCGGCCATCGGCTCGGCCGGCGACCAGATGAAGCCTTGCGGCGCGAGGCCCAGCACATAGCCGATCGGCAGCGAGAAGCCCCAGAAGGCCAGCAGCTGGATCAGCATCGGCTGGCGCGTCACCTTGTAGCCGCGGATGGCGCAGGACGTCGCCACCTGCGTCGCGTCGGACAGCTGGAACAGGGCGGCGAACAGCAGCAGCTGCGCGCACAGCGCCTGCACCTGCGGGTCGGACGTGTAGGCTTGCGCGATCTGGTGGCGGAAGATGGTGATGACGGCGGCCGAGACGATGGCCGCCGTCAGCGACATGGCCACGCCCACCCACGAAATGAAGCGGGCGCGGCGCAAATTGGCTTCGCCCACGGCGTGGCCCACGCGCGTGACGAGCGCGATGCCGAACGTGAGCGGCACCATGAAGACGACGGACGAGAAATTCAGCGCGATCTGGTGCGCCGATACCTGGATCACGCCGAAGCGGGCGACCAGCAGGCTGATGACGCCAAAGGCGCTCACTTCGGCAAAATAGGTGACGCCGATGGGCAGGCCCAGGCGCAGCATGGGGCCGATGGACGACAGCTGCGGCCATTCCCAGTGCGTGAACGGATACGTGGCGTGGTAGGCGGGCGCGATCCTGATCCAGGCCAGCATGGCCAGCAGCATCATCCACACGCAGCAGGTGGTGGCCACGGCGCAGCCCACGCCGCCCAGTTTCGGCATGCCCCAGTGGCCGTAGATCAGCAGGTAATTGACGAAAATGTTCAGCGCCAGCGCGGCCAGCGCGATCACCATCACGGGCTTGGTCTGGTTGATGCTGGTGCTGTAGCCGTACAGCGCGCGGTAGGCGGCGAACGGCGGCAGCGCGCAGCTGATGATGTGCACGAACAGCTTGGCCTTGGCGGCCACCGCCGGTTCCAGCATCAGGTGATCGAACACGAGCGCCGCCATGTTCGTCAGCAGACAGGCCACGAGGCCCACGAGCAGCGCCTTCCACAGCGACTGGCGCACGATGTGCGGTACCTTGTCGTGGCGCGCGGCGCCGATTTCATGCGCCACCAGGGTATTGATCGCCATCATGATGCCGCTCACGGTGACGAGCACGATGGACCAGATGGCCGCGCCCAGCGACACGGCCGCCAGTTCCTCGGGGTTCGTATGGCCCGTCATGGCCACGTCGGCCGCGCCCATGCCGACGGTGGCCAGCTGGCCGATCAGGATGGGCCAGGCCAGCTTCCACAGCGACGCGACTTCAGTGCGGATGGCGGGCAGGGTGAACGAGGTAGTGTGTGGCATGGGCGGCAAGCTTGTCTAAACACAAGATTCTACCGGCATTCGCCGTGCTTGTCCGCCGTGGCGCCCAGGGCGTCCGGACACGGTAATCATTTGTTACAGCTAAGTGGGCCGGTCGCGGATAGACTGCGCGCTCTATTTGGCAAAATGACCAAATAGTCAACCGCAGTACCCTGACTATGGAGTAAGACCATGTTGAAGAAAGCCTTGAACTGCGCCCTGTTGCTGGGCGCCGCCATGACGGCCGAACTGGCCGGCGCCGGCGAACTGACCCTGTATTCGCGCGACGATTATCACGGCCGCTCGCACACCGTGCGCGATACGGTCGCCGACCTCGAAGACGTCAATTTCAACGACACGACGCAAAGCATCCGCGTGCGCTCGGGTCGCTGGGAGGCGTGCGAGGAAGCGGAGTTCCGCGGCGCCTGCTTCCTGCTCTCTGCGGGAGAATATCCGTCGCTCGATGGCCGCGCCAACAAAATCAGCTCGCTGCGCGAAGTGCGCGGCGGCTGGGATGGCAGGCATCCGGGACGCGACCGCGACTGGGAGCGTGACCGCGAACATGAGCATGAGCATGAGCGCGGGCATCTGCCTGGCCGCGCCATGGGCGGCGAGCTGACCCTGTACACGCGCGACGACTTCGCCGGCCGCAGCCTGACCGTGCGCAATGGCGCGGCCGACTTGCGCGAGCGCGATTTCAACGACACGGCGCAAAGCGTGCGCGTGCGCACCGGCTACTGGGAAGTGTGCGAGGACGTGGGCTTTCGCGGTCGCTGCCGCACCCTGCAACCGGGCGAGTACGCAAGCCTCGAGCGCATGAGCAACCGCATCTCGTCGGTGCGCGAAGTGCGCTGATACGGGTCAGCGAGTACCTCAAATGCCAATAACCGGCTCCCGCAGGGCCGGTTATTGCTTTTGGTAACAATTTATTGTGCCTTTCCCATACTTTGTTACACCGTTTTTTCTGTGGATGGCTACACTGACATCCGTTGTCATGTAGATCATGCATACGCTTTGACGAAAGAGTCGACGATCTTCCGCGCGGGCTGGCACTTGTTACAATGGCATCCTGGCGTTTTGGCCAGGCAAATCATCACCAAAGAATGAAGAATGGAGTTAATCATGACGGGCCCTTTCAAACACACGCTGGCATGCGCGGCCACCTTGCTGCTCTCGCTGGGGGCCCATGCGGGCGATATCACCTTGTTCGAAGACGTAGATCTGCGTGGCCGCGCGGTGAACCTGCGCGAGACGACGGATGACCTGTCGCGCTTTGGCTTCAACGACAAGGTGTCGAGCATCCTGGTGCGTTCGGGCACGTGGGACGTGTGTACCGATGCCGGTTTCCGCGGCAATTGCCGCACCCTGGGGCCGGGCGAATACCGCTCGATGCCGGGCATGAACGACGCCATCAGTTCGGTGCGCGAGTCGGGCCGCGGCGATGGCAACAATCCGGGACGTCCCGGACGCGATCCCGACCGGGGCCATGGCGGCGGCTATGGCCGTGGCGGCACCCTGGAAGTGTATTCGGGCGCGGGCCAGAATGGCGGCTCGGCGCGCCTGAACCGCGACACGGACGATTTCGTCAATATCGGTTTCAACGACCGCACCACCAGCATCGTCGTCTATAACGGCTACTGGCAGCTGTGCAGCGATTCGAACTACAACGGCGTGTGCCGCATCTTCGGCCCTGGCCGCCACGACGACCTGGGACGCGGCCTCGATGGACGCGTCTCGTCGGCGCGCATGGTCGACGAGCGCGAAGCGCGCCGCCAGCAGCAGTACGATAACCAGTACCAGCGGCCGCAATACGACCAGCCGCAATATCCGCAATACCAGCAGCCGCAGTACCAGCAGCGCGGCGCCGTGCTGCTGTTCCCCGAGGCGGGCATGCGCGGCGAACCGCTGGCGCTGGACCACAATGCGGAAGACCTGGTGCGCTACAACTTCAACGACCGCGCCTCGTCCATCGTCGTCAACGAGGGCCAGTGGGAAGTGTGCAGCGATTCGAACTTCCACGGCCGCTGCGAAGTGATCGGGCCGGGCGAGTACGGCCGCCTGAACGCGATGGAAAACCAGATTTCCTCGCTGCGCCGCGTGCGCTGATTTTCTCCTGCCGCCATGCGGACAGGCCGCCTGCCGGGTTGATCCCGCCAGGCGGTTTTTACATGCGCTGCCGTGCGCTGACATTTGCTTGCCCTTTGTTACACTCGCCGCCTGCCGCCTGGTCTACACTGGCGAAAATGTCATCAGTATTGGAGTTGTCATGGTTCGATCTTTCCGGCCCGCGCTGTTATGCGCCGCCACCTTCCTCGCCCCCCTTGCCGCATCCGCGGGCGAAATCACCCTGTTCGAGGACGCCGGTTTCCGTGGCCGCCCTGTCACCCTGCGTTCCGACACGGGCGACCTGTCGCGCATGGGCTTTAACGACAAGACCTCGAGCATCATCGTGCGCTCGGGTAGGTGGGAAGTGTGCAAGGACGCCAATTACCGTGGCAACTGCCGTACTTTCGGACCTGGCCGCTACGACAGCATGCCGGGCATGAACGACGCCGTGTCTTCCGTGCGCGAAGTGGGCCGCCCTGGCCATGGCGGCGGCGACCACCGTCCGTATCCGCCGCGCCCGCCGCGTCCGGAGCCGGACCGTCCTCATCCAGGCTATCCCGGTTATCCCGGCCACGGTGGCGGTCACCGTCCCGATGCGAATGGCGCCGTGCTGCTGTTCCCCGATGGCGGCATGCGCGGCCGCCCCGTGCGCCTGGACCGCGAAGTGCGCGACTTGAGCCGCTATGGCTTCAATGACCGCGCCGAATCGATCGTCGTCAATTACGGCCGCTGGGAATTCTGCGTCGACGCCAACTTCCGCGGCCGCTGCGTGGTGATGGGGCCAGGCAGCTACGGCCGCCTGCACGGTGGCCTCGACCGCCGTATTTCCTCGCTGCGCCGCGTGCGCTGATCGCGGCGCGGGGCGGGCGCCGTATTGTGCGCACGCTGTCCTTTGACCAATTCGTGTACTCTTCCCATAGGCACTTCAACCATGGGGAGCAGGTACGGTGGAATACAAGGACTACTACAAGGAACTCGGCGTCGAGAAGACGGCGTCCGAGGCCGATATCAAGAAGGCGTACCGCAAGCTGGTGCGCAAATACCATCCCGACGTGAGCAAGGAGCCGGACGCCGACAAGCGCACCAAGGCCCTCAACGAGGCCTATGGCGTGCTGGGCGACGCGGAAAAGCGCGCGGCCTACGATGAACTGGGCCGCAACCAGGGCGCCCAGGGCCAGCCATTCCGTCCGCCGCCGGACTGGGGCTCGGGCTACGAATCGTCGGGCGTCGACGACAGCGACTTCTTTGCCGACCTGTTCGCCCACGTGGGCGGGCGCCGCCGCGCCGGCGGCAGTTTCCAGATGCAGGGCGAGGACAGCCACGCCGCCATCACCATCGATTTGCAGGACAGCTACCAGGGCGCCAGGCGCCACATCGTCATGCGCGTGCCCGAGGCGGATGCGCAAGGCCGTGTCGTCACGCGCGAGCGCACCCTGGAAGTGACGATCCCGAAAGGCGTCACGGAAGGGCAGCAGCTGCGCATGAAGGGGCAGGGCAATCCCGGCAGCGGCGGCGCGCCCGCCGGCGACCTGTACCTGGAAATCCGCTTCCGGCCCGATGCACGCTACAAGGTGGAAGGGCGCGACGTGTTCGAGACGGTGCCCGTCACGCCATGGGAGGCGGCACTGGGCGGCGACATCGACGTGCCCACGCCATCGGGCACGGTCACCGTCACCGTGCCGCCCAATTCGCAGACGGGCCGCAAGCTGCGTCTGAAAGGACGCGGTATTCCCGCCGCCCAGCCGGGCGATCTGTATCTGCTGCTGGAAGTGGTGCTGCCGCCGGCGAACGACGACAAGGCGCGCGAACTGTATGCAACCATGGCGCGCGAGATGGCTTTCAATCCACGCCAGAAGCTGGGAGGCTAAATCATGACGAACAAGGTAATTGGCGAATTGCTGGAAGACCGTGCCCTGAGCCTGGAAGAGCTGGCGCGCGCCTGCGCCGTGGAACCGGACTGGGTGGTGCAGCACGTGCAGACGGGCGTGCTGCTGCAAAATGGCCCGCCGGCGGGCCAGCTGACGGCTTGGCGCTTCACCAGCCTGGACCTGGTGCGCGCGCGCCGCCTGCATGAAATCGAATCCGTGTTCGACGCGAACGCCGAACTGGCCGCGCTGGTGGTCGATTTGTCGGAAGAAGTGGCGCGCCTGCGCCGCCGCCTGCACGTGCTGGGCGTCGAGTAGCGCTTACTCAGACTCGCCGTGGCGCGCCACGGTGAGCCTGGCAATGTAAAACTGCCCGTTGACGACGACCCGGTGCGGTATGCCGGCCACGTCGAAGCCGGGACCGCCGTCTTCCATCCACTCCTGCGCCAGCGAGTCGAATTGCTGCGGCGTCATGCGCAGCATCTGCGCCGTGATGACGAAACGCGCGCCAGGTTTCTGTTTGTTGACGAAGTCGTCGATGCCGGCCATGTGAATCCTTGTAATTGAAAGTTGACCCAAGTAAGGCCGGGGTCGGACCCTCAGGGTCCGACCCCAGTGTCTGCCGTTGGGGGCTAATCATACCTGTGGCCCACTTTTTCTAAAACCCCTGCACCAGCAACGGCAACTGCTCCGCAAAACGTTCAGTGAGCCATTTGCCCGCCTGGCCCGGCGGCGTGTCGGCGCGCTGGATCAAATAAATCGGGTAATTCTCGCCATTGTCGACGGCCAGCGGCAGGTGCACCAGACGGCCTGCCTCCAGGTCGTCGCGCACCATCGCTTCGGGCATGTTGCCCCAACCCAGGCCCGCGCGCAGCAGCGCGTGCTTGGAGCCGAGGTCGCCCAGGCGCCAGTTGCGCAATCCCAGCACGCCGAAATCCTGGCCCTGCGTCAGCACGCTGCGGTCGCTGAGCACCAGCTGCACGTGTTCGCGCGCCACGTTGGAGGCAATCGGCCCGGCCAGCTGCGCCAGCGCGTGGCTGGGGGCGGCCACGGGAATCAGGCGCACGTGGCCGACGGCCAGGCGCTCGAAGACGCTGGCCGTGGCCGTCATCCAGCCACCGAGGCCGATGTGGCAGCTGCCATCCATCACCAGTTGCGCCACGGCGCCCATGGCTTCGATGCGCAGGCGCAGGGCGACGGTGGGGAACTGCGCCTGGAACGCTTCGAGCACGCGCACCAGCACGCAGGTGGGAAACATCACGTCGACCACCACCGATACTTCCGCTTCCAGCCCGCCGGCCAGCGCCTTGGCCCGCGCGCGCATGCCGTCGACCTTCAGGGCCACGGCGCGCGCGTCGGCCAGCAGGGCCTTGCCCGCGTCCGTCAGGGTGGGCTTGCGCTTGCCGCGGTCGAGCAGCACGACGTTCAGTTGTTCTTCCAGGTTGGCGATGGTGTAGCTGATCACCGATTGCGTGCGGTGCAGCTGGCGCGCCGCGTGGGCGAAGCCGCCCGCGTCGATGACGGCGACGAAGACGCGCAACTGGTCGAGCGAAGGCTGGCCCGGTTCTCTCATGCTGGCTCCATATCTAAAAATTCGATGCTAATCATTTATATTTAAACGGTTTCATCGATAGTAGACCCGAACTATGATGTGTGCAAGTGCAGCAAACGCCGCACCCCATCTATCGATCTTGAAGGAGTGCATCATGGCAAACGTACTACACATCAATAGCAGCGTGCGCAACAGCGGTTCCCTGTCGCGTCAACTGTCGGGCGAATTCGTCGCCAAGCTGGCCGCGCAAGGCGACACCATCGTCGTGCGCGACCTGGCCGCGCAACCGGTGCCGCATCTGACGGAAGAAGTCATGGGCGCGTTCTTCACGCCGGCCGAACAGCGCAGCGCGCAGGCGGCAGCGGCCGTGCAATTGTCCGATACCCTGGTCGATGAATTGCTGGCCGCCGACGTGCTGGTGCTGGCAGCGCCCATGTATAATTTTTCCGTGCCTTCGACCCTGAAGGCGTGGATCGACCACGTGGCGCGCGCTGGCCGCACCTTCCAGTACACGGCCAATGGCCCCGTCGGCCTGGCCACGGGCAAGAAAGCCGTGATTTTCACGGCCAGCGGCGGCGTCTACAGCGAAGGCCCGGGCGCCGCGTATGACTACCTGAGCACCTATCTGCGCACGGCGCTGGGCTTCATCGGCATCACCGACATCGAGTTCGTGCAAGCCGAAGGCGTGGCCATGGGCGAGGATGCCGTCACCAGCGCGATCGCCAAGGGGCGTGCGTCGATCGAGGCGCTGGCTGCCTGATATACGCCTTTCGAGGGATTGCCAAGCTGGCATGCTTGGCATAAGCTTGCCGGCGGCACGCCCCGTGCCAGTCGGCGAGCCGTTCGCCATGAAAGTCCCTCATGCACAAGTTGGCCAGCGCAGTATTGTTCGGATGTTCCTTGTTTTCAGCAGGTATTGCGCCGGCGCAGACTGTGCCCCCGGCGCCGTCCCACGTGGGACGTCATGCCTCCACGCCCGAGGATATCCGCGCCATCGAGAAAGTCGTCGCCGACTTCCAGGCGGCGCTGATCGCCAAGGATGTCAAGCTGCTGTCGTCGCTGCTGCTGCACACGAACATCCTGTTCGCCTCGCCGGCCGATGACGCTTTCATCCAGAAAATGCGCGACACGACGGACGTCCACTTCGACGGCGTCCCGGCGGCCGGCTACGTCGGTTTCGCCAACTACATCAAGCGCGAACCCCTGCGCACGGAAGAAAAATTCTACAACGTCAAGATCACCCAGGACCGCCATGTGGCGTGGGTCAACTTCGACTACGAATTCCTCGTCGGCGACAAACTGTCGAACTATGGCGTCGAAGCGTGGCAGATGGTCAAGCGCGACGGCCTATGGAAAATCCTCAGCGTCGTCTGGTCCATGCATGCCGCAGCCGAGGCGGCGAAATAGGGCAGGCGCCAGGGGCGTTCAGTACAGAGTTGCCTTCTCATAATTTTTTCGCATCGTCTATACTTTCAATGGGCGTGCCGCCATGCCTGGAAATCAGGCAGGCGTTCAAGTTTTTCCCTGTGCCGCGTAATAAAAAGCAGATAAGTGAGTCAGTATCCTGAGCAAGCGCGATTGCATGTATTCCAACCCTACGCCGGGCAGGGCCGTTGAGACAGGCTGCCCGGGGATGTCATTTTTGGAGCAAACATCGTGCCGATAAAGTACGTTGATACGTATGAGATAAATTACACGGCGGAACCCTTGCGCGGTTGCAAACTGTGGGGCGCCTATGTGTCTCTGTACACCCCATCGAGCAATCCCATGCATCGAAACAATATCGTCAAAAAGCACCGCGTGCTGGCCGACCATCCGTTCGCGACGGAAGCCGAAGCCGTCAGCGAGGCGGCCGAGGTGGCGTTGAAGCTGGTCGAGCGGCGCCAGCGCCGTTACGTCTTCCACCCCTGATGCCATTGCGCCGCATCTTCCAGCGCGCGCCAGGGCAGGATCTGCACGCGGCCCGAATGCACGGCTTCCAGTTTCACATGCGTAACCGGCTCACCCGGCGTGGCCGCCGCGCACACCTTGATGACGAGGAAATGCTTTTCCTTGTTGACCGGTGTCACGGCAGTCCATTTGCTGTTGAGTAATTTGTTTGGACGCAAGTTATTGCGATGTGGAAGGTGCATGGCGGGCCCCGGATTGGCGTGATGGCGATCTTGCCATTATCATGCAAGTTCCCGCCACGCACGAGGACCGCCATGAAACGCCAGTTGCACCTGCTCGTCATCGACCCGCAAAACGATTTTTGCGACCTGCCCGCCGAATGGCTGCCTGCCGGCGCCGCGCCTGCCCTGGCCGTGCCCGGCGCCCACGCCGACATGCTGCGCGTGGCCCAGCTGATACGTGAAGGGGGCAACGGCTTGACGCAGATCAGCGTGACCCTTGACGCCCACCACCGCTACGACATCGCCCACCCCGCTTTCTGGCGCACGGGCGACGGCGCCCCGGTCGCGCCATTTACGCAGATCTGCGCCCGGCAAGTGCGCGACCGCTTGTTCCTGCCCGCCGCCAGCGGCGCCTTGCCGCGCGCGCTGGCCTACCTCGATGCGCTGGAGCAAGCGGGGCGCTATCAATTGATGGTGTGGCCCGTGCATTGCGAGATTGGCAGCTGGGGCCAGAATATCCACGCCGCCGTGCGCGCCGCCTACAACGCCTGGGAAGTGGATCATTTGCAAGTGGTGGCCAAGCTGAGCAAGGGTTCCAATCCGTGGACCGAACATTACTCGGCCGTCATGGCGGAAGTGCCCGATGCGCAGGATGCGGCCACCCAGCTCAACCTGGATTTCCTCGCCACCCTGCTGCCGGCGCAGCAGATTTACGTCACCGGCGAAGCGGGCAGCCATTGCGTGAAAGCCAGCACCGAGCACATCGCCGATTACCTGGAAGGGCAGCAAGGCAAGCAGGCCCTGTCGCGCCTGGTCCTGCTGACGGATTGCATGAGCCCCGTCACGGGCTTTGCAACGCAGCAGCGCGACTTCCTTGCCGCCATGCACGAGCGCGGCGCGCGGCTGGCCACGTCGGCCGACGTCTTGCCCGAGTTGCTGGCCAACGCAGGCGATTGAGGCTGTCCTGCAAGCGGACCCTGCCGAAATGCCTGCGGTGGCGTACTATTCTGGCTTCAGGAAGTTGGAGAAAACACACATGACCCCGATAGTGCGCAGTTTGCTGGAAACCGATCTGTATAAATTTACAATGTGGCAAGCCTTGCTGCACGGTCATCCGAATACCCATACCGAATACGAATTTGTCTGCCGCAACGCCACCGCCTTTCCCCTGGCCGAACTGAAGGGCGAGCTGGAAGAACAGCTCGACCACCTGTGCTCGATGTCGTTTGCGGACGATGAGCTGGCTTATCTGCGCACCCTGCGCTTCATGAAGAGCGACTTCGTCGACTTTTTGACGGTGTTCCGCTTCCAGCGCAAGTTCATCGACGTCAGCACGAATGGCGACACCTTGCTCGTGCACGCGGCCGGGCCGCAGGTGCACGTGATGGGTTTCGAGATTTTCGTGCTGTACATCATCAATGAACTGTATTTCCGCCGTTTTGACCTGGACGCGGCCATGCGCGAAGGGCGCCACCGCCTGGGCTTGAAAGTGGAAGCCGTCAAGGAATTCGGCAAGTTGCCGCGGCGCAAGCATCCATTTGAATTTTCCGACTTCGGCGTGCGCCGGCGTTTTTCCGGCGCCTGGCACGACGAAGTAGTGCAGCGCCTGGCGCGCGAAGTGCCCGAGTATTTCAAGGGTACGTCGAATGTCTACCTGGCGAAAAAGCTCGGCATCGTGCCGATCGGCACCATGGCGCATGAATACATGCAGTCGTTCCAGTCGTTCGGCGTGCGTCTGCGCGATTTTCAAAAGGCGGCACTGGAAGACTGGGTGCAGGAATACCGGGGCGACCTGGGCATCGCCCTGACGGACGTGGTCGGCATGGATGCTTTCCTGGCCGACTTCGACCTGTATTTCGCCAAGCTGTTCGACGGCTTGCGCCACGATTCGGGCGACCCCGTCGAGTGGGGCGAGAAGGCGCTGGCCCACTACGCGGCCCTGCGTATCGACGCCAATACCAAGCGCCTCGTGTTTTCCGACGGCCTGGACCTGGACAAGGCCTTCGCCCTGTACCAGCACTTCGCCGACCGCATCATGACGGGCTTTGGCATCGGCACCAATCTCACCAACGATGTCGGCTTGACGCCGCTCAACATCGTCATGAAACTGGTGCGCTGCAATGGCCAGTCCGTGGCGAAGCTGTCCGATTCGCCGGGCAAGACCCTGTGCAAGGATGAGACCTTCCTCGCCTATTTGCGGCAAGTGTTTCACCACCCCGCCGTCCAGGCGCCTGTCTAGTGGGGTAGGTCGGATTAGCGGGGCCGCCGAGGCGGGGCAAAGCCGCGCGTAATCCGACAAAGCTGACAAGCCCGGCGGGCAGCCGGTGCGCCTGGGTGTTTGAAACCTCGCCTTAAAACCCCGTCACCACCGTATTCATATGCTCGACCTGCGGCGGTGCGGCAAAAAATTCACCGACCAGGCCGCGCCATGCCTGGAAGTCCTCGCTGCCGCGGAAATGCACGGTATGGTCTTCCAGGGTTGTCCAGCCCACGACCAGGCGGTAGGCGTCGCCGTTTTCGATCGAGCGCTCCAGGCGCATCGATTCGCAGCCGCGCGCGCGCTGGAACAGGGGGACGGCTTTCGTCACGGCCGCTTCGAAGGCTGCGTGCGTGGCCGATTTGATCTGGATGTGGGCAATTTCAAAAATCATGGCAAGTTCCGGTTTTGAAAGAAAGAATGCAGATCTTGCCACAGATTGTGCCCGCTTGCGGGCGGTAATGGGGCTGTTGCCGTTCAGCTGGCGCCGCTGTCCCTGTCCAGTGCTTGCTGCAAATAGGCTTCCAGCTGGGGCACGTTCATGCTGGCGACCTCCCTGGCCAGGGCATGGCTGAGCCGTTTTTCCACCTGGGCGTCCAGGCTTAGACGCAGCTGTCCCAGGAACTTGGGCGCGGCGACGAGGCACAGCTTGCTGTAGCGCCGTTGCTGCAAGCCCTGCTGCAACACTTGCGCGATCTGCCGGGCAAACTGTTCGTTCGCATGCTCGACTGGCGCCACCCTGGGCTCGGCCGTGTGCGCCTGCGTGCCCGCCTGCGTCCCGGCCCGCATGCCGCTGCCGAAGCGTCCGCTGGCATCGCTGTTCAGGGCGTTCTCCGTTTCGCGGCCCGCCGGATTGACAAAATCCTGCAGCTCGCCCAGCTGGTTTTGCTGTCCCAGCGCAAACAGCCGCGCCCGGCTGCTGTCGGCCACTACCACCCACGTGACGTCCATGCTCATTCTCCTTGCTGTGCGCCCGGCTAGCGCGACAGGGCCGCCACGCCGCCGTGCCTGTTCTGGCCGCAACGGGCCGTACGCTGTTCGATATCGCTGCCGCCGCACGCCTGCACGATGGCGTGTGCGCGCTCGTGTTCATCGGCATGGCGCGTGGCCACCACCAGGCGGACCATGCCGCGAAACGCCGCCTTGCCGTAGTTGCGCCGGTACAGATCGTTGTCGCCGCCGAACAGGGCATGGACGGCCCGTTCCAGCCAGCTGCTGAGGGTGTCGTAATTGCCGACCGTAAAATTGCCCTGCACGGGGCCAGCCTCGTCGTCGCCCGCGTCCAGCTGCACGGCGTGAGGAGGAAAGCCTTCGGCCAGCAGCCGGTTGCGGGCGCGCTCGGCATCGGGCAAGTGGTCGAAGATACGGATGAGGGTAATGTTGCCGCTGCTGCTGTCCATGGTCCGGCCTTTCAAGGAGGTGTACTTGATTTGACCGGCGAGGCTGTAAATAATTCTGTCTCAGCCTGTAAAATCCTCGATCAAGAGGCAAAAGTTTGATAAATATCCAGTATGGCTGCCAAGTCGCGCTAAGATACGCCTTGGGGAATCAATCTTTCATAGGAGAACCAAATGGCAGCGAAAAAAATTCTGTTTTTGACCGGCGATTTTGCAGAAGATTATGAAACGATGGTGCCGTTCCAGGCCCTGCTGATGCTCGGCCATACCGTGCATGCCGTCTGCCCCGGCAAGAAGAGCGGCGAGACGATCAAGACGGCCATCCACGATTTCGAGGGCGACCAGACCTACACGGAAAAGCCGGGCCATCTGTTCACCCTGAACGCCAGCTTCGACGACATCGATCCGGCCCACTATGACGCCGTGATGATCGCCGGCGGACGCGCCCCTGAATACCTGCGCCTGAACGAGAAAGTCATCGCCGCCGTGCGCCATTTCGCCGAAGCGGGCAAGCCCGTCGCGGCCGTCTGCCACGGCGCGCAGTTGCTGGCCGCCGCCGACGTCATCCGCGGCAAACGCATTTCCGCCTATCCCGCTTGCGCGCCGGAAGTGAAACTGGCGGGCGGCACGTATGCCGACATCGCCGTCACGGACGCCGTCACGGATGGCCAGTTCGTCACGGCACCCGCCTGGCCCGCGCATCCGGCCTGGCTGGCGCAATTCGTCAAGCTGCTCGGTACCGAAATTCATTTGTAACCTTCACCAGCCCGGCAGGCCGCAGCGCTTGCCGGGCGCATCACTTTTCAGATTCGAGTTCTTCATGCATGCGCCGCGCAGTCAACCTTCCCGCAAACAACTTCCAGCGTCGCGCTGGCGCCAGCGCCGCCTGGCGCAAGCCGCATCGGGCCTGAGCGCCGCGCAGGAACGCCAGCTGGCCACCCTGCACGAGATTTCCACCTTGCTGGCGGGACAGCACGCCATCGATGCATTGTGCCGCGGCTTCCTGCGCCACGTGATGGAGTTCGCGCAGGCCGAGGGCGGCACCGTGCGCATCCTCGATCCGCAGCAGGACACCGTGCACATCATCGTGCACGAGGGTATTTCCGACGCCATGGTGGAAGAGGAGCACTGCATCCGCAACAACGATTGCCTGTGCGGCGCGGCCGTCGCGCAAGGCGTGATCCAGATCCGCGATTTCCGCCAGGTCGATGCGCTGCAGCGTTATCGTTGCCAGGAAGAAGGGTTCATCGCCATCGCCGTCTTTCCCATCCTCGCGCGCGAGCAGGTGGTCGGCAGTTTTTCGCTGCACTTTGCGCGTCCGCAAGCCGCCCATGCGCAGCAGCAGGGCTGGCTGGAAACCCTGGGCCAGAGCCTGGGCATCGCCATTGAAAACCAGCGCCTGATCGCGCGCGAAAAGGAATTCGCCGTCGCGCGCGAACGCAGCCTGCTGGCCGAAGGCTTGCATGACAGCATCGCGCAAAGCCTGAACTTCATCAGCCTGCAAGTGCAGATGCTCGACGACTCCGTGCGCCGTGGCCAGCTCGACGAAGCGGCCGAAGTGCTGCCGCTGATGCGCATGGGCGTCGAGCAAAGCTACCAGGACGTGCGCGAACTGCTCGTCAATTTCCGTACGCGCTGGCATGGCAGCGACCTGGAAAGCAAGCTGTCGGAAGTGCTGGCCAAGTTCGAGCTGCAGACGGGCGTCGTCGGCTCGCTGGAAATGAGCGGCAACGGCGCGCCACTGGCGCCCGAGCAGCAGCTGCAGATCCTGTTCATCGTGCAGGAAGCGCTGTCGAATATCCGCAAGCACGCGCAGGCGAGCAACGTGGCGCTGCGCGTGGACAACGGGCGCGACTTTGCGCTGCAGGTGCGCGACGATGGCGAAGGCTTCGCCGCCAACCTGCGCGACAAGAAAACGGAATTGCAGATCGGCTTGCGTATCATGCAGGAAAGAGCCGAGCGGCTCGGTGCGCAATTTGCCATCGACAGCACGCCCGGCGGCGGCACGACGATCTCGCTGGCCTTGCCGGCGGCCCGGCGCCAGGCCGCGTAACAAATGAATCATCTTTATCAGGCAACAAACACGTGAACGTACCAATCAAAATCCTGCTGGTCGACGACCACACCTTGCTGCGCAGCGGCGTCAAGCTGCTGTTGCAGCGCAATCCTCAATTCCAGGTGGTGGGCGAGGCATCGAACGGGCTGGACGGCGTGCGCCTGGCGGCCGAGCTGCAGCCCGACGTGGTGCTGATGGACTTGAACATGCCCGGCGTGTCCGGCGTCGAGGCGCTGCAGCTGATCTTGCAGGACCTGCCGCAGATGGTGGTGCTGATGCTGACCGTGTCGGAAAACGCGGCCGACCTCGGTGCCGCCCTGCGCGCGGGCGCGCGCGGCTATTTGCTGAAAAATATCGAGGCCGAACAGCTGGGTCAGGCCATTTGCCGCGCGGCCGCCGGCGAATCCGTGATCGCCGACGCCATGACGGCCAAGCTCGTGTCGCAGTTCCGCGCGGGGCAGAACGCGCCCCAGGAAGACTACGACAAACTGACGCCGCGCGAACGCGAAGCGATGGCCTGCCTGGCGCAAGGACTGAGCAACAAGGAAATCGCGCGCCAGCTGGACGTGGCCGAAAGCACGGTGAAAATCCACGTGCAAAACATCCTGAAAAAGCTTAAGCTCAGCAGCCGCGTGCAGATCGCCGTCTACGCGGTCGAGCGCGAGTTGAGCAAATAAAGATCAAGCAAAGCGCAAATACACAACAAGGAATCCGCGATTGTTTGACCTGCATGGCGTTCCGGCCTAGACAACCCTAGTTCCTTTGACGTATGGCCTTGACCGTGCCGGCCCATTACACTCTTAGTCATTCGCTAATCTAATAAGAGAGTGTCATGCATAAGGTCAACGTCGATGGCTTGCTGTCGAGCCAGGCTCTGTTCCGCCATATTTCCCCTTCGCAATTAGAGCAATTGCGCCAGGATGTCGTGCGCGTCGAAGTGGAAAAAGGCAAAGTGCTGTTCCGCAAGGGCGAAGTGGCGGAAGGCGCCTACGTGGTGGTTTTCGGCCTCGTCAAGCTCAGCGTGTTTTCCATGGAAGGGACCGACAAGGTTCTGGAACTGATCCGCCCGGGCCAGAGCTTCGGCGAAGCCATGATTTTCCTCGATGAACCCTATCCATTCTGCGCCGAAGCGCTCGAACACTGTTTGTTGCTGCGCATCCCGCCACACGCGCTGCTGCGCCTGCTTGACCAGTCGCCCCGCATCGCGCGCCAGATGATGAACAGCCTGTCGCACCACCTGATGGGTTTCATCCGCAATGTGGAGCGCTGCTCCGTGCAGAACGCCACCCAGCGCGTGGTCGAGTATTTGCTGCAGGCGTCGGACCAGCAGCGCTCGAACGAAGTCAAGCTGGACCTGAAGAAAAGTTTATTGGCATCGTTCCTGAACCTGGCGCCCGCCACCCTGTCGCGCGTGCTGCACCAGCTGACGGACTTGCACCTGATTAAAGTCAGCGGTTCGCTGATCCAGATCCAGCCCGATGCCTTGAAAACGTATCGTCACGGTTCCGCCACCGCGGCCATGCTGAATTAAGCTTTTTCAGCAGGCAAGGTCAGCCGCCAGAACAGCAGGGCGAGCAAGCTGACCGCCGCGCCCAGCGCGCACACCCCATGCCAGCCCGCCAGCGCATACACGCTGGTGGCGGCAATCGCTCCGAGTCCGCTTCCCACCGCATAAAACAGCATGTAGCACGCCACCAGGCGGCTGTGTGCGTCGCTGTCATCCTTGAAGATCAGGCTCTGGTTCGTCACGTGGATGGCCTGGCCCGCCAGGTCCAGCGCGATGATGCCGACGATTAACGGCCACAGGGCCGCGCCCGCAAAGCCGAGCGGCAGCCACGCGGCCAGCAGCAGCAGCAGGGCCGCGCCCGTCGTCCATTGCGCGCGTCCCTGGTCCGCCATGGCGCCCGCGCGTGCCGCGCCCAGCGCGCCGATCACGCCCACGAGGCCAAACGCGCCGATGGCCGCATGGCTATAGCCTTGCGCCGTCAGGGGCAGCACGAGGGCGCTCCAGAAAATATTGAAGACGGCAAACATCAGCAGGGCCAGCATGCCCCGCACGCGCAAGACCTTGTTGTGCAGCAGCATGTCCAGCATCGAGGCGAGCAGGGCGCCATACGCGAGCTTTTTGCTGGACAGCGCCGGCGGCGGCAGCATGCGCCACAGCAGCAGCAACAGGGCGCCAGCGATGGCCGCCGAAACAAAATACACGGCGCGCCAGTCGGCCACATCGGCTACCACGCCGGACAGGGTGCGCGCCAGCAGCAAGCCGATCACCACGCCGCCCTGCGCGATGCCGACGACTCTTCCCCGCTCATGGCTGGCCGCCGCGCTGGCCGCGTAAGCGATCAAGCCCTGCGTCATGGCCGTGCCCAGCAAGCCGACCATCAGCATGCCGCCCAGCAAGGCGGCCGTGGAACGGGCGCAGCCCAAGGCCACCAGGGTAATGGCCAGCATGGCCAGCTGGAACAGGGTCAGCCGGCGCCGGTTCAGCATGTCGCCCAAGGGCACGAGCAGCAGCAGGGCCAGCGCGCAGCCGATCTGCGTGGCCGTGATGACCATGCCGCTGGCGGCCTCCGTCATGCCGAACTCGTGCGCCAGGGTGGCGAGCAAGGGCTGGGCGTAATACACATTGGCCACGCTGAGGCCGGCCGCCGTGGCAAACAGCCAGACGAGGGTGGCGGGAAGTGCTGTCGTGATGGGAGTCGTTGTATCGCGCATGGGAGGTCAATTAAGTAGTTTCAAATTAAAACCAGTTGGAGTCTACGCCGAGAAGTTTTAAAATGCAACCACTCAATCCTGGAGAATGCCCGTGGCCAAGCGCAAGAGCCTGAAAACCGACCCCTGTCCCGTGGCGCGCGCGCTCGACGTGATTGGCGAGCGCTGGTCGCTGCTGATCGTGCGCGACGCCTTCGACGGCATGCGCCGGTTCGGCGAATTCCAGAAAAGCCTGGGCGTGGCGAAGAACATCCTGGCCGACCGCCTGCACACCCTGGTGGAAGAGGGCATCTTCACGGTTGCGCCCGCCTCGGACGGCACGGCTTACCAGGAATACGTGCTGACGCCCAAGGGGCTGGCGCTGTTTCCCGTCGTCGTCGGCTTGCGCCAGTGGAGCGAGGCGCAATTGTTCGAAGCGGGCGAGGCGCATTCGACCTTGCTGCAGCGTGGCTCAGGCTTGCCCGTGCGCCGCATGGACGTGCTGGCGCCCGATGGGCGCGTGTTGCAGGCTGGCGACACGGTCGTGCACAAGGTGTCGGCACAATGAAGCGCGTGGCCGTGCTGGGCGGTGGCATCACGGGCGTGACGACGGCGTATGCGCTGGCCAAGCGGGGCGTAAACGTGACCCTGATCGAGCGCCACCGCTACGCCGCCATGGAAACGTCGTATGCGAATGGCGGACAATTGTCGGCCTCGCACGCGGAAGTGTGGAATCACAAGGCAACGATTTTGAACGCCCTGAAATGGATGGCGCGGCGCGATGCGCCCTTGCTGCTTCATCCCTGGCCCAGCTGGCACAAGCTGAGCTGGTTTGCGGAATTCCTCGCCGCCATGCCTGGTTATGAGCGCAACACCATCGCCACGGCGCGCATGGCGATCGCCGCGCGCGCGCATCTGTTTGCGTGGGCCGAAGCGGAAAACATCGACTTCGATCACCGCCGCGCCGGCATCCTGCACGTCTACCGGGAGCGTGCAGGCTTCGAGCGGGCGGCCGGCGTGTCGCGTCTGCTGGCGCAGGGCGGCTTGCAGCGGCGCGCCGTCACGCCGCAGGAAATGCGCGCCATCGAACCGGCCCTGGCAGGCGACTTTTACGGCGGCTACTACACGGACAGCGATTCCACGGGCGACATCCACAAATTCACGAACGGCCTGGCCGACGCCTGCGCCCGCCTGGGCGTGGCCTGCCGCTATGGCGAGGAAGTCACGGCGCTGGCGCGCGAACACGGCAAGGTGCGCGTCGCCATGAGGGAGGACAGCAGCCTGTTCGACGCCGTCGTCATCTGCGCGGGCACGGCCAGCCGCGCCATGGCGGCCAGCCTGGGCGACCATGTGAACGTGTATCCCGTGAAAGGCTATTCGATTACCGTGCAGCTCGATGATGCCGCCAGCCGCGCGGCCGCGCCACAGGTCAGCCTGCTCGACGACGCGACCAAGCTGGTCAGCAGCCGCCTGGGCGAAGACCGGCTCCGGGTGGCGGGCACGGCGGAATTCAACGGCGTCAATTACGACATCCGCGCCGACCGCATCCGCCCGCTGTTGCAGTGGGTGCAGCAGTGCTTTCCCGGCGTGAACACGCGCAAGGTGATCCCGTGGGCGGGCTTGCGCCCCATGCTGCCCGACATGCTGCCCAAAGTGGGGCCGGGCAAGGCGCCGGGCGTGTACTACAACACGGGCCACGGCCACTTGGGCTGGACCCTGGCGGCCGCCACGGCGGAGATGGTGGCGACGATGATTGGTGCTGGCTAGTTCTTCGGCAGCAAATCGCTGAGCGCGGCACGGCCCTTGACGGTGAGGAAGGGGCCGACCTTGTTGTAGGGCAGTAAAAAGTCGTTTTCGCAGCCGCTGCCGTTCGGATCTTCCCAGAACGATACGCCTTCCGGTTTCAATGACAGGTGGAAGCGGCCGCGGCCGTCGTAATCCGTGCCCTTGCATTCGGCGTCGATTTTCACGCCCTTGAACAGGGCCTGGCGCAGGCGGTCCGGCAATGCGGCCTTGTCGTCGCCATCGCTGGCGCTGGCGCCAAACCAGTTCCATACGTCCGTTTCCTGGCCCGTTTTCACGTCCCAGGTGCGGAACTTGATGGAGATGCCGCTGGCGCCATAGCCGGCCGCCCAGCGGTAGAACTTGACCGTCACCCAGCGCGGCGACCAGTAGGTGGGATCCGCATACACTTCGTCTTCCGTCGTGAAACCGTTGCGGCCCAGGTATTCGCGGCGCGTGGCATAGAAGTCTTCCAGGTCCTTCTTGTTTTTCGCCAGCACGGTGCGTAGCTGCGCATTGATTTTCGCCACGCCGTCGCCGGGCGCCATCAGTTCCACGGTGATGGTGTCGCCCACTTGCAGATTGCGGTATTGCTTGCCTTCGAAGGTGACGGGTTTGCTTACCTTGGTGGCGGGAAAATCTTCCAGCGCCAGGTTGTAGGCGTCGCTGGCGCACGATGGATGTTCGCGGTCGCCCGCCGCTTCCAGCAGGGTCAAGGCCAGGGGCAGGGTCTTGCCGCTTTTCGGGGCCGTCCAGGTGCCGACGAGTTTTCCGCCTTGCTGCGCGTTCAGCGACCACGTCCCCGTCGTATTGCCCTTGGCGTCGAGTTCCTGCCACAGGGCCTTGCCGTTCGGCTTGGCCAGCATGATCGGCGTCTTGTAGCGCGCGTAGTAATAGCTGCCGCTGCGGTCAGACCCTTGCGTGGTGCTGGGCTGGTTGAAGCAGGCCACGATATTGGCCTTGCCCACGGTGCCCTGCCACACACCTTGCACGGGCGGCTCGGCGGCCATGGCGGCATTCAGGGCGGGCAGGGTCAGGCAAGCAAACAGAAAGCGGCGCATCGGTTAATCCTCTCGTGGGCGAAGGCCGATTCTACATGGCCGCGCCCACGAGATGCCACACCTGAAGCTATGCGCCGGGACGCTCCTGCGCCACGACAGCCATCGCCGCGCCCAGGTATTGCAGCATGGCCGCGTCGACGAAGCTGCCTTCCATCAGACGCGGTTCCTGCTGGTGCGCCTGGCGGAATTTCAGCTGCGTGGCCGGGTCCGTGCCCGCGTAGGAGCGGAACAGTTCCAGCCACTGCCGCGCCAGTTGCAGCACGGCCGGATCGGTGGGCGGCGTGCGCGCATCGATGGCGGCGCGCACGGCGGCGATCAGGGCCGGCCACTCGCCCGAACGCTTGCCGTAGTTGGCCACCAGATGCGCGTATTCCTGCTCATCGAGGAAAGGTTTGTACAGCGCCATGCGCGAGGCGTTGAAGGCGGCGAGGATGAACTGCATCAGGTCCGCATCGATGCTGGTCGTCGCCTGCATCGATGGTTCCTGCGCATGCATGTCGTTCAGGCGCGCGAACAGGCCAGGGTGGGCCCCCGTGTCGCGCACCAGCTTGACCATCCATTCCGTGGCCAGCGCCTGCGCTGGCGCATCGCCGGGGCCCGCGCCCGCGTCCTTGGCGGCGCGCACTC
This sequence comes from Janthinobacterium sp. OK676, assembly GCF_900103595.1. Lineage (NCBI taxonomy): Bacteria > Pseudomonadati > Pseudomonadota > Betaproteobacteria > Burkholderiales > Oxalobacteraceae > Janthinobacterium > Janthinobacterium sp. OK676. Next base: position 80,088 of record NZ_FNHA01000008.1, read on the forward strand.
TCATTACCAGCGCTTTCCATTCCTGTTCCACGGCCGCATCGGACAGCAGCGGCAGTTGTTGCAGTTCTTCGTGACTAAAGTATTTGTCGTACATGGTCATCAACTCCATAGTGGTGAGCCACTCGGCCAGTTCCGGCGCCTGCCCCTGCGTCAGCTGCGTTTGCAGGGTGCGCAGGCGTTCGCGCAAGGTGGACGCCTGCGCGATCTGGCGCTCCAGCATGGCGATCTGCCGCGCCACGATGGAGGAGAGCGGCAGGTCCGGGCCGGCGAGGGCGTTGGCGATATCGGCCAGCGACAGTCCGAACTTGCGCAGCGCCATGATCCGGTGCAGCCGGTCCATGTCGCCGTGCTGGTACAGGCGGTAGCCAGCTTGCGTGCGCGCCGAAGGCGAGAGCAGGCCGATGCTGTCGTAGTGGTGCAGGGTGCGGATGGTCAGGCCCGTAAGCCTGGCCAGTTCCCCGATTTTCAACAGCATCGTCTTCTCCTTGTCTTCAGTGCGTGTCGCCACGATCGCGCCTGACGTAAGGTCAGGGTCAAGCAGGAATGTAGCAGAGGAGCCGAAAAAACCGTAAAAAGAATCCGTTGACCTTCATTTTTTTGTACGGTATATTTATAAAACCGAACGACGACTGCAGCATGAGCGGCGCGTTCGAGCCACATGGAATAACGAAAAAAACGTTGTGCGGCGCAGCAAGACGCGCCGTAGGCAGGGCTGGAAAGATAATCCGCGCAGACGGATTTTTTTCACAGTTGGTTTGTACGTTAAATATAATATGCCACCGGCAAGACCCGGGCGGCGAGAGAGACGACCATGATGAAAAGTATCGTTTGCGATACGCCCGGCAGTTTGCGCATGGAGCAGCGCGCCGTGCCCGTGCCCGCCGAGGGCGAAGTGCTGCTGCGCATACGCCGCGTCGGCATCTGCGGCACCGACATGCATATCTTCCGCGGCACCCAGCCTTTCCTCAGCTATCCGCGCGTGATGGGCCATGAACTGTCCGGCCATATCCACAGCGCGCCAGCCGGCTCGCGCCTGGCCGCGGGCGACCAGGTTTACGTGATGCCCTACCTGTCGTGCGGTACTTGCGTGGCCTGCCGCCAGGGCAAGACCAATTGCTGCACCCGCATCGAAGTGCTGGGCGTGCACCGCGACGGCGGCATGACGGAATACCTGGCGCTGCCCGAGCGCTTCGTCTTCAAGACGGAAGGCATTTCGCTCGACGACGCGGCCATGATTGAATTCCTGGCCATCGGCGCGCATGCCGTCAAGCGCGGCGCGGTCGATGCCGGCAAGCGCGTGCTGGTGGTGGGCGCCGGCCCGATCGGCATGGCCGTGATGCTGTTCGCGTCCTTGAAAGGCGCCGACGTGACGGTGCTCGACGGCCGCGCCGACCGTTTGCAGTTCTGCCGCGACGCGCTCGGTATCACCCGCACGGTGCAGCTGGGCGACGGCGACAAGGAGCAGCTGTCGGACGCCACCGGCGGCGAATTCTTCGACGTGGTGTTTGACGCCACCGGCAATATCGCCGCCATGGAGCGGGGCCTGGACTTTGTCGCCCACGGCGGCTCCTATGTACTGGTGTCCATCGTGCGCGACCGCCTGTCCTTTTCCGACCCTGAATTCCACAAGCGCGAAACGACCCTGCTGGGCAGCCGCAACGCCACCGTCGACGATTTCGAGGAAGTGGTGGCGGCCATGAAGGCGGGCAAAGTCCCCACCGCGCTGCTCAATACCCACCGCACCACGCTCGACGAATTTACGGGCGTGCTCGATCGCTGGATGCAGCCAGAAGCTGGCGTCATCAAGGCCATCGTCGAGGTCTGAGATGAGCGATCTCAACCCCATCCTGCAGTTTGGCACCAGCCGCTTCCTGCAGGCGCACGCCGACCTGTTCGTCAGCGAAGCGGCCAAGACAGGCGAGGCGCTGGGCCATATCACCATCGTGCAGACGACCGGCAGCGCGCAGGGCGCGGCGCGGGTGGCGGCGTTTCGCCAGGCCGGCGGCTACCCCGTGCGCATCCGCGGCTGGCACGACGGCGCCCAAGTCGACGAGGTGCGCCGCGCCGACGCCGTCACGCAGGCGTGGCAGGCCGGCAGCGACTGGCGGCAGGTGCGCGATGCGGCCGTGGCCGCGCGCGTGATCGTCTCGAACACGGGCGACACGGGCTACCAGCTCGATGACGCCGACCACGCCGGCATGCTCGATGGCGCGACCGTTCCCGCCAGCTTTCCCGCCAAGCTGCTGGTGCTGCTGCACGGCCGCTTCCTGGCCGGCGCCGCGCCCATCTCGATTTTTCCGTGCGAACTGGTGGCCGACAACGGTCATGTACTGCGCCAGGTGGCCGTGACCCTGGCGCGGCAGTGGCGCTGCGATGCCGTGTTCATCGCCTACCTGCAAACGGGCTGCCTGTGGATCAATTCCCTCGTCGACCGCATCGTTTCCGAAGCGATCGAACCGATAGGCGCGGTGGCCGAACCCTATGCGCTGTGGGCCATCGAGGCGCAGGAAGGCATGCTGCTGCCGTGCCGCCATCCGCAACTGGTGGTGACGGGCAATCTGCGCGAGTATGAACAGCGCAAGCTGTTCCTGCTTAACCTGGGTCACACCTATCTGGCGCAGCTGTGGATGGAACGGGGCAGCCCGGCCGGCATGACGGTGCGCGAGGCGATGGACGATGGCGCCATGCGCGCCGCGCTGGAAGCCCTGTGGCACGAGGAAGTGCTGCCCGTGTTTGCGGCCATGGGCACGCGGCACGGCGACGCGGCGCTGGCCTATGTGGCGCAGGTCAGGGAACGCTTCGGCAATCCCTTCCTCGCGCACCGCCTGGCCGACATCGCGCAGCACCACGCTGGCAAGATTGAGCGGCGCATGGCGCCCGTGGCGGCGCTGGCGCGGCAGCTGTGTCCCGCCCTGGCGCAGCCTCGCCTGCGCGCCATGCTGGCGCCGGGAGCGCAGCCATGAACGCCCCCGTCACCGCTGTTGTTTCTTTTCTGGCATGCCGATCCAATCCGATATCGACTAAAATGGCCCACTCATCCACTTTCCCTTTCGCTGGCATAGCGCGTTCATTCATCCATGTCCAAACCCGCCACCGTCTTCAAGCGCAGTACCAACCTGCTGTTGCAATTTCTCGCCGAGAATGTCGCAGTGGGCGAGATGCTGCCGACGGAGCAGTTCCTGACCACGATCTGCCAGGGCAGCCGCACGGCCATCCGCAGCGCGATCGCGTATCTGTCGACGCGGCGTCTGATCGCCAGCCCGGCGGACCGGCGTTTGCTGCGCAAACCCATACCGGGCGACTACTTCGATATCTCCGAATTGCAGTCGGGGGCGGAGCGCATCCAGCAGGTGCTGATGGAGCGCGTGTACCAGCGCGACATGCCACCGGGCGCGGAGTTTTCGGAGGCGGAGCTGGCGCGCGAGGCGGGCGCCAGTACCGTCAGCGTGCGCGAATTCCTGATCGGTTTTTCGCGCTTCGGCCTGATCGAAAAGAAGCCGCGCGGCGGCTGGCGCCTGTGCGCGTTCGACCGCTCGTTTGCCACCGAACTGGCGGACATGCGGCGCATGTTCGAGATGGCGGCCGTGGAGCAGTTTGCGCACCTGCCGCATGGCGATCCGGCGTATGCGGAACTGGCGCGGCTGATCAAGCAGCACGAGAAGCTGGCGGCCAGGATAGACACACGCCACAATGCGTTTCCGGCGCTGGACCGCGAGTTCCACACCTTCCTGATCGGCCTCTTGAACAACCGCTTCGCGCAGGGCTTCTACGATATCGTCTCGTTCGTGTTTCACTATCACTACCAGTGGGACAAGGGCGAGGAAAAGGGCCGCAACCAGTACGCGGTGCAGGAGCATCTGGCGATCCTGCGCGCGCTGGCCGAGCACGACGTGCCGAAGGCGCTCGAGGCCATGCGCTCGCACCTCGATTCATCGCGCAGCACCATGCTGTCGTCGATCGGCACGCGGGAAAAACTGAGCCAGCCGGGCGCCTAGCCGTTTTTGCCGGGGAGGGTGCGCCATGAGCCTCGCTTCCCGGCCTAGCAGCCTGCTCCTGATGTCGCCCGAGGATAACTGCCTGATCGCCAGGACAGCCCTGGCCTGCGGCGAGGTCGTCGCCATCGACGGCCTGCCCGTCACCCTGGTGCAAAACATCCACATCGGCCACAAGGTGGCGCGCCGCGCGCTGGCCGTGGGCGACAAGGTGCTGCGCTACGGCGCCCTGATCGGCAGCATCACGGCCCCCGTCGCCATCGGCGAACATATCCATACGCACAACCTGGCAAGCGATTACATCCCCACGTTTACCCTGGGCCAGGACGGCCACCATTTCCTGGACAAGGACGACCAAGCATGAACGCTCCAACGACGACACCCGCCCTGTCGGGCTACCTGCGCGCCGATGGCCGCAAGGGCATCCGCAATATCGTGGTGGTGGCCTATATGGTCGAATGCGCGCACCACGTGGCGCGCCTGATGGTCAACGCCTTTCCCGGCCAGCCCGTGCACCTGATCGGCTTTACGGGCTGCTTCCCCAACGAATACGCGGACCAGGTGATGCGCCGTTTGCTCACGCACCCGAACGTGGGGGCCGTACTGCTGGTGTCCCTGGGCTGCGAAGGCTTCAACAAGTACGGCCTCTCCAGCGCCGTGACCGACAGCGACCGCCCCGTGCACACGATCACGATCCAGGAAAACAGCGGCACGCGCCCCAGCGTGAGCAGCGGCGTCGAGTGGATCGGCTGGGCGCTGGAACACCTGGCGCGGCAGGAGCGCGTGCCGATGGGCATCGATGAGCTGGTCGTCGCCACCATCTGCGGCGGCTCCGACAGCACCAGCGGCATCAGCGCCAACCCGGCCGTCGGCGTGGCGTTCGACACCCTGATCGCGGCCGGCAGCCCCTGCATCTTCGAAGAGACGGGCGAGCTGGTGGGCTGCGAATACCACATGCAGCGGCGCGCCATCAGTCCGGACCTGGGCAATGCCATCGTCGAAACCGTGGCCAAGGCCGCCCGCTACTACACCATCATGGGCCATGGCAGCTTCTCGCCGGGGAACGCCGATGGCGGCCTGACCACGCAGGAAGAAAAGTCGCTGGGCGCCTACGCCAAGAGCGGTTCCTCGCCCATCGTCGGCATTCTGAAACCGGGCGACCAGCCGGCCGGCGGCGGCCTGTACCTGCTCGACGTGGTGCCGGACGGCGAGCCGCGCTTCGGTTTCCCGAACGTGTCGGACAACGCGGAAATCGTCGAACTCATTTCCTGCGGCGCCCACATCACCTTGTTTACCACGGGCCGCGGATCGGTGGTCGGTTCGGCGATCTCGCCCGTCATCAAGGTGTGCGCCAATCCGCAAACCTTCGAGCGCCTGGCCGACGACATGGATATCAACGCGGGCAAGATCCTCACGGGCGAAGCCAGCCTGGAAGAAGTGGGCGCGGAGATCGTCGCCGCCGTGCTGAACGTCGCCAATGGAGAACTGAGCCGCTCGGAAGACCTGGGCCACCAGGAATTCGTGCTCACCTATAAACAATTCGACGCGGTGGGGCCAGGCTGCTTCCCATTGCGCGCCGCGTGAGGGCCGCATTCATGGACGTCACACAATTGCGTACCCTGCCACGCGGCGGCCTGTCGCTGCCCTGCATCGGCATGGGCTGCGCGCCGGTAGGCGGCTTGTACCAGCCCGTCAGCGACGCGCAGGCGCGCGCCACCTTGGATGGCGCCTGGGACGCGGGCGTGCGCTTCTTCGACACGGCGCCATTCTACGGCTATACCCAGTCCGAACGCCGTCTCGGTGCGGCGCTGCGCGAGCGGCCCCGCCATGAATTTGTGATCAGCACCAAGGTGGGACGGCTGATGCGGCCCGACGCCTCCGTGCGTCCCGGCGACGACGGCTTTGCCGCGCCGCTGCCGTTCCGTCCCCATTACGACTACACGTATGACGGCGTGCTGCGGTCGCACGAGGACAGCCTGCAGCGCTTGGGGCTCGACCGCATCGACATTCTGTTCGTGCACGATATCGGCAAGGCCACGCATGGCGAACACGATCAGCACTACTGGCGCCAGCTGACGGCCGGTGGCGGTTTTCGCGCCCTCGATGAACTGCGCGCCAGCGGCCAGGTGAAGGCCGTGGGCCTCGGTGTCAACGAATGCGAGATCGTGCTGCGCGCGATGGTGGAATTCGACCTCGATTGCACCTTGCTGGCCGGCCGCTACACCTTGCTGGAACAGGCCTCGCTGTCGCCATTGCTGGACGCCTGCGTCGAACGCGGCAACGCCATCGTGATCGGCGGCCCGTTCAACTCGGGCGTGCTGGCCGGGAACGGCAAATTCAATTACGCCGATGCGCCGGCCGCCATACTCAAGCGCGTGGCGCGCCTGGACGCCGTCTGCCGTGAATTCGGCGTGCCGCTGCAGGCGGCGGCACTGCAGTTTCCGCTCGCCCATCCGGCCGTCGCTTCCTGCATCCCGGGCGGCCAGGACCTGGCGCAGCTGCGGCAAAACCTGGATTGGTTCGCCACGCCGCTGCCCGACGCCCTGTGGCTGGCGCTGCGGGACGCGGACTTGCTCGATGCGCGCGCGCCGCTGCCTGCGGGAGTGGCCGCATGATGCGCATCGACGCCCACCAGCATTTCTGGCAACTGGCCGCGCGTGCCGGCAGCTGGCCGCCGCCATCCTTGGCCGCCATCCACCGCGATTTTGCGCCCGCCGACCTGGCGCCCTTGCTGGCCGCGCACGGCATCGACGGTACGGTGCTGGTGCAGTCGCTGCCGTCGTCTGCCGATACCGATTACCTGCTGGCGCTCTCCGAACAAAGCAGCTTTATCCGCGCCGTCGTGGGCTGGACGGAGCTGCTGGCTTTCGATGCGCCGGCCACCATCGCCCGTCTGGCGTCGCAGCCCAAGCTCAAGGGCTTGCGGCCCATGCTGCAGGATATCGATGACGATCAGTGGATCGCCAATCCCGCGCTGGCGCCGGCCCTGGCTGCCATGGTGGAACACGGCTTGCGGCTGGACGCACTGGTGCTGCCGCGCCACTTGCCCGCGCTGCTGCATTGCGCGCGCGCTTATCCGCAACTGGCCATCGTGATCGACCATGCGGCCAAGCCGCCGATCGCCGATGCCGGCTTCGGCGCGTGGCGCGAAGACATGGCGCTGCTGGCCGCGCTCCCGAACGTGCACTGCAAGCTGTCCGGGCTGGTGACGGAGGCGCGGCCCGGCTGGACCGTGGACGACCTGCGCCCTTATGCCGCGCATGTGCTGGACGTGTTTGGCCCCCGGCGCGTGATATGGGGCAGCGACTGGCCTGTGGTCGACCTGGCCGGCGGCTATGCGGCGTGGCTGGCCGCCAGCGAGGCGCTGCTGGCGCACCTGGGACAAGAGGACAGGGACGATATTTTCGGACGCAATGCGTGCCGGTTTTATGGTTTTGAATGAGGTGGCGGGCGTGTCGGCTTACGCCGTTCCGGCTAAGCCGACCTACGGTCATCGTCAACGGTATTGGCAGGTTGGCGTTAGCCAGCAAAAAGGAGTCGCAATGCAAAGAATGGGCATGGTCATCGGCATCGCGCCGGAGCGCATCGCTGAATACAAAACCCTGCACGCCGCCGTCTGGCCGCAGGTGCTGGCCAGACTGGCTGCCGCGCACGTCCGCAATTATTCGATCTTCCTGCGCGAGCCGGAAAACCTGCTGTTCGGCTACTGGGAATACCACGGCGAGGATTTTGCAGCCGACATGGCGGCCGTTGCCGCCGATCCGGAAACGCAGCGCTGGTGGACCTTTTGCGCGCCGTGCCAGGAGCCGCTGGCCTCGCGCGCCGAGGGCGAGCACTGGGCGATGATGGAGCAGGTTTTTCATATGACGTAGACCCCAAAAAAGGCCGGGGTCGGACCCTCAGGGTCCGACCCCAGAATTGCCAGGTGTTGGGTTAACAAATAAAAGGAGACAACATGACCGCCAGACTACAAGGCAAAATCGCCCTGCTCACCGCCGCCGGCCAGGGCATCGGCCGGGCCACGGCCGAAGCGTTCGTGCGCGAAGGCGCCACCGTGATCGCCACCGATATCAACCAGGCCCAGCTCGACGCGCTGAAGGAAGCGACGGGCTGCGCCATCCGCCGGCTCGACGTGACCGATGGCGCGGCCATCACCGCGCTGGCCGACGAGATCGGCCCCGTCGATATCCTGTTCAATTGCGCCGGCTTCGTCGACGGCGGCACCATCCTCGACTGCGACGATGCGGCCTGGGACCGTTCCTTCGACATCAACGCGCGCTCCATGTACCGCTTGATGCGCGCCGTGCTGCCCGGCATGCTGGCCAGGGGCGGCGGCTCCATCGTCAACATGTCGTCCGTGGCGTCGAGCGTGAAGGGCGCGCCGAACCGCTTTATCTACGGCACCTCGAAGGCGGCCGTGGTAGGCATGACCAAGTCGGTAGCGGCGGACTTCGTCACGCGCGGCATCCGCTGCAATGCGATCTGTCCCGGCACCATCGAGTCGCCTTCGCTGAAGGAACGCATTGCCGCACAGGCGGCAGCGACGGGTGTGAGCATCGATGAAGTGCAAGCCGCCTTCGTGGCGCGCCAGCCGATGGGCAGAGTGGGCAGGGCAGAGGAAATCGCCGCGCTGGCCGTCTACCTGGCCTCCGATGAATCCGCTTTCACGACCGGCATGACTCACGTCATCGACGGTGGCTGGTCTAACTAAGGACACCCGACCAAACCTACTGCGCGTCGCGATATGCGGCTTGCGATGCTCACTGTGCATTCGTACAGCTGCGCTTCTCGGCCACATCTCCCTTCCGCTCGCTACGGTTTTGTCGGGTGTCGTGAAAGTGCGGGCCTGATTGCTACCGAACTTTTTATGTTGTTTGATATTTACTTGAAAGTTTAATCATGAAACTGATGCGTTATGGCGCCAAGGGCGCTGAAAAACCTGCACTGATCGATGCCGACGGCGCCGTGCGCGACCTGTCCGGCGTGCTGACCGATATCACGGGCGCGACCCTGGGCAAGGATGGTTTGGCGACCCTGGCCGCCCTCGATATCGCCAGCCTGCCGGTGGTGGCCAACCCTGGCCGCATCGCGCCGCCGTGGAAGGGCGTGGGCAAGTTTTTGTGCGTGGGCCTGAACTATGCCGACCATGCGGCCGAATCGGGCATGGCCGTGCCGGCAGAACCGGTGCTGTTCATGAAAGCGACCAGCGCCATCATCGGCGCCAACGATGCCGTGGTGATGCCGCGGGATTCGAAGAAAAGCGACTGGGAAGTGGAACTGGGCGTGGTGATCGGCACCACCGCGCGCTATGTGAGCGAAGCCGATGCGCTGTCGCACGTGGCCGGCTACTGCGTGGTGAACGATTTGTCCGAACGCGAATACCAGCTTGAACGCGGCGGCCAGTGGGACAAGGGCAAGGGCTGCGATACCTTCGGCCCGATCGGCCCCTGGCTGGTCACAAGCGACGAAGTGGCGGACCCGCAAAACCTGGGCCTGTGGCTGGAAGTGAATGGCAAGCGCGTCCAGGATGGCAATACCAGAACCATGGTCTTCGGCGTGGCCAATCTGGTCAGCTACATCAGCCGCTTCATGACCTTGTACCCGGGCGACATCATCAGCACCGGCACGCCGCCGGGCGTGGGCATGGGACAGAAGCCGGCGGCCGTGTACCTGAAGCCGGGCGACACCATGCGCCTGGGGATCAGCGGACTTGGTGAACAGAGCCAGACCGTACATGCGTGGAATCCGGAACTGATCGACGGTTAATACAGTAGCAGACCGGCGCGCCGCCAAGATGCTCAGACATCGGCACGCCGGCCTATGGCAGTGGAGTGGAGGAGACACACCATGAATCAATCCGAAGAGATACTGGCGCTGAACAAGGTCAGCAAGCGCTTTCCCGGCGTGCTGGCGCTGGACAACGTCAGTTTCAGCCTGCGCAAGGGCGAGGCGCATGCGCTGTGCGGCGAAAACGGCGCCGGCAAGTCCACCCTGATGAAGGTGATGAGCGGCGTGTACCAGGCCGATGAGGGAGAACTGGTCTACAAGGGCAAGGTGTGCAGTTTTTCCTGCAGCGTGGATGCGGAGGCGGCCGGCATCGCCATCATCCATCAGGAACTGAACCTGATCCCGCACCTGAGCGTGGCGGAGAATATTTTTCTCGCGCGCGAACCGGTGCGCGGCATTTTCATCGACCGCAAGAAAATGCGCGCCGACGCGCAGGCGCTGCTGGACCGGTTAAAACTGCGCATCGACCCGCGCCAGCTGGTGAAAAACCTGTCCTGCGCGCAGCAGCAGATGGTGGAAATCGCCAAGGCGCTGTCGCTCAATACGGAAGTGCTGATCATGGACGAACCCACGTCGTCGCTGACGGAAAGCGAGACGGGCCAGCTGTTCGACATCATCAATGAACTCAAGCGCAACGGCGTGAGCGTGGTTTACATCTCGCACCGGCTCGAGGAGATGCAGCACATTATTGACAGGGTGACGGTGCTGCGCGACGGTAAATTCGTCTGCACCGACGATTTTGCCGCCACCACCCTGGACGCCATCGTGGCGAAGATGGTGGGCCGCACCCTCGATGAAAAATTTCCCGACCGCGTCTCGATGCCGACGGCTGAAGTGCTGCTGCGCGTGACCGATTTGCACCGCAAGGATGTCTTCGGCCCGCTGAGTTTTGATTTGCGGCGTGGCGAAATCCTCGGCTTTTCCGGCCTGATGGGTGCGGGGCGCACGGAAGTGGCGCGCGCCATCTTCGGCGCCGATCCGCTCACGAGCGGCGCCATCCACCTGGGCGACGTGGCGGTCACTATCGACAGTCCCATCGACGCCATCGGCCACGGCATCGCCTACCTGTCGGAAGACCGCAAGAGCCATGGCCTGGCGATCCGCATGTCGGTGGCGGCCAACCTGACCTTGACGAATGTGTCGGGGCTGGCCAACCGCTTCGGCTTCATCGACTTTGCGAAAGAAGAGGCGGTGGCCAAGCAGTACATCGCGGCGCTGGGCATCAAGACGCCGACCTCGAAACAGATCGCGCGCAATCTCTCGGGCGGCAACCAGCAAAAGATCGTCATCAGCAAATGGCTGTACCGCGAATCGAAAATCATATTCTTCGACGAACCCACGCGCGGCATCGACGTGGGCGCCAAGTTCGCCATCTATCAGCTGCTCGACAAGCTCGCGTCGGAAGGCATCGGCGTGGTGCTGATCACGTCCGAGCTGCCCGAGATCATGGGCATGACGGACCGGGTGGCCGTGTTCCACGAAGGGCGCATCAGCGGCATCGTCAATACGCGCGAGTCGTCGCAGGAAGAGATCATGCATCTCGCATCAGGCCGCCAGGCAGCAATGCATTAACATCAGAAAGCCACAAGAAAATGAATAAAGAACTGATCCAAAAATTCGCCGCGCTGGGCAGCCTGTCGCTGTTGCTGCTCGTGTTTTCCCTGACCAGCAACGCCTTTTTCTCCGTCAGCAACGGCATGAGCGTGGCCTTGCAAGTGACGTCGATCGCCTACCTGGGCATTGCCGCCACCTGCGTCATCATCACGGGCGGCATCGACTTGAGTTCCGGCTCCGTGCTGGCGCTGGCCGGCGTGGCCGCCGCGCTGCTGGTGAAAAGCGGCGTACCCGTGCCGGCCGCCATGCTGGGCGGTGTCGTGGTGGGCGCCATGTGCGGCGCCGTCAACGGTTTCTGCATCACGCAACTGAAGCTGCCCCCGTTCATCGCCACCCTGGGCATGATGCTGATCGCGCGCGGCCTGGCGCTGCAGGTGACGGGCGCGCGCGCCATTTCCGGCCTGGGCGAATCGTTCGGCGAACTCGGTAACGGCGTGCTGTGGCGCATCGAGCGCGACACGGGCGGCACCTTTCCCGAAGTCGTCTTCCCTGGCATTCCGTATCCGGTGGTGCTGATGGTGGTGATCGCCGTGGCCGTCTCCATCATGCTCAGCCGTACCACCTTTGGCCGGCATATCTACGCCGTCGGCTCGAATGCGGAAGCGGCGCGCCTGTCCGGCGTGAAGGTGGGCCGCGTGACCCTGCTCGTGTACACCCTGTCCGGCGCCTTGTCGGGCCTGACTGGCTGCGTGCTGATGTCGCGCCTGGTGACGGCGCAGCCGAACGAGGGCGTGATGTACGAACTCGATGCGATCGCCAGCGCCGTGATCGGCGGCGCCTCGCTGATCGGCGGCATCGGCACCATTTCCGGCACCGTCATCGGTTCCTTCGTCATCGGCATCCTGCGCAATGGCTTGAACATGAACGGGGTATCGAGCTTTATCCAGCAAATCATTATCGGACTGGTCATCTTGCTGACCGTCTGGATCGATCAGAAGCGCAACCGCGCCTGAAGCAGCAGCTGAAAGTAGTCACATCCATAAATCTATAATTAAATGAGGACGACAATGAAAACCATCAAAGCCATGTCTCTCGGTCTGTTGACCGCAGCATTTGCCCTGAGCGCCAGCGCCGCCTTCGCCGCCCCGGGCGAGATCGCCGTGATCGTCAAGACGACCAATTCCAACTACTGGCAAAACGTCAAGAAGGGCGCCACGGCCAGCGCGGCCGATGCCAAGGGCTACAGCCTGACCTTCCAGGGACCGGCTTCGGAATCGGCCATCGCCGACCAGGTCAGCATGGTGGAAAACGCCGTCACGCGCAAGGTGGCCGGCATCGTGCTGGCCGCGTCGGACCCGGACGCGCTGGTGCCGGCCCTGAAGAAGGCGTGGGAAGCGAAGATTCCCGTCGTGCTGATCGATTCGCTGGTGGCCGACAGCGGCAAGCGCTATTACCAGTCCTTCCTGTCGACCGACAATGAAGCGGCCGGCGAGCAAAGCGCCAAGGCCCTTATTTCGCAAGTCGGCAAGACGGGCAAGATCGCCGTGATGTCGTACGTGGCGGGCGCCGGTTCCGAAACGGGCAGGGTGGGCGGCTTCAAGCGCTATATCGAAAAGAACTCGCAGCTGCAGATCGTCGGCACGTATTACTCGCAGTCGCAGATGGCCACGGCGCTGAACCAGACGACCGACGTGCTGGCCTCGAATCCTGACTTGAAGGGCATCTTCGGCGCCAATGAGCCGACGGCCGTGGGCATGGGCCGCGCCATCGCGCAGGCGGGCAAGGCCGGCAAGGTAATCGCCGTGGGCTTCGACGGCAATGAAGACCTGAAAAACTTCGTCAAGGACGGCACCCTGTACGCGACCGCCGTGCAGGGTTCGTACTCGATGGGCGCGCTGGGCGTGAAAACCCTCGTCAGCCTGATCGAAGGCAAGAAGGTCGCACCGTTCGTCAACACGGGCGTGGTGATCGTCACCAAGGCCAATGTCGACCTGCCGGAAGCGAAGAACGTCTTGTATTGAGTTCCATATTGCGTATCAGCTGATCGTCAGGCGCCGCTTCAATTCATTGAGCAGCGTGCCGGTCTTGGTGGTCAGCTGGCGCGCCAGCGGCCACGCGAGGGACAGCGGCAAGCCTGGCGTGGCGCAGGCCGGCAGTACTTCGACGATGGCGCCGCTGGCCAGGTGCTCGTGCACGAGCCAGGTCGCCTGCTGCGCGATGCCCAGGCCCGCCAGCACGGCGGCCGTTTGCGCCTCGGCGTCCCCCACCGTCAGGCGCGGACTGACCGTCCGCCGTTCCGCCCCATCCTCGCCAGCAAACAGCCATGGCGCCGCCGTGCCGTCGCCGCGGCCGTAGGCGATGCAATCGTGGCCATCGAGATCCGCGATGGCGAGCGGCGTGCCGCGTCGCGCCAGATAGGTGGGCGCCGCGCAAAAGATCAAGCGCTCTTCGCCCAAGGGCATCTGCCCCAGCGTTGGCGGCCAGCTGCCCGGTGCGCCGATGCGCACGGCGATATCGATGCGCTCCTCGAACAGGTCGGCAAAGCGGTCGCTGAAGCTGATGGATGGCTGCAACTGCGGATACTTTTCGCACAGATCAATCAGCGCCGGCATCACGCGCATGCGGCCATACGACGCGGGCACGCCGATGCGCACCTTGCCTGCCAGTTCCCCATCCTGCTCGGCCAGCACGTTTTCCGCCTCGACCAGTTCCTGCAGCACGCGCTTGCAGGTGGCGTAATAGGCATGCCCCGCGCTGCTCAACTGCAAACGCCGCGTACTGCGCTCGAACAGGATCACGCCCAGGCGTGCTTCCAGGCGCGCCACGCTCTTGCTCACGGCCGAGCTGCTCAGGTGCAGTCTCTCGGCCGCCCTGGTGAAACTGCCGGCATCGGCGGTGGCAAGAAAAGGGGCGATACCTTTCAAATGTTCGGACATGATTGCAGAATATTTTTCACGAATAAGGTGAAATACTATCGCGGATAAGAATTTCTGTCCGCTATATCATGGCTTTTTACACAGGCATGGGAGTACGCATGAACAAGCACGCATTGATTATCGGCGCCAGCGGCGTTATCGGCAGCAATCTGGCCACGCACTTGCTGGCGCAGGGCTGGCAGGTGACGGGCGTCTCGCGTGGCCGCACGCCGGTTCCCGCCGGTTGCGCATGCCTGCCGCTCGATGCCACGGATGGCGCGGCGGTCAGCGCCGCCCTGGCGGGCCTGGACGCCAGCCACGTCTTTTTCACGGCCTGGGCGCGCCAGGCCAACGAGCAGGAAAACATCCGCGTCAATGGCGCCATGGTCGCCAATGTGCTGGCCGCGCTGGGTCCCACCGGCTACTTGCGCCATGCGGCGCTGGTCACTGGCCTCAAGCACTACCTGGGACCGTTTGACGCCTATGGCAAGGGTAGCGTGCCCGTCACGCCGTTCCGCGAAGAGCAGGGTCGGCAAGCGGTCGAGAATTTTTACTATGAGCAGGAAGACCGGCTGTTCGACGCGGCCGCGCGGTATGGTTTTACGTGGAGCGTGCACCGCCCGCACACCATCATCGGCTACGCGCTGGGCAATGCTATGAACATGGGCCTGACCCTGGCCGTGTATGCGAATCTGTGCAAGGCCGGCGGCCAGCCCTTCGTCTTTCCCGGTTCGCTCGCGCAATGGCATGGCTTGTCCGACATGACGGACGCGGGGCAGATCGCGCGCCATCTGGCGTGGGCGGCCGACAGTCCCGCCGCGCGCAACGAAGACTTCAATATCGTCAATGGCGACGTGTTCCGCTGGAAGTGGCTGTGGCCGCGCCTGGCCGCCTACTTCGGCATCGAGGCGGCCGATCTGCCCGAGGCGATGACACCGCTGGCCGACCGCATGCAGGACGCGCCCGAGCAGTGGCGCGCCATCGCCGAGCAGCACGGCCTGGTGGAGGCGGATGTCAGCCGCCTAGCTTCCTGGTGGCATACGGATGCGGACCTGGGCCGACCGATGGAAGTGATGACCGACATGGGTAAGAGCCGCAAGGCGGGCTTCCTTGATTACCGGGATACGCAGGATGCCTTCGTCAATCTGTTCGACAGGCTGAAGGCGGAGCGCGTCATTCCGCGTTAAACCCAAAAGCAAGGACTGGGGTCGGACCCTGAGGGTCCGACCCCGGCACTTCGCCGTTGGGCTATTGAGGAGGCACCGCCAATCAATGCGCCTTGCGCTCTTGCGCCCGTTCCCATTCCAGGCCCGGGCGGTCGACGCGGAACTGCAGCAGCCGTCCCTGCACGACTTCCGTCACGTAGGCCGTGCGGCCATCGGGGCCGCCGAAGGTGATGTTGCTGGGCTTGGCGCCGGGTACGCTGATCTCGCGCAGGATGCGTCCTTGCGGCGACAATTTGACCACCGTGCCCTTGCCGTAGCGCGTTACGTACAGGTTGCCGTCCACGTCCACGCGCATGCCGTCCATGCCGAAATCGTCGAACTTGATCAGCAATCGCTTGCCGCTCAGGCTGCCGTCCGTGGCGATGTCGTACATCCAGATATTGCGCTGCACGCTTTCATTCACATACAAGATCTTGCCGTCGGGGCTGACCTCGATGCCGTTAGCCGTGCCCATGGTGTCGAGCGCCAGGGTCACCGTGCCGTCGGTCGCGATGCGCCACACGCGGCCCGTGTTTTCCTTCCAGTTCGGGTCGCTCGCATACAGCACGTCGTCGGCCGTGATGGCGATGTCGTTCGGCTGCGTCATGCGCGGCTCGCGCGCGTGGATGGTGAGCGCGCGCGTGGCCGGGTCGACCAGGTAGATCGTGTGTTCCATGTAGTCGGCCAGATACATCTGGCCGCGGCTGCCGAAGCGGATGCCGTTGGCGATGCTGGCGCCGGGCAGGGTCAGGTACACCTCGCCGGCGCCGCCGGGGCTGACCTTGCCGATGGTTTGCTGGCGCGCGAAGTTGACGGCATAGATATTGCCATCCGCATCCACGGCCGGGCCTTCGATGCCCTTGGTGAAGGAGTGCGCGGGCGTGAGCGTGGTGGCGAGGAACAGCGCCTCGTGCGCGGGCTGGCTGGCGCAGGCGGACAGGCTGGCCAGCGCGGTGGCCAGCACGGCCGTGCGCAGCGACGGCAGGGCATATCGGGATTGGTGCATCGGTGTTCTCTGGATGGCAAAGGTGGCGTATGTTACCCGACGCGCGCCAGCCGGTGCGCCTGGCTAGGCCGCCACGACGACGAGGTCGGGAAAGTCGTCCTGCCAGCCGTCCCATTCATCTTGCAGATGGGCGTGCATGCCGGCGCGCTCTTGCGCCTGATCGAAGGTGTCCGCGCTAGCCAGCAGAAAATGGGCGATGGCGCGCAGGGTGGCCGGGTCGGCGTGGATGGTCACGTCGGAGCAGCGTTTGGGACGTTCTGCGGCCTCGTCTTGCAGATAGCAGTGCAGCGATAAATGTGTACTCATGGGTGTCAGTTGTTGATATAGGCGCCCAGCATGGTGTGTGCGTTCAGTGCGGCGCGGGCCGCTTCCAATTCCCCTGGCTGCAGGTACCAGAAGATCCAGTCGGCATGCTCTTCGCAGCGGCCATACGCCTGCATTGCGTCGCGCAGGGCTTGTCGGCGCTCGGGCGGCAGCGCATCCAGTCGGGCTTGCGTAAAACCATTGATGGGATATACATCGCGCAGGTGCGAGTCTTGCAGTCCGCGCCGCTTGATGGCGGCCCAGTTATTTGCGGGGCAAGGAATGCCAAAGGTCATCGGATGGGCCTCGTCGAGCTGCCGGTAGCCGAGTGCGTAGCCGGTGCCATAGCCCTGCGTTTCAGCGTAGCAGTACATATACTCGCAATGCTCGAACAGACCGGGTATGGCCCGCGCAGCGTCGAACAACGGCGCCAGCGCAAGCTTGCTGGCGCGTATGGCCAGCACGAACAACGAGCCCGATGAATACACGACAAGCGCGTCGCAGTTGGTGGTCTCGTCGGCTTCGTCGGGCGGCACGATGCGCGGTGAAAACAGCTCGATGCTGTCGGTCTCTGGCGCAAACAGCATCTTCTCGTAATTTCGCTGTGAGAATTTGACGACCTTGCCGCGCTTGTTGCCATAGCGCTCGACGGGTTCGCCGATGTGTGCGAACCAGGCAAACAGCTGCGCGCTTGCCGCGGCGGCGATGAAGGGGCTATCTTTCTTGAATTCGCCTACCAGGAAGTGATATTGATCCATGTGTCGTCAGAGTAAATGGGCAACGCGCATGATGCCATGCGCGGCCCCCCTGTGCCTAGCGCGCACGCGAGGAATGGTGCTGGCCATGGATGCATGGTGGCGGTGCCGCGCGGGCGAGGTGGAAAAAGATGCGCGACAGGACAGCGCAATGGCCGGGTTGAGGCGTATGATGGAAATACGGATGTGGTTGCCGCAAGGCAGTGCGACCGGCGCCGGCCGTACCTCTTGCAGGTTTTTTTCGTGGTTTTGGCAGTAGTGACAACGAGGAGACATCATGGACAAACCCGAATTCATCCTGGCCGCCAAGGCCATGGAAACGCTGGAGATGTATCAAACGTTTTACGGCCACTCCAGCGAGTACCAGGCGCACCAGCAGGAAGTGCTGAAACTGCTGCGCCACAAGGGCGCCTCCCTGCTCGTGTCCGAGCATGGCCCGGCGAAATTTCTGCTGGCCTTTGCCGATGCGCTGGAAGCGGCCAGCTTGCCGGGGGAATATGTGCCGCTCAACCGCAGGTAGGGCGAGCCTGTCCCGGCAGGGGATCCAGATATCTGCCGGGATAGTCCCTAGCCGCCGTTCCCTCTGTCGTTCAGCGATACCCTGGGCAGGCGCACGGTAAATATCGTGCCGCTTTCCAGGCTGGACTCGGCGCCGATGGTGCCGCCGTGCGCGCTGGCGATCTCACGCGCGATAAACAGACCCAGGCCGATGCTGGTGGCATTGGGCGCCTTGTGATCGTCGGAAATGGCCAGCTGGACCAGCGGATCGAAAATGCTTTTCAGCGACGCTTCCGGGATCTGGCGGCCGAAATTCTTCACTTGCACCACGGTCGTATCGGCATCGCCGAAAGCCGTGATGGTCACCGGCTGGTCGTCGGTGCGGTATTGCGCAGCATTGTTGAGCAAATTGGAAAACAGCTGGGACAGGCGGGCCGCATCGAAGTCGCCAATCATCTCGCCCGTGGTGCTCAGTTCAAACTTGCATTGCGGGTGAGCGGCCGATGCATCCTCGACGGCCGTCTTGCAGATTTCCCCCAGGTCGCCCAAGGCGGGTGAAATGGGCATGTGTCCCCCCAGCTGCGTCCTGGCGAACTCCAGCAAATCGTTCACCATGGTTGTCATGGTGGCCGCGCTGCGGGCGACCCGCGCACCGATCTGCACCGTGGAAGCGGAGGTCGCGCTTGGCCTGCTCAGCAGAGCACCGGCCATCGTCATCGTGCTCAGCGGACTGCGCAGATCGTGGCTGAGGATGGCGAGAAAGGTATTGCGGGTGCGGTCGCTCTGCTGCGAGTAGCGTATGGCTGATTCCTGCAGCGCCTGGTCTATCGCTTCATTGAAGCGCAAGATGTCGTCCGTTGCCGTTTTCGACGTCACCGGCACCTGTGCCATCCACAGGCGCAGCACGCTGGCCCGCATGGCGCGAAATTCCGCCGTCAGCTGCGGTAGCGTGAAGCCGATCTGCTGGCGCAGCGAGCCATGCGTGGCGGCTGCCGTTTCCTTGCCCGTTATTTCCGATACGCCCGTGGTCGATTTCTTTTTTCGCTGCGCCGCGTTCTCGATGACGTCCATGTCGCGCACGATGGTTTGCAGCATCTGCTTGGCATGATCGCGCAATTCCACTTTCGAGATGGCGGCTCCCGGAATGGGCAGCGACCTGGCGAAGAGTTCCCACTCTTCCAGGATTGGCTCCAGATGGCCGGTAATAAAGCGCGATAGTTTCACGGAGGACCAATGCGTTGATGGAAGAGGAGCCAGTGTACGCTGTTGAGGTGGGGATGGGGGATTGCATCCCTGTGCCGGGTGTTATCTACGTGTGACCCGGCGCCATGGCGTCAAACATGTCCTTGCCAACGGCCCCTTGGCCATGAAAGAAATCTTGCGTTCATGCTGTGCAGGTGGCTGGAATTGCGGTATCGCAAACAGTGGCAAGCATGAATCGGATTCATCGATGCCATGGTAGTGACTTTTTTATATCGTGTTTGTGACGATGTGTGAGTATTTTGCCGCCTATTTGGTGCACACTTTGCCGGATATAAATCCGGGAGTGCCGCCATGACCAGGTCACGCAGCTTGCCGCCACGATTGCTGGGAGCACGCTTCCGTGGCTTTTCCCTGCTGCCGCTGGCCATTTCATTTGTCGTGCTGGTATGCCTGTCGCTGCTGGCGCTCCAGCTATGGATGACCTTGCGCGCCCGCGAAGTGCAACTCGATGAAGCGGGGCGCGAAAGCGCCAATCTGGCGCAATCTGTGGCGCAGCATGCCTATGACACCATCAAGGAAGCCGATACGGTGCTGGTTGGACTCGTGGAGCGGGTGCAAACAGACGGTGTTTCCGATCCTGAACTGGCCCGCATGCACAAGTTGCTGGTCACGCGTGTCGCCGAGCTGCGCCAGTTGCACGGCATCTTCATCTATGCCAGGGATGGCAGCTGGCTGGTGAACTCGCAGCAAACGCTGTTGAGCAATTTGAATAATTCCGATCGCGATTACTTCAACTACCATCGAACGCATGCAGATCGAGGCCCCTATGTCGGGCCTCCCGTGCGCAGCAAATCGACGGGACATTGGATCGTCACCGTGTCGCGGCGTATCAATATGCCTGACGGCAGTTTCGGCGGCGTGGCGCTGGCGACCATTGATATGAATTATTTCAGGGTGTTTTATGAACGCTTTTCGATAGGAAAAAAAGGCGCCATTTTCATTGCAAATGGAAACGGTATTCTGTTATTGAGACGGCCGTTCGACGAAAGTTTGCTGGGACGCGATCTTTCGCAGTTTCCCTTATTTCATGATTATTTGCCCAAAAGTCCCGTTGGGACGGCTGTGATCAAGTCGCGAGTCGATGGCGTGACGCGTATCAATAGCTATCGTAGAGTCGAGGAATACCCGCTGGTGGTCTCCGCCGCGTTGTCGCAGGATGAAGTGCTCGCTGCGTGGCGTGTCGATGCGGTGATGCAAAATGCGGTGGGGGGCGTGCTGGTATTGCTGATCGCGTTCATCGGATACCGCGTGGTGCGGCAGATCGATTTGCGGGGCAAGAGCGAGGCGGGACTGGTCGAGGCGCGCAATGAACTGGAAATGATCAATGAAACCCTGGCCCGCCTTGCCAACCAGGATGGGTTGACGGGGCTGGCGAACCGGCGCCACTTCGACCAGTCGCTGCTTGCCGAGTTCAGCCGTGCGCAGCGTGAGGAGAGCTCGCTTGGGTTGGTGTTGATCGATGTCGATTTCTTCAAGCAATACAACGATATCTATGGCCATGTGGCCGGCGACGAGTGCCTGAGAAAAATCGGCAAAGTGGTCGGCTACAGCATGCGCAGGCCGGGCGACCTTGCGGCGCGCTACGGCGGCGAGGAAATGGTCGTTTTATTGCCCGGTACGGATATGCAGGGCGCATTGGCGGTGGCGGAAGGCGTTCGCCAGGCCGTGCAATCGCTGGGAATCGAGCATAGTGGCAATCCTCTCGGCGTGGTGACGGCCAGCGTCGGCGTGGCGGCTTTTATGCCGATGCACCTGGAAAACCTGCCGGTCGAGTTGGTTGAGCTTGCTGACAAGGCACTGTACAAGGCCAAGGCATCGGGGAGAAATCAGGTTTGTTATGAGTCTTCTGGCAAAAGTGCCGAGCAGGCCGCCACTGCTCTTGCGTTTCGATAGCCGTTGTTGACGGTGCATGAGCCGGGGCGGCTTTGTGCTGCGTCCTCGGTGGCGCGTGCGCCAGCCCTGTCCATGTACAATCGGCAACATACGGATCGACGTATCCGCCCCTTCATTGCGGAGTACGTTCAAGCGTGACACAAACATTGCAAACCTGGCTGCTGGCCTGGCGGGAAGCCTTCACATGCGTCGGCCTGGGGCTGCGCGATGCGCGTCATGCGGGCCTGTGGTGGCGTTCCGCGCTGTGGTGCATGGCGGTCGTGGCGCTGTGGCTGGGACTGTATGGTTACTTCGGCCGTTTTTTTGTCGAGCTGAGCGCCATGCTGGCGCTGGTGTCCGTCACCGGCTTGCTGGGCCTGGGCGTGATGGATGGCGTCGGGACACTGGCCAGCGGGCCGGCCACCGTGTCGCAGATGGGCAATATCGCCGGCGGCCTGGGCAGCGCCGCCAAGGCCATGCTGTCGATCGGCCAGATTGCCCTGGCGTTGCTGGCGCTGGCTGCTTTTTTCTATGTGATGGTCTTTATCGTCGGCGCCATCGGCACGGCGCGCCTGCCGCTGCGCTGGCTGCTGCTGGAGCGCGCCAAGGCGGTGGCGGCGCGACGCTATGTAGCGTGGCAGCCTCCGGCCGGCCTGGATGCATCCTCCGCGCGCCCCGCCTGGCGGCGGCGTCTGTTGCTGCTGCTTTCCCTCTTGATTCCGGTGTGGGCCATGTGCGTGCTGATCTCGTACTTGCTGGCCTGGAACATCCAGATGGTCTACGGCGCGGCGGCCGAAGAGGTGCTCGGCGCGGAACAGCAAGCGGCGTTGCGCCGCGAACAGCGCCCGGCGATTTTTGCTCTGGGCCTGCTGCTGTGCTTGCTGATGCTCGTCCCGGTCCTCAATTTACTGTTGCCAGCCGTGCTGTGCACCAGCGTTTGCCATTTGCAGCGCCGCGGCTGGCGCGCAACGCATGCATTAATCAAAGTGGAGTGAACATGAGTGAACACGCAAGACGCGGTACCTTGGAGCGCGCGATTGAAATCGCCGCCGCCACCCATGCCGGCCAGACGGACAAGGGCGGCGCGCCATACATATTGCACCCTTTGCGCGTCATGCTGCGCGTCGCCCCCGGCGCCCAGCAGATTGTCGCCGTGCTGCATGACGTGGTGGAAGACAGCGATGGCAAAGTCACCTTCGACGACCTCGCGAGTGAAGGATTTTCCCAGGAAGTCATCGACGGCGTGCGCGCCGTGAGCAAGATAGAAGGCGAGTCGTATGAAGCGTTTATCGCCCGCGCGGCGTTGAACCCGGTGGGCAAGGCCGTCAAGCTGGCTGATCTGGCTGAGAATAGCGATTTGTCGAGGATAGAGATGCCGACGGAGAAGGATTTGGAGAGGGTGGGGAAGTATGGGCGGGCGATGGGGTATTTGGTGGTGAATTGAGTTGACTACATAATGGCTGGTAACTCTTGCAGGAAAAGGTAGATAGTGACGCGAGTTATTTTATTTATCTAACTCTATTGCAAATCAGTAACTGGAGTAGGATTACTCTCTCCAGTCTAAGAATTAAAGTAAAAAGGCATTAACGTCGACTGGGTGGTTGAGATGAAGGTGAGAAATTGATTTCTATCGAGAAAGACGATTGCTTTTTCAATGAAGCTGATATTGTCTTTGGATGCATCGATGAAAAATATATTGCTCCCCATACTGATAATTGCGATAAGAAATTTAAAAAATTAAATATTGATGAATTCTTTGACTTTATCAGGGTTGTTGTTTGAAACTGAACTATATCTTTTGATAAATTTTTTAAGAAATAAAACTTTTATGTAGTATTATGTTGGTAAATTTATTAATCCAAGGATTTTTATGAGCTTTCCCATACCGGAATTTTCAAGAAAACAAGTGCAACGTGCCGGATACACATTGGTAAATTTCGAGGAGAGTGAAGGTGATTTTGACATGGATGCTTGGCATGATGCATTTCTTGTCCTTACGAACTGGAGAGCTTGTCACGGTTATCCAATAAATACGTTTCAAGCAACTTTAAGGAACAAACTAAAAAAAATTGATCCTGATGCTCTTGTTGCTCAACGGCTTAAAAGAACGCCTTCGATTATAAATAAACTCCAGCGAATAAAAGGAATGAATTTGGCTCGGATGCAAGATATTGGCGGATTGAGGGCCGTTGTAAATTCATTGCCGCAGCTTCAGGTTCTTCATCAAGAATATAAAACTACGATTTTCACACACACATTGGTTTCCGAATATGATTATGTGAAAGAACCAAAAGAATCTGGATATCGCAGCGTTCATCTTATTTATAGGTACAAACTACGCTACGACTCGCCTTATGATGGCCTTCAACTTGAACTTCAAATGCGAACTAAGTTACAGCACGCATGGGCTACGGCAGTTGAAACAATGGGGACATTCCTTCGGCACTCTTTGAAGTCTAGCGAAGGGCCGGATGAATGGTTGAATTTTTTTGCACTTGTATCTTCGGCTTTCGCTCACTCCGAGAAAATGCCACTCGTGCCAGGGTATGAACACCTATCAAAGGCTGAAACGTACAGGAAGACGAAAGAAGACTCTGAGCGTCTAGGAGTGAGAGAAAAGCTTGAACGATTTAGTAGTGCGGTACGTGCAATCCCCACTACCGGAAAGAAAAGAGCGGCGTACTACTTAGTTGAACTTCAACTTACGGGAGATGACTCCAATGTGAAAATCACCTCGTTTGCAAGGGATAAGCTAGAAGAGGCAAATACGCAGTACAGCAGCGCTGAACGCGAGGCCAAATCGACCGGGACACAAGTAGTATTGGTTGCAGCAGGCTCTATTGAATCTCTAAAGCGTGCTTACCCGAACTATTTTCTTGATACCCACGAATTTTTGACACACCTTGAAAAAATTGCACGAAGCAAGTTTTCGATTGTTGAGTAATTTTCACTTCTCAGTAGTTGTGGGCGAGTGCGGGCGAGGGTCATGCGGGCGAGGCTCAGATCCGGCATTTGTACATAGCCTGAGCCGTTTGTGTTGTCGTTAGGAAAAACCGCCTGCGGCGCAAAAGCTAGTCAGAGGAATCGGAGAGGGTTGCGCTTGCAAGCGCAACCCGGTTTTGCGGCGCCGAGCTGCGCTCGCCGAATGCCCCGCAAAACCCCCGCGCCCGTACCGGACGCGGATTCGATGCCCGCGTTCTGCATACATGGAATAAATAAAAAGGGCCTCCCCGCCAAAACGGGGAAGCCCTTTTTATTTATTCGGTGGTGGAGACGGCGGGAATCGAACCCGCGTCCGCAAGCACTCCACAGACAGTTCTACATACTTAGCACTATCATTTAATTTAACTCAGCCAGCACGGATGTGCACGTTATGGGCAAGCGAGTTACCTATTATTTAGTCGGACGCTAAGTAACCCAGCATACGACGAGTCCCTGTAAATGACTCTAGAGCTTTTGACGGCCCACCCCAGGGACGAGGTGTTCTAGAGCTAACAGCGATTAAGCTGCCAGTGCGTACGAGTTATCGTTTGCAGTTAAGTTTTTTCAGGTTGTATTTACGAGGTAGCCCGCCCTCGGTATGCCCTGCGCTGCTTTGCAACCCACGTCGAAACCAGGTCGTCCCCACAGAACCTTCATTGTAGCGCAATCTGCCCACTCTTGCATGCTGCATTCGCGGTAAGGAACGAGGTATCCTCGAATCGCTTGAGCCAGACGAATTGGAGGGGCTTGTGCCGGCAGGCTGCAAGCCGCGCATCCGCAAGCACTCCACAGGCAGTTGTATCACCCTACAGGCAAGTGCTGGGGTCAGACCCGGCGGGTCTGACCCCGGATTTTTGTTGCTGGTCGAAACAGGTGTTTGTAGCGTGCGTGAGTTTTCAGAAGTAAGCCATCAAGCCGCCAACTGCCGCTCCTGCGCCGCCTTCACCACCCCGGTGACCAGCTCGAGCAAGGCCTGCGGCGTATCAAGCAAATGGTCCGCGTTCCAATGTTGCGGCTCGACGGGGCCGCAGTAGCCCCAGGCGCAGGCGACCGTGCGCATGCCGGCGGCGCGGCCGGCCTGGATGTCGCGCAGGTCGTCGCCTACGTACCAGCAGTCTTCCGGCGCCAGGTCCAGGCGGCGGGCCGCTTCCAGCAGGGGGGCGGGGTGCGGTTTCGGGTGGGGCATGGTGTCGCCCGAGATCACGCAGCCGGCGGCGCCCAGGCCAATCTGGCCGACCAGCGGGTCGGTGAAGCGGGCGGCCTTGTTCGTGACCACACCCCAGGCCAGGCCCAGGGCGGTCAAGCCTTCCAGCATGGCGGGGATGCCGTCGAACAAACGGCTTTCCACGGCCAGGGCCGCTTCGTAATTGTTCAGGAAGCCGTCTTTCAGGGCTTCGTAGCCGCTTTCGCCAGGAGCTATCCCATACGACGCGCCTATCATGCCGCGCGCGCCGGCCGAGGCCGTGGGGCGCAGGATGTCATACGGGGTCGGCGCCAGGCCGGCGCGCGCGCGCAGCAGGTTGATGGCCGCCGCCAGGTCGGGCGCGGTGTCGGCCAGGGTGCCGTCGAGGTCGAACAGGATGGCGCGCGGGGCTGGCAGATGGTCGGTGATCATGGCGGGCAAAGTGTGTCAAGTGAGAATGAAAAATGGCGGCCGCAGCCGCCTTGTATTGTGCGTGATGGTTACAGCGGCCGGGTGCAGGCCACCAGGTAATTGACGCTGGTATCGCTATTAAGTGAGTAAATCTTGGTCAGCGGATTGTAGCCCATGCCGCGCATGCTGTTGACGTCCAGGCCGGCGCTGCGCAGGTATTGCGACAGTTCGGCCGGGGTGATGAATTTGTCATAGTCGTGCGTGCCTTTCGGCAACAGACGCAGCAGGTATTCGGCGCCCAGGATGGCGAACAGGTACGCTTTCGGGTTGCGGTTCAGGGTCGACAGGAAGACGTGGCCGCCCGGCTTCACCAAGGTGGCGCAAGCCTTGACGATGGCGGCGGGGTCTGGCACGTGCTCGAGCATTTCCATGCACGTCACGACGTCGTACTGGCCCGGCTCTTCCTCGGCCATGGCTTCGGCGGCGATCAGCTTGTAGCGGACCTTGGCGCCCGATTCCAGGCTGTGCAGGTCGGCCACTTTCAAGGCCTTGTCGGACAGGTCGATGCCCGTCACGTCGGCGCCCTTGCGGGCCATCGATTCGGCCAGGATGCCGCCGCCGCAGCCGATGTCGATCACGCGCTTGCCGGCCAGCGGCACTTTCGCGTTGATCCATTCCAGGCGCAGGGGATTAATTTCGTGCAGGGGACGAAACTCGGAAGTGGGGTCCCACCAGCGGTGGGCCAGCTCACTGAATTTTTGGATTTCGAGAGGGTCGGCGTTCATAGGTCGAATAATAGCGGCAATTTTACAATCGGGCAGCCACGGACGAAAAAAAACCCCGCCGTAGCGGGGTTTTTCATGCTGTTCTTGACCTGCGCGATGACTTGCGCAAGTCGAGAGGGCTCAGCTATTACTTGTTGCGGGTACCAACAACTTCGATTTCCACGCGACGGTTTTTCGCACGGCCTTCGGCAGTTTTGTTGTCAGCAACAGGTTGTTTCTCGCCTTTGCCTTCGGTGTACACGCGGTTGCTTTCAACGCCTTTGTTGACCAGGTAGGCTTTGACAGCATCAGCACGACGTACCGACAGTTTTTGGTTGTAAGCATCGGTGCCGACGGAGTCGGTGTGACCCACAGCGATGATGACTTCCAGGTTGATGCCACCCAGTTGTGCGGCCAGCTCGTCCAGCTTGGCTTTGCCTTCTGGCTTCAGCGTAGCTTTGTCGAAATCGAAGAATGCATCAGCGGCGAAGCTGACTTTTTCCGAGGTAGGAGCAACGACGACTGGCACTGGTACGACAGGTGCTGGTGCTGGAGCAGGTACGACTGGTGCTGGAGGAGCCACGCATTTGCCGTCTTGCAGGGTTTCTGGCTCTACGCACAGTGGCACGTCGCAACCTGGCACCGCGTCAGCAGGTGTCCAGTAGCCGGTACGCCAGCACAGACCGAATGGGTCACGCACGATGACGCCGCGAGCATCTTGCACATAAGCGCTTTTTGGGCTTGGTGCTTTGATGTCAGTGGTAACTGGCGCGAATGGTGGGGAGGTTGGGGTTTGGGCCGAAGCCGAGCCAGCAATCACTGCGGATGCAGCGAAAAACAGCGTTACAAATTTATTCATTCTTTTTTCCTTTCGGGGGGTGATATCCGCAGAACAACACTGCGCTACTGGTGCTACGTGCCAAGATTTTATCATGTAGACCATATGCGCTCGTTTCAGATTGCGAAACTAGCAATTAACTTCTCAGTCATTTTGCCACACGCATCAGGGGCACACGACCGTGGTTAAATCAAAGCTTGCCCGATTTTAGACCGTGCGTTGTTTTTGCGCAACGAAAATGCCCATTTGTAACGCGTCTGTAACATTTGATCGCTTTTTTTGCCTCTTTTAAGGGCAGGTGTCTTGAACTGGTATTGCCATTGTGCATTATCGACAGGTCAACATGCGCGGCCCCGGTGCAAACTGCCAATCTTGTTGGTATGGCCAATTTGTACAGGTAGCTGAGCGCGCATGCTAAAATCGTGCGCTTGACTGTCAAGAGCGTCGAGCAAATGCCCACGGCGGCACTGCATGGCCAGGACGTACCCCCGCGGTACCCGTACTGGCCGTGCCGCCAGCCCGCCGATTTGTTTTGCGCTCTGCGACATGGAAGCCGGGCCCCGCCAGCAGCGCGCGGCGCGGCGTCCACGACGACAGCCACCCAGGATATGCAGTATTGCGTCATACATTGCGTAACAGATAAGTTAACCACAGCCTGAGATCAGTCGAACCGCCAATGGATCAATTCGCAAAAGAAACAATTCCTATTTCCCTCGAAGAAGAGATGCGCAAGAGCTACCTCGATTACGCCATGAGCGTGATCGTCGGTCGCGCCTTGCCCGATGCGCGTGACGGCTTGAAGCCTGTGCACCGCCGCGTCTTGTTCGCGATGCATGAAATGAATAACGTGTGGAACCGCCCTTACGTCAAGTGCGCCCGCGTGGTCGGCGAAACCATGGGTAAGTACCATCCCCACGGCGATGCCTCGATCTATGACACCCTGGTGCGCATGGCGCAGGATTTTTCGTTGCGCTACATGCTCGTCGATGGTCAGGGCAACTTCGGTTCCGTCGACGGCGATGGCGCCGCGGCGATGCGTTACACCGAGTGCCGCCTGGACAAGATCGCCAGCGAGCTGCTGGCCGACATCGACAAGGACACCGTCGACTTCCAGCCCAACTACGATGGCAAGGAAAAGGAACCGACGGTCTTGCCGACGCGTATTCCCAACCTGCTGATCAATGGCTCGTCCGGTATTGCCGTCGGCATGGCGACGAACATTCCGCCACACAACATCACCGAAGTCATCGACGGCGCGCTGCACGTGCTGCGCAACCCCGATTGCACGATCGACGAATTGATCGAGCTGATCCCGGCGCCGGACTTCCCGACGGCCGGCATCATCTATGGCGTATCCGGCGTGCGCGACGGCTACCGCACGGGCCGTGGCCGCGTCGTCATGCGCGCCAAGACCCACTTCGAAGAATACGGCAAGGATGGCGGCCGCATCGCCATCATCGTCGACGAGCTGCCATTCCAGGTCAACAAGAAATCCTTGCTGGAACGCATCGCTGAAAACGTGCGCGACAAGAAGCTCGACGGCATTTCCGACATCCGCGACGAGTCCGACAAGTCGGGCATGCGCGTGGTGATCGAGCTGAAACGGGGCGAAGTGCCGGAAGTGGTGCTGAACAATCTGTACAAGCAGACCCAGTTGCAAGACACTTTCGGCATGAACATGGTGGCCCTGGTCGATGGCCAGCCCAAGCTGC
The DNA here is from genome assembly GCF_900103595.1 of Janthinobacterium sp. OK676. NCBI lineage: Bacteria > Pseudomonadati > Pseudomonadota > Betaproteobacteria > Burkholderiales > Oxalobacteraceae > Janthinobacterium > Janthinobacterium sp. OK676. The sequence continues at coordinate 109,128 of NZ_FNHA01000008.1, forward strand.
TGAACCTCAAGCAGATGCTGCAATGCTTCCTGTCGCACCGCCGCGAAGTGGTCACGCGCCGCACCGTGTTCGAACTGCGCAAGGCGCGCGAACGCGGCCACGTGCTCGAAGGCCTGGCTGTCGCGCTGGCCAACATCGATGACTTCATCGCCATCATCAAGGCCGCGCCGACGCCGCCGATCGCCAAGGTCGAGCTGATGGCCAAGGCCTGGGATTCGTCCGTCGTGCGCGAAATGCTGGCCCGTACGGGCGACGGCACGACGCCGGGCGGCGTGGACGCCTACCGTCCGGAAAACCTGCCGAAGCACTACGGCATGCAGACCGATGGCCTGTACAAGCTGTCGGACGACCAGGCACAGGAAATTCTGCAGATGCGCCTGCAGCGCCTGACCGGCCTGGAGCAGGACAAGATCGTCAACGAATACAAGGAAGTCATGGCGCACATCGCCGACTTGCTCGACATCCTGGCCAAGCCGGAACGCGTCACCATCATCATCACCGATGAAATGACGGCGGCGAAGAACGAATACGGCGTCGGCAACAAGGACGTGCGCCGCTCGCAGATCGAACTGAACGCGACCGACCTGGAAACGGAAGACCTGATCACGCCGCAGGACATGGTCGTGACCCTGTCGCACACCGGCTACATGAAGGCGCAGCCGATCACCGAATACCGCGCGCAGAAGCGCGGCGGCCGCGGCAAGCAGGCGATGGCGACGAAAGAGGAAGACTGGATCGACCAGCTGTTCATCGCCAACACGCACGACTACATCCTGTGCTTCTCGGACCGTGGCCGCATGTACTGGCTGAAGGTGTGGGAAGTGCCGCAAGGCTCGCGCAATTCGCGCGGCAAGCCGATCGTCAACATGTTCCCGCTGCAGGACAACGAAAAGATCACCGTGATCCTGCCGCTGTCGGGCGAGAACCGCACGTTCCCGGAAGACCATTATGTCTTCATGTCGACCAGCCTGGGCACCGTGAAAAAGACGCCGCTGAAGGACTTCAGCAATCCACGCAAGGCCGGCATCATCGCGGTCGACCTGGACGACGGCGACTTCCTGATCGGCGCGGCGCTGACCGATGGCCAGCACGACGTGATGCTGTTCTCCGATTCGGGCAAGGCAGTGCGCTTCGACGAAAACGACGTGCGTCCTATGGGCCGTACGGCGCGCGGCGTGCGCGGCATGAACCTGGAAGAAGGCCAGCACGTGATCGCCCTGCTGGTGGCCGAGAACGAGCAGCAGTCGGTGCTGACGGCCACGGAAAACGGCTACGGCAAGCGTACGCCGATCACCGAGTACACGCGCCATGGCCGTGGCACGAAAGGCATGATCGCCATCCAGACCAGCGAGCGCAACGGTAAAGTGGTTGCCGCGACCCTGGTCGATACCAGCGATGAAATCATGCTGATCACCACCGGCGGCGTCCTGATCCGCACCCGCGTGTCGGAAATCCGCGAGATGGGCCGCGCGACGCAGGGCGTGACCCTGATCGCCGTGGAAGACGGCACCAAGCTGTCCGGCCTGCAGCGCGTCGTGGAAACGGATATCGACGAAGTCGAGCTGACGACGGAGGCGGGTGCGGAAGCCGCCGCTGCGCCGGCAGCGGCTGAACCGGCCGATCCGGCAGATCCGGCCCAGCCGGAGTAAGATGATTGGGGCTCTTTCGGGAGCCCCAATTGCTATTGGCGTGCCATGTGCGCCGCCAGCAGCGTTTCGTAGGTCGGCTTAGCCCGTCGGGCGTAAGCCGACATGCATCGCCGGCAATGTCTATTTACAAGTCACTCAACATCCCGCATGCCATGAGAAAAATCGTCGCCACCTTCTTCGCCGCGTTTTCGCTGGCCTTTCTTGCGACCTTGCCGGCCCTGGCCCAGAGCACGCAAGCCACGCCCGCCCGCCAGGCGGCGCCCAGCCCCGCCATGAAGGTCGCCGTGCGGCGCATGCTCGATGCGATGCAGTTCCCTCAGCTCACGCGCAATATCTTCGACCAGATGCTGCAATCGGTGCCCGCCATGATCCGCCAGTCGGCGCAGCAGCAAATCAGCGGCAACCCGAACCTGGACGAGCAGCGCAAGGCACGCGCGCTGGCCAGCGCCGAGGAAGAAATCCCCCTGGCCATCGGCACCCTGACGCAGGTACTGGCCGACCCGACCCTGATCGACGAGCTGGCCGCCGAAATGGTGCCCCTGTATGCGCGCTTTTACACGGTGCAGGAAGTCGAGCAGCTGACGGCCTTCTACAAGACGCCGCTGGGCCGCAAGATGCTGTCCACCATGCCGCAGCTGTCCGCCGAATCGCTGGCCATCAGCCAGCGCGTGCTGATACCCCGCGTGAATGCCGTGCTTGACCAGGTCATGCGGGCGGCCACGCAGTCGCCCCAATAACTCCACTTTTCCAAGGACCGTATCGTGACTCACATCTATAATTTTTCCGCCGGCCCGGCCGTCCTGCCCAAGGAAGTGCTGGCGCAAGCGGCTGCCGAGATGCAGGACTGGCATGGCAGCGGCATGTCGGTGATGGAAATGAGCCACCGTGGTCCCGAATTCATCTCCATCTACAAGCAGGCCGTGACCGACCTGCGCGAGCTGCTGGCCGTGCCCGAGAATTACAAGATCCTGTTCCTGCAGGGCGGCGGCCTGGGCGAGAACGCCATCATCCCCATGAACCTGGCGGGCCTGGCGGCGCAGCAGCCGGCCACCGTCGACTTCGTGCACACGGGTTCGTGGTCCGGCAAGTCGATCCAGGAAGCGGCCAAGTATGCCAACGTCAACGTGGCCGCCTCGTCCAAGGCCGCACGTTTCACTGGCGTGCCGCCCGTCTCCGAATGGAAGCTGACGCCGGGCGCCGCCTACCTGCACATCTGCACCAATGAAACCATCGACGGCGTGGAATTCCAGCAGGCGCCGAACGTGCCGGCAGGCACCACCATCGTGGCCGACATGTCCTCGCACATCCTGTCGCGCGTGATCGACGTGTCGCAATACGGCGTGATCTTCGGCGGCGCACAGAAAAATATCGGCCCGGCCGGCCTGACCCTCGTCATCGTGCGCGAAGACTTGCTGGGCAAGGCGCTGCCGATCTGCCCGTCGGCTTTCGACTGGACCATCGTGGCCGAACATGAGTCGATGTACAACACGCCGCCCACCTACGGCATCTATATCGCCGGCCTGGTTTTCCAGTGGCTCAAACGCCAGGGTGGCGTGGCAGCCATGGAACAGCGTAATATTGAGAAAGCGGCGCTGCTGTACGCGGCGCTCGATGCGGACGACTTCTACCAGAACCGGGTCGAGCCCGCATACCGCTCGCGCATGACCATCCCGTTCTACCTGCGCGATGAAAGTCTGAACGACGCATTCCTGGCCGGCGCCAAGCAGCGCGGCCTGCTGCAGCTGAAGGGCCACAAGTCCGTCGGCGGCATGCGTGCATCGATCTATAACGCGATGCCGATCGAGGGCGTGCAAGCCTTAGTGAATTATCTGAACGAGTTTGCCGGACGCTGAGTCGCCTAGACGACCGCGCCGGCCCGCCGCCGGCGCAGGCCGTGCGGCCATGATTGAAGTACAGCTGACGAAACAAACCACCATGACCGATAAATTGAAACCGCTGCGCGAACAGATCGATGCCATCGACGCGCAAATCCTCGAACTGCTGAACCGCCGCGCGCAAATCGCCCAGCAGGTGGGCCACGTGAAGGCCGAGACGCAGGCGCCCGTGTTCCGTCCCGAGCGCGAAGCGCAGGTGCTGCGCGGCGTGGCCGAGCGCAATCCCGGCCCCATGGGCGACCGCGAAGTGCAGACGATCTTCCGCGAAATCATGTCGTCCTGCCGCTCGCTGGAAAAAAGGGTGACCGTGGCGTATCTGGGCCCGGCCGGCACCTTCAGCGAGCAGGCCGTGTACCAGCAGTTCGGCAGCGCCGTCGAAGGCTTGCCGTGTGCGTCCATCGATGAAGTGTTCCGTGCCGCCGAAGCGGGCACGGCGGACTTCGGCGTCGTGCCGATCGAAAATTCCTCGGAAGGCGCCGTCAACCGCACTCTGGACATGATGCTGCAGACCAGCCTCATCATCAGCGGCGAGGTGGCCATTGCCGTGCACCACAGCCTGATGACGAAGAGCGGCAACATGGATGGCGTCACGTCCATCTGCGCCCATTCGCAGGCGCTGGCGCAGTGCCAGGTGTGGCTGAACCAGCATTATCCGAACGTCGCCCGCCACGCCGTGGCCTCGAACGCCGAGGCGGCCCGCATGGCCGGCGAAGATGGCACGGTGGCGGCGATTGCCAGCGAACTGGCCGGCGCGCAGTACAAGCTGGGCGTGGTCAAGGGCCATATCCAGGACGACCCGCACAACCGCACGCGCTTTGCCGTCGTGGGTACCTTGCAGACGGCGCCGTCGGGCAAGGACCAGACCTCGCTGGTGCTGGCCGTGCCGAACAAGGCGGGCGCCGTGTACCAGTTGCTGGCGCCCCTGGCCAAGCACGGCGTGTCGATGACGCGCTTCGAGTCGCGCCCGGCGCGCATGGGCAGCTGGGAGTATTATTTCTACGTCGACGTGGAGGGCCACGTGCACGACGCCGCCGTCGCCCAGGCGCTGGCCGAGCTGCAGAGCAATGCGGCGTTTTTCAAGGTGCTGGGGTCGTATCCGGTCAGTTTGTAACCCGGTAAAGGCCGGGGTCGGACCCTCAGGGTCCGACCCCAGTCATTGCTTTGGGGGTTCACCAATCATTCACCAACTTTTAAAGAACACCATGTCTAAAAATATCGGTCCAGAATACGTCCGCGCCATCGCCCCTTACCAGAGCGGCAAGCCGATCGCGGAAGTCGCGCGCGAATTCGGCCTCGACGAGGCAGCCATCGTCAAGCTGGCGTCGAATGAAAATCCGTACGGCATGCCGGAATCGGCGAAGCAGGCGATGATCGCCGCCATCGATGACCTGGGCCGCTATCCGGACGCCAATGGCTTCGACCTGAAAGCCGTGCTGTCGAAGCGCTACGACGTGCCGGCCGACTGGATCACCCTGGGCAACGGCAGCAACGACATCCTGGAAATCGCCGCGCACGCGTTCGTGCAGCATGGCCAATCCGTCGTCTACTCGCAGTATTCGTTCGCCGTGTACGCGCTGGCCACGCAAGGCCTGGGCGCGCGCCACATCGTCGTGCCGGCGCAAGCCTACGGCCATGACCTCGATGCCATGGCGGCGGCGATCGCCGACGACACGCGTCTGGTCTTCATCGCCAATCCGAACAACCCGACCGGCACCTTCCTGACGGCCGCGCAGCTGGAAGCGTTCCTGCAAAAAGTGCCGGCGCACGTCGTCGTCGTGCTGGACGAGGCCTACAACGAATTCCTGTCGGCCGACGACCAGTACGAGTCGACGGCGTGGGTGCGCCAGTATCCGAACCTGGTGGTGTCGCGCACCCTGTCGAAGGCCTACGGCCTGGCCGGCCTGCGCATCGGTTTCGCCATCGCCCAGCCGGCGCTGACGGACTTGATGAACCGCATCCGCCAGCCATTCAACGTCAACTCGCTGGCGCAGGCCGCCGCAATTGCCGCCTTGAACGACAAGGCCTTCCTCGAGCAAAGCGCGCGCAACAACGCGGCCGGCTACCAGCAGTTCACGCAAGCGTTTGCGCAGCTGGGCCTGGAATACGTGCCATCGCACGGCAATTTCGTGCTGGTCAAGGTGGGCGATGACGATGAAGCTGGCGCGCGCGTGAACCTGGCGCTGCTGAAACAGGGCGTCATCGTGCGTCCCGTGGGCAGCTATGGCTTGCCGCAATGGCTGCGCATTTCCATCGGCCTGCCGCAGGAAAACGCCATCTTCATCGCCGCGCTGACGAAAGCGCTGGCCTGACGCTATGACGACGCCTGCACTGAAAAAAATCGTCATCTTCGGCGTGGGCCTGATCGGGGGCTCGTTCGCGCGCGCCCTGAAACACGCGGGCGCGGTGACCAAGGTGGTCGGCATGGGCCGTTCGCCGGCGTCGATGGCGCGCGCGCTCGAACTGGGCATCATCGACGAGATCGGCGGCGACATGGCCGATGCCTTGCATGGCGCCGACCTGGTGCTGCTGGCCGCGCCCGTGGCGCAAACGGGCGCCATCCTGGCATCCATCGCGCCGCACCTGCAGCCTGCTACTGTCGTCACCGATGCGGGCAGCACGAAAAGCGACGTGGTGGCGGCCGCGCGCGCGGCGCTCGGCGGAAAAGTCGGACAATTCGTGCCGGGCCACCCGATCGCGGGGCGCGAGACGAACGGTCCCGACGCCGCCATCATCGACCTGTATCAGGGCAAGAAAGTGGTGCTCACGCCGCTGGCGGAAAACGCCGCGGCGGATGTGGAGCGGGTGGCGGCCGCCTGGCGCGCCTGCGGCGCCATCCTGCACACTTTGAGCCCCGAAGAGCATGACAAGGTGTTTGCCGCCGTCAGCCATCTGCCGCATCTGCTGGCCTTTGCGCTGGTCGACGACATCGCCAACAAAGCGCACGCGGGTCTGCTGTTCCAATACGCGGCCAGCGGCTTTCGCGACTTTACGCGCATCGCCGGCTCATCGCCGGAAATGTGGCGCGACATCAGCCTGGCCAACCAGCCGGCGCTGCTGCACGAACTGGACGCCTACCTGGCGCAGTTGACGACCTTGCGCGCCCACCTGGCCGCACACGACGGCGCCGCCATCGAGGGCGTGTATGCGAACGCCCAGCACGCGCGGCAGCAATGGATAGAGGCGATCGAAACGGCGGAAACGCCGGCCGCGCCCACACGATAAATACTCAAGGATTCCAGCATGACCCAGACCAAGCACTACCCCCACCACATCGATCTGAAGCCGGTGATGCACGCCCAGGGCACGGTGCGCCTGCCCGGCTCGAAAAGCATTTCCAACCGCGTGCTGCTGCTGGCCGCGCTGGCCAAGGGCACGACGAAGATCATCGACCTGCTCGCCTCCGACGACACCTTCGTCATGCTGACGGCCTTGACGTCGCTGGGCGTCAAGTGGACGCAGGATGAATTGACGGGCGATCCGGCCACGGCCCACCAGGTGCACCACGTGGAAGGCTGCGGCGGCGTGTTCCCGCACCACGAAGCGGACCTGTTCATGGGCAATGCCGGCACGGCCATCCGTCCGCTGACGGCGGCCCTGGCCGTGATCGGCGGCGACTACACCCTGCATGGCGTGTCGCGCATGCACGAGCGCCCCATCGGCGACCTGGTCGACGCGCTGAACGCCGTCGGCACGCAGATCGAATACACGGGCGAGCACGGCTTCCCGCCGCTGCGCATCCGCCGCGGCCACATCCACGCGCAGCGCATCGCCGTGCGCGGCAACGTGTCGAGCCAGTTCCTGACGGCCTTGCTGATGGTCGCGCCGCTGATGGCGCGCGACCATGCGGTCACCATCGACGTCACGGGCGAGCTGATTTCGAAGCCGTACATCGAGATCACCCTGAACCTGATGCGCCGTTTCGGCGTGACGGTCGAGCATGACGGCTGGCAGTCGTTCACCGTGCAGCCGGGCCAGCAATATCAAAGCCCGGGCACGATCCACGTGGAAGGCGATGCGTCGTCGGCTTCGTACTTCCTGGCGGCCGGCGCCATCGGCGGCGGTCCCGTGCGCGTGGAAGGCGTGGGACGCGACAGCATCCAGGGCGACGTGCGCTTCGTCGAAGCCTTGCAGCAGATGGGCGCGACCATCACCATGGGCGAGAACTGGATCGAGGCACGCTCGAACGGCGTCTTGACGGCCGTCGACATGGATTTCAACCACATTCCCGACGCGGCCATGACGATCGCCGTCGCCGCCCTGTACGCGGATGGCACCAGCACTTTGCGCAATATCGCCAGCTGGAGGGTGAAGGAAACGGACCGCCTGACGGCCATGGCGACGGAATTGCGCAAACTCGGTGCCGAAGTGGAAGAGGGCGCCGACTACCTGCGCGTGACGCCGCCGGCGGAAATCGCCGCCGCCACCATCGACACGTACGACGACCACCGCATGGCCATGTGCTTCTCGCTGGCCTCGCTGGACGGCGCCGCGCGCCGCGGCAACGAGATGCGCATCAACGATCCGAAATGCGTGGCCAAGACTTTCCCCGAGTATTTCGCCGCGTTCGCGGGGATTGCCAAAGACAGTCTTATTTAACCGAAGGCAAATTTGGGGTCAGACCCGCAGGGGGAATGCCTTCCAATGGAAGGCATTCCGATCCGCCAGGACTGACCCCAGCTCTTGTCTTGGGGTTTAGTTTTTTAAAAAGTGACAAAATAATGCCGACCTCCCACATCCCAGTCATCGCCATCGACGGCCCCACCGCTTCCGGCAAGGGCACGGTGGCGCACCGCGTGGCCGACAAGCTGGGCTTTCATTACCTGGACTCGGGCGCGCTGTACCGCCTGACGGCCTTGAGCGCGCTGCGCCGCGGCACGGATCTGCGCGACGAGCACGCGCTGGCCAAGCTGGCCGAACACTTGCCTTGCCACTTTGCCAATGGCGAGATCCTGCTGGCGCAGGAAAACGTCACCGAGCAGATCCGTGCCGAAGAGGTGGGCAATACGGCGTCGAAGATTGCCGTGTTGCCAACGGTACGCCAGGCGCTGATCAGCTTGCAGCTGGGCTTTCGCAAGACGCCGGGCCTGGTGGCCGACGGGCGCGACATGGGCACGGTGATCTTCCCGCACGCCCAGTTGAAGGTGTTCCTGACGGCCAGCGTCGAGGCGCGCGCGCAACGGCGCTACAAGCAATTGATAGACAAGGGTTTTTCTGCTAATATGGAAGACCTTCTGATGGATTTGCAGGCGCGGGACGAACGTGATACTCACCGTGCGATTGCGCCGCTGGTCCCCGCGGAAGGGGCGCATGTCCTCGATACGTCGGAAATGACGGCAGATGTTGCCGTTGAAACCGTGTTGAAATGGTATGCAGCTGCAGCAAAATAGCGTGTTGTTGTGCTATGTGGTGCCCGTTGACGGCTCCTGGCCTGTCCGGGTGTGTCAAAAACCTAACCCAGTTTAAGTCGCATCGTGCGATCTCTGCTGGATAACCTGTGTGAACCCTATGTCTACTGTTACAACTAACGAATCTACCGGTATGGAAAGTTTTGCTGCGCTCTTCGAGGAATCGTTGTCGCGTCAAGATATGCGCTCCGGCGAAGTTATTTCCGCTGAAGTCGTGCGCCTCGACCACAATTTCGTGATCGTGAACGCTGGCCTCAAATCCGAAGCATTCATCCCTGTCGAAGAATTCAAGAACGACCACGGCGAACTGGAAGTCAAAGTTGGTGACTTCGTTTCCGTGGCGATCGAATCGCTGGAAAACGGTTTCGGCGATACCATCCTGTCGCGCGATAAAGCCAAGCGTCTGGCTTCGTGGCTGGCTCTGGAAAAAGCGATGGAATCGGGCGAAATCGTCGTCGGTACCGTCAATGGTAAAGTCAAAGGCGGTCTGACCGTGTTGACCAACGGCATCCGCGCATTCCTGCCGGGCTCGCTGGTTGATACCCGTCCTGTCAAAGACACGACCCCATTCGAAGGCAAAACCCTCGAATTCAAAGTGATCAAGCTGGATCGCAAGCGTAACAACGTGGTTCTGTCCCGCCGCGCCGTCATCGAAGCTTCGATGGGCGAAGAGCGTCAGAAACTGATGGAAACGCTGAAAGAAGGCACGGTCGTGACCGGCGTCGTCAAAAATATCACCGACTACGGCGCGTTCGTGGATCTGGGCGGTATCGATGGCCTGCTGCACATCACCGACCTGGCATGGCGCCGTGTACGTCACCCGTCGGAAGTGTTGACGGTTGGCCAGGAAATCACCGCCAAAGTCCTGAAATACGATCAAGAGAAAAACCGTGTTTCGCTGGGCGTGAAACAACTGGGCGACGATCCTTGGACCGGTCTGTCCCGTCGTTACCCACAAAGCACCCGTCTGTTCGGTAAAGTAACGAACCTGACCGACTACGGCGCGTTCGTTGAAGTGGAACAGGGTATCGAAGGTCTGGTACACGTTTCCGAAATGGACTGGACGAACAAAAACGTTGCTCCTAACAAAGTTGTCCAACTGGGCGACGAAGTAGAAGTGATGGTTCTGGAAATCGACGAAGAGCGTCGTCGTATCTCGCTGGGTATGAAACAGTGCAAAGCCAACCCATGGGATGACTTTGGCGTGACCCACAAGAAGGGCGATAAAGTCCGCGGCGCGATCAAATCGATCACCGACTTCGGCGTGTTCATCGGCCTGGCCGGCAACATCGACGGTCTGGTGCACCTGTCCGACCTGTCCTGGACCGAAACCGGCGAAGAAGCCGTGCGTCGCTTCAAGAAAGGTGACGAACTGGAAGCCATCGTTCTGGCCATCGACGTTGAGCGCGAGCGCGTTTCCCTGGGCGTCAAGCAACTGGAAGGTGACCCATTCAACAACTTCGCAGCCATGAACGACAAAGGCTCGCTGGTAACCGGTACCGTTAAATCGGTTGAGCCTAAAGGCGCCGTGATCCAACTGTCCGAAGAAGTTGAAGGCTACCTGCGCGCTTCCGAAATCTCGCGCGACCGCGTTGAAGATGCTGGTACGCACCTGAAAGTCGGCGACACCGTTGAAGCAATGGTGCTGAACATCGACCGCAAAGCCCGTGGTATCCAACTGTCGATCAAAGCGAAAGACAACGTTGAAACCCAGGAAGCCATGCAGAAGATGGCAGCTACCGACAACAACGCAGCTTCGGGCACCACCAGCCTGGGCGCCTTGTTGAAAGCTAAGTTCGATAACAAGAACTAAGACTGCGGATACGGCAGATGACAAAGTCCGAGCTGATCAACCGCCTCGCTGAGCGTTATTCTCAGCTGGTGGCGAAAGATGCGGAGTATGCCGTCAAGACCATTCTCGATGCGATGACCAACGCCCTGGCGACCGGTCAGCGTATCGAGATCCGCGGTTTTGGCAGTTTTGCCCTGAACAGCAGGCCCCCGCGCATCGGCCGCAACCCGAAATCCGGCGACAAGGTGATGGTTCCCGAAAAACGGGTGCCCCACTTCAAACCGGGCAAACAGTTGCGCGAGCGCGTGGACGCGATGGTCGGGCAACCGATTATCGAGGATTAATCGTCTGCTGGAAGGCGGAAATAAAGAGCGGCGTCCTTGGATGCCGCTTTTTTTTGTTAATATGCCGTAGAGCACTAATCAAACCTGCTGCGCGTCGCGCTTTGCACTGCCGCTCGCTACGGTTTGATCAGCACTCTACGTTTGTGCCATGTGGCACGGGCATTTTTTTGTTCTTTCTGGACCTATCGATGAAAATCATCTCCACCATCGTTGGCTGTGTTCTTTTCGTCCTGTTCTTCAGTTTTGCGCTGAAGAATGCGCAGGTTGTCGACCTGCATGTTTTCCTCAATTATGAAATTCGCGGTCCCCTGGTCCTGATGCTGCTGGGCTTTTTTGTCGCCGGCGCCAGCCTGGGCGTACTGGCCCTGACGCCGACCGTGTTCCGTCACCGCCGCGAAGCGACCAAGCAAAAAACCACCATTGCCGCGCTGCAGACCGTTGGCGTGGCCAGCAATGTCCAGCCGCAACCGGACAGCGTGAGCGCGCAGTAAGCGGCGCCGTCGCTCCTATCTCTCTTACTCGAATAAAAACAATCGCATGGAATTTGAACTCTGGTGGCTCTTGGGTATCCCGGTGTTTTTCGCGCTGGGCTGGATCGCCGCGCGTGTGGACATTCATCAACTGGTGTCCGAATCGCGCAGCCTGCCGCGCAATTATTTCAAGGGCTTGAATTTCCTCCTCAACGAGCAGCACGACAAGGCCATCGACGCCTTCATCGAAGTCGTCAAGCTGGACCCGGAATCGGCCGATATGCACTTTGCGCTGGGCAACCTGTTCCGCCGCCGCGGCGAGACGGAGCGCGCCATCCGCGTGCACCAGAACTTGCTGGCGCGCCCGGACTTGCCGCTGGAACAGCAGGGCCATGCCGCCTACGAGCTGGGCATGGATTACCTGAAGGCGGGCTTGCTGGACCGCGCCGAAGAAACCTTCAACAGCCTGGTCGATACGCAATATGCGGCCCAGTCGCGTCGCGCGCTGCTGGAAATCTACCAGCGCGAAAAGGAGTGGCCACGCGCCATCGAAGCGGCAGTGGGCTTGCAGGAGTCGGGCGCCGGCGCGCGCCAGAAGGAAATCGCCCAGTTCTATTGCGAGCTGGCGCATGACGCCCTCGTGCACATGAAGCCGGACGACGCCATGCCGCTGCTGGAAAAAGCCCTGCAGACGGACCGCAAGAGCGTGCGCGCCACCATCCTGACGGGCGACGTGCTGCTGGCGCGTGGCGACGTGGAAGGCGCGCTGACCACCTGGCGCCGCGTGGAGCAGCAAAGCGTGCCGCACGTGGCCCTGGTGGCGCAGCGCCTGATGGATGGCTACACCAAGCTGGGCCGTCCACAGGAAGGCGTCAACCTCCTGCGCTCCTACCTGGAAGAAGCGTCGTCGATCGACCTGATCGAAGTCGTCTTCAAGGCCGTCATCGAACTCGACGGCGTGGAAGCGGCCAAGCAGCTGGTCAGCGCCGAGCTGCGCCGCACGCCGACCCTGCTGGGCCTCGACAAACTGCTGGAGGCGCGCATGATGGATGCGCCGGCCGCCATCTGGTCGGAGCTGTCGATGGTGAAAAACCTCGTGCACGGCTACACGCAGAAGCTGGCCCGCTACCAGTGCAGCCACTGCGGCTTCAAGGCGCGCCAGTTCTACTGGCACTGCCCTGGCTGCAACAAGTGGGAGACATATCCTCCACGTCGCACCGAAGAACTCAACGTCATGAATTAACCGTACACGCCACCTTGCCCCGCGCAACGTGGCGTGTACTTGTATGTACCATCCATATCTAAGAAACACGGCACAACCATGAAAATCACCATTATCGGCACGGGCTATGTCGGCCTCGTGACCGGCGCCTGCCTGGCGGAGCTGGGCAACGACGTTTTTTGCCTCGACCTGGACGCACAGAAGGTAGCACTGCTCAACAGCGGCGGCATTCCCATCCATGAGCCGGGCCTGGAAGAAGTCGTGGCGCGCAACCGCGCCGCCGGCCGCATGACCTTTTCCACCGACGTCGAGGCAGCCGCCGCGCACGGCGTGATGCAATTCATCGCCGTCGGCACGCCGCCCGACGAAGACGGTTCGGCCGACCTGCAATACGTGCTGGCCGCCGCGCGCGGCATCGGCAAGTACATGACGGACTTCAAGGTCATCGTCGACAAGTCGACCGTGCCCGTCGGCACGGCCGAAAAAGTGCGCGCCGCCATCCAGGGCGAACTGGACGCGCGCGGCGTGACCGCCACGTTCTCGGTGGCGTCGAACCCGGAATTCCTCAAGGAAGGCGCGGCCGTCGAAGACTTCATGCGCCCGGACCGCATCGTCATCGGCGTCGACGCCACGCCAGAAGGCGAACGCGCGCGCGAGTTGCTGAAAAGCCTGTACGCGCCGTTCAACCGCAATCACGAGCGCACTTACTGGATGGACGTGCGTTCGGCCGAATTCACGAAATATGCGGCCAACGCCATGCTGGCCACGCGCATCTCGTTCATGAATGAACTGGCGAACCTGGCCGACAAGGTGGGCGTCGACATCGAAGCCGTGCGCCACGGCATCGGTTCCGACCCGCGCATCGGCCACAGCTTCCTGTACGCCGGCTGCGGCTATGGCGGTTCCTGCTTCCCGAAAGACGTGCAGGCGCTCGAGCGCACGGCGCGCGGCTACGGCCAGGAATTGCTGATCCTGCGCGCCGTCGAAGCCGTCAACGACCAGCAGAAGCAGGTGCTGGGCCGCAAAGTGGTCACTCGCTTCGGCGAAGACCTGACGGGCCGGCATTTCGCCGTATGGGGCCTGGCCTTCAAGCCGAATACGGACGACATGCGCGAAGCGTCGGCCCGCGTGCTGCTGGCCGACTTGCTGGCGCGCGGCGCCACCGTGGCCGTGTACGACCCCGTCGCCATGACCGAAGCGCGCCGCGTGTTGCAACTGGACTTGACGCCGGAGCAATTGGCCAAGGTGCGCTTTGCCGACAGCTCGAAGGATGCGCTGCAGGACGCCGACGCACTCGTCATCGTGACCGAATGGAAAGCCTTCCGCAGTCCCGACTTCGAGCAGGTCAAGGCGCGCCTGAAGCAGGCCGTGATCTTTGACGGGCGCAACCTCTTCGAGCCGGCCGTCATGGCCGAGAACGGCATTGAATACCACGGGATCGGTCGCTCGATCCTGACGCGCGCATGAGCGCCCAGGAGGTGGTCGCCTTGACGGCGCCGGCCGCGTTGGCCCAGGTACGCCTGCTGGTGGTGGGCGATGTGATGCTGGACCGCTACTGGTTCGGCGACGTCAGCCGTATTTCGCCGGAGGCGCCCGTGCCCATCGTGCGCATCGAGAAGCGCGAAGAGCGCCTGGGCGGCGCGGCCAACGTGGCGCGTAATGCGGCCGCGCTGGGAGCGAAGACGAGCTTGCTGGGCGTGGTCGGCGACGACGAGGCCGGCAGCCAGGTCGAGCGGCTGCTCGAGGGCGGCGGCATCCACAGCTATCTGCAGCGCGATGCGGCCATTTCCACCATCATCAAGCTGCGCGTGATCGGTCGCCAGCAGCAGATGCTGCGCATCGACTTCGAAGATGCGCCCAGCGATACGGTCTTGCGCGACAAGCTGGCACAATTCAATGCGCTGCTGCCGCACTACGATGTGGTGATCCTGTCGGACTACGCCAAGGGCAGCCTGGTGAACGTGGCCGAGATGATCAAGGCGGCCCGCGCCGCCGGCAAGATCGTCATGGTCGACCCGAAAGGCGATGATTTCAGCCGCTATACGGGAGCGTCAGTGCTCACTCCGAATAAATCGGAACTGCGTCGCGTGATCGGCAACTGGAGCACGGAAGAGCAATTGACGGAACGCGCGCAGCAGATGCGCGCGCAACTGGGCCTGGACGCCTTGCTGCTGACGCGCTCGGAAGAGGGCATGAGCTTGTACACGGCCGATGAGGTGGTGCACATGCCGACCGATGCGCGCGAAGTGTTCGACGTCTCGGGCGCCGGCGACACGGTGATCGCCACCATGGCGGCCATGCTGGGCGCCGGCATGGGCCTGGGCGACGCCGTGCGCACGGCCAACCGCGCCGGTGGCATCGTCGTCGGCAAGCTGGGCACGGCCACCGTCACCCGCGACGAGCTGTTCCCGCAGTAACTACGCGCTACTACCTGCGCCGGTCCGTTTGATCTGGCGCAGGTCTTCCCCTCCTTCCGCTATCCCGTCTTGTCAACCGTATCACGCCACAGCCGTTAAAGCCGTTAAGGCGCTGCTCTTCCCTTGCGTTCGAGTCATCTTGAAACCACATCACGGAGAGATATCCATGTTCAAAAAAATACTGCTGGCCATCGCCACCCTGATCGCGACGATGGGCTTTGCCTTTGCCCAGGTCGACGTCAACAAGGCGGACCAGGCGGCACTCGACAGCGTCAAGGGCATCGGCCCCGTCACATCGAAAGCCATCATCGATGAACGCGCCAAGGGCGGCGCCTTCAAGGATTGGGCCGATTTCGAAACCCGCGTGAAGGGCATCGGTCCGAAAAGCTCCGTGAAACTGTCGGAAGCGGGCTTGCAAGTGAATGGCCAGGCCAAGTCCGGCGCGCCAGCGGCGCCCGCTCCGGCAGCGAAAGCCGCCCCGGCAAAAAAGGAAGCTGCTGTGAAGGAAGTTGCAGCGAAAGAAGCCGCACCGAAGCCAGCTGCTGCGACCGACACCGCTGCGGCGCCAGCCAAGACAGCCGCTGAAACGAAGAAAGAAGCTGCTGCTGCGAAGAAAGAAGCCAAGGCCGCTGCTGCTGCAGCCAAGAAAGAGGCCGCCGCCGCCAAGGCTGCCGCTCCTGCGGCTCCAGCCGCCGCCGATGGCGCCGCGCCTGTGAAGTCAGTCGCTGAAGCGAAGAAGGAAGCTGCCGCCGCCAAGAAAGAAGCGAAGGCTGCCGCCGCTGCTGCGAAGAAGGAAGCAAAACTGGCTGCCGCCGATGCGAAGAAGGCGGAAGCCGAGAAAAAATAAGCGTGTTGCTGTAAGGCGTGTTGCGTGGTGGTGCCGCGCAGCACGAAAAGAAAACCCCGCGTGGTACCGGCCGCGCGGGGTTTTTTTGGCTCTGTCATCGGCAAATAGGGGAAATGCCGGAATCTTCCTGTGGCCGTGCTGTCTGACTCTGCATACTCACTCTGCGGGAGCCAATCATGCGGCCAGCCGAATGGATCACCTTGATTGCGCAGTTTGCCCGGTTGAGTCGACGTCAGCGGCAAGCAGGCATTGCCCTGCTGCATGGCAACTCGCCACACGACGCGACCATCGCGCTGCTGGAAAGTGTGGCCCAGCCGCGATTGGCCTGTCCCGCCTGCCATTCAGACCACTTACACCGGCACGGCCATGCGCACGGACTGCAACGCTACCGCTGCGTGCCCTGCGGGCACACCTTCAATGCGCTCACCGGCACGCCGCTGGCCCGCTTGCGCCACAAGGCGCTGTGGCTCGACTACGCCGATTGCCTGCTGGCATCGGATTCCGTGCGCAAGGCGGCATTGCAGCTGGGCGTGCACCGCAACACCACCTTTCGCTGGCGCCACCGGTTTTTATCGCTGGCAAGGACGGACCGGCCGCACGGCCTGCACGGCATCGCCGAAGCGGACGAGCTGTATCTGCTGGAATCGGAAAAGGGCGCCAGAACAATGACGCGTCCGGCCCGTCGCCGGGGCGGCCATGCCCACAAGCGCGGCATTTCCAATGAACAGGTCTGCATCCTGGTGGCGCGCGACCGCACGGGGCAGACGCTCGATTTCGTCACGGGCAAAGGGGCGCTGACGCAGGCGCAGTTGCATCACTGTTTGTTGCCTGTCATCGACAAGGACGTGCTGCTGGTGACCGATGGCCATGCCGCCTACCGGGCTTTTGCGAGGGAAGCGGGCATCAGTCATCAGGCCGTCAACTTGCGCGCCGGCATCCGCGTGCAGGGCGCCGCCCACGTGCAGAACGTCAATGCGTATCACAGCCGATTACGACAATGGCTGGGGCCGTTTCACGGCGTGGCGACGCGCTATCTGCCGAACTATCTGGGATGGCGCTGGATCCTCGATGCCAGGCGCATCCGTTCGCCGGAAACGTTATTGAAGGCAACACTGGGGGCATTCCCACATCTGACGGTGACATAGCCTTTTTTTAGGCGCTTACAGCTGCGACTCGATCGGCAGCCAGCGCATCACCGATACCAGCGCGCGGCGCCAGAAGCCCGTTTCCGGGTCTTGCGTCCACACTTTGGCGGGCACTTCGGTGGCGTCGGACCAGCGCAAGGCGCCGTTGTCGAGAAATAGTCGGTAACTGGTGTCGCTCGAGACCGAGTGCTGGAACAGCGTGCGCATGTCCGCCGCCAGCGCCGCGTCGTCGAACAGCACGCCCATTTCCGTGTTCAGCTGGGCTGAGCGGGGATCGAGGTTGAAGGAGCCGACGAAGCCCCGTTCCCCGTCCACCACCACGGCCTTGGTATGCAGGCTGGCGCGGCTCGAGCCCATCAGGCTGATGCGTTTGCGGTGCTGGGTCTTCAATTCAAACAGCCCGACGCCGCCGCCCAGCAGCGCCTCGCGGTAGCGCGCATAGCCCGCGTGCACGAGGGCCACGTCGGTGGCGGCCAGCGAGTTGGTCAGCACCTGGACCTCGACGCCGGCGGCTACCTTGTCGGCCAGGGTGTGTGTCAGCGCCGTGCCGGGAACAAAATAGGGGGAGGTCAGCAGCGCTTCCTTGCGCGCTTCCGTCAGCAGGGGCAGCAAGCTGTGCATGAGCCAGTGTTCGCTGCGCTGCAAACTGGCCACGGGCGCGGCTTTTTCCGGCGGGTCTGACAGCACTTGCACTCGCTCGCTCCAGTGCAGGCGCAAGCGGCCATCGAGGTGGGCCTGCAACTGGCCCGCATCGGTCAGCTGCCGCAGGTAGGGCGAGGCACCCAGTTCGCCCGTGAGCGCGTCGAGGCGGGCGCGCACAGCCTGCAGTTCAGCCGCGCCCGCGTCCTTGCCCTCATGCAAGGCAACGATGGGGATGACGGCGCGGCTGTTCCAGAAGCGGTCGAAGATGTCGCTCGTCTGCCGCACGGCGGGCCCCACCAGCAGCAGGTCGGCATCCTGGAAATTGACCTGTTCGGCAGCATCAAAATATTCATCGCCGATATTGCGCCCGCCGACGAGGGCCACCCGGCCGTCGACGATCCAGGCCTTGTTGTGCATGCGCCGGTTCAGGCTGACGGCGCGCAAGGCCATTTCCACGGCGCGCATCCAGATGCCGTCGCGGTTGCGGCCCGGATTGAAGATGCGCACGTCGATCAGCGGGTGGCTGTCGAGGGCGAGGATGGCGGCGTCCTGGCCGCGCGCGTTGATATCGTCGAGCAGCACGCGCACGCGCACGCCGCGGTCGGCCGCGCGCAGCAGTTCGCGCACCAGCAGGCGTCCCGTCACGTCGTTGTGCCAGATGTAGTATTGCAGGTCGAGGCTGCGGCCCGCTTCGCGCGCGCTCAGGGCGCGCAGGGCGAACGCTTCCAGATTGTCGTCGATCAGGGCCGTGCCGCTGTGGCCGGGGCGCTGCGCCAGTTGCGGCGCCAGCACGCGGTCGAGCAGGGTGGCATTGATTGCCACGGGCAAGGCCGTGCCGGGCGCGCCCAGCGAACGTTCGGCGAAACGCCCGTAGCTGTACAGGGCGGCAATGCTGAGCACGGCAAACAAGGTGGCCAGCAGCAGCAATTTGACGAGCATGCGGCGCACCGTCAGCGAGCCGCGCGCGTGCTGCGGCGTGCGGAGAGGAGGGGAGGCTGGCGCATGCGGTGTCTTTCAGCTGGATGGCAACGGCCGATTGTAGCAGTTTCTATAGTGCACGATTTTCATCCGGGAACATCCTTGCCTGGGGTCAAAAAATGCGAGAATGGCCAGTTCAATCAGGCATAGGGAGACGCAGGCATGCGACGGATTTTGACGGCAATGACGGCAGCCATGCTGTCGGCGGGTGTGGTGGCTGCGCCGGGCGCCGACCCGGCGCAGCAGCAGATAAGGCAAGTGGTGGCCGACATCTCGCCGCAGCGCATCGAGGCGCATGTCCGCAAGCTCGTGGGCTTCCAGACGCGCCACACGATGTCCGATACCGTGTCCGACACGCGCGGCATCGGCGCGGCGCGGCGCTGGATCAAGGCCGAGCTGGAGCGCTGCGGCGCGCAGGCGGGCGGACGGTTGCAGGTGGCGTTCGACAGCCATGTCGCGCCCGTGTCGAAACGCATTGCGCGGCCGACGGACATCGTCAACGTGGTGGCGACCTTGCCGGGCAGCCAGCCGCAGTCGGCCGGGCGTATCTATGTCGTCAGCGGTCATTATGATTCGCGCGCCACCGACGTGATGGATGCGCAGGGCGACGCGCCCGGCGCCAATGACGACGCGTCCGGTACGGCGGCCGTGATCGAGATGGCTTGCGCGATGGCGCGCCACCGCTTCGACGCCACCATCGTCTTCATGGCCGTGGCGGCCGAGGAGCAGGGGCTATTGGGTTCCGGCCATTGGGCACAGCAGGCTAAGTTGAACAAGCTCAACATCGCCGGCATGCTCAACAACGACATCATCGGCAGTTCGCGCGCGGAAGATGGCACGGTCGATGGCGGCCAGGTGCGCCTGTTTGCGGAAGGCATCCCCGCCGTGAAGGAAATGAGCGACGGCGTGCGCGCCCTGGTGGCGACGGGCGGCGAAAACGATTCGATTTCACGCCAGCTGGCGCGCCACGTCAAGCAGGTGGGCGAGCGCTATGTGCCCGGCTTTACGGTCAACGTCATCCAGCGCGCCGACCGCTACCTGCGCGGCGGCGACCATATGCCTTTCCTTGCGCAAGGCTATGCGGCCCTGCGCTTTACGGAACCGCACGAGGATTTTGCCCATCAGCACCAGGACGTGCGCGTGGAAAACGGCGTGCAGTATGGAGATTTGCCGCAATTCGTCGATTATGACTACGTGGCGAAAGTGGCGCGCGTGAATGCGGCGGCGCTCGCGTCGCTGGCCCTGGCGCCGGCCGCGCCCGCCGGTGTGCAGGTGCGCACGGCCCAGCTGGAAAACGCCACCTCGCTGGTCTGGCAGCCGAATACGGAACCGGACCTGGCCGGCTACCGCATCGTCTGGCGCGCCACGACGGCGGACCAGTGGCAGGGCGCGCAAGACGTGGGCAATGTTACCGAAGCCAGGGTCAAGCTGTCGAAAGACAACTATTTCTTTGGCGTCCAGGCCATCGACCGCGACGGCAATGCCAGCGTGGCCACGTATCCCATGCCCTTGCGTTAGGCACTGTTGACGGGCTGGCGCGCAAGAAAGCCGTGAATCTGGGAAACGACGGCAGCCCCTTCGCCGACGGCGGCGGCCACGCGCTTGGTGGAGCCGGCCCGCACGTCGCCGATGGCGAATACGCCCGGCACGCTCGTTTCCAGCGCGGCACGGTCCGGCAAGTCCGGTGGATAGATTGTGTGGCCGTGGCCATGGGCGCGGCATTCGGCGCGCGTGACGTCGAAGCCCGTGCGGATGAAGCCCTGTTCGTCGACGGCCACGGCGCAGTCGTGCAGCCAGTCCGTGTTCGGATCGGCGCCAACAAACAGGAAGACGCGGCGCACTGCGCAATCGCACTCCTTGCCCGTCTGGTTGTTGCGCCAGCGCACCTCCGTCAAGCCATCGTCGTCGCCTTCGAGGGCGATGATTTCCGTGTGCGTGTGCAAGGTGATGTTGGGCGTGGCGGCGATGCGCTCGATCAGGTAGCTCGACATGCTGGCCGCCAGTCCCTCGCCACGTATCACCATGTGGACCTTGGCGGCGTGTCCGGATAGAAACACGGCCGCCTGGCCGGCCGAATTGCCGCCGCCAACGAGGATGATTTCTTCCTGCCGGCACAGCTTGGCTTCAATGGGCGAGGCCCAGTAATACACGCCGCGTCCCTCATACGTTTTCAGGTTGGCCAGCGAGGGCCGGCGGTAGCGTGCGCCGCACGATAGCACCACGGTGCGGGCGCGCACTTGCGTGCCGTCGCACAGATTGACGCGCAGGGGCCACGTGTCGCACAGCAAGTTGGCGGCGCTGGCCGGGGTGGCGATTTCCACGCCAAACTTTTGCGCCTGCACGTAGGCGCGTCCCGCCAGGGCGCGGCCGGAGATGCCTGTCGGAAAGCCCAGGTAATTCTCGATGCGCGCGCTGGCGCCCGCCTGGCCGCCGTACGCGCGCTGCTCGAGCGCCAGGACCGATAGCCCTTCGGAGGCCGCATACACGGCCGTGGCCAGGCCGGCAGGTCCGGCGCCCACCACCAGCACGTCGAAAATCTTGTCGCCGGACAAATCGGGCAGCATGCCCAGGCAGCGCCCCAGTTCCGCATTGCCGGGATTTTTCATGATCTTGCCGTCAGGGCAGACGACCAGCGGCCATTCCTGCGGCGTGGGCTGATAGCGTTCGGCCAGCGCGGCGGCGGCCGCATCGGTGGCCGGATCGAGCACCGTGTGCGGGTGGCCATTGCTCGATAAAAAACTTTGCAGGTGGAACAGGTTGCCATTGCCGCGCGGCCCTACCAGCACGGGGCCGCCCGAATTCGATTCGATCAGCGCCACGCGGCGCAGGATCAGGGCGCGCACGATGCGTTCACCCATTTCCGCCTCGGCCACGATCAGCGCGCGCAGGGATTCCGAACTGATGTCGAGCAATTCCACGTCACCGACGGCGCTGCCGTTGACGAGGGTGGGGCGGCCCGACAATTGCGCCACCTCGGCAATGAAGTGGCCGACGCCCACTTCGCGCAGCACGGACGCCTGTCCCATGACTTCGTGGCGCTTGATGCTGACCCGTCCGGACAGTATCACCAGCATGCCGAAGCTGCTGCTGCCCGCCTCGAACAGCGTTTCGCCATCGGCAAAGTGATGGCGCGTGCCATAGCGCTGCAAGCGCTGCAGTTCGAGCCCGTTGAAGACGGGCGAGATCTGGTGGCTGCGGCCGTGCAAGTCGAGCGTGGCGAACTGGACGGGATCGTCCTGCGTTGTTTCGGGAATGAATTCGGGTGTGCTGCTGGCCATGGCGAGTCCGTTCGGAGGCTGAATAAGCAAATAACAAAAATAACTAACAGTGACGAGTCTAGCGCATGCGGCGTGTGCCTGCCGCAATACCCCTTGTGCACGCCCGGAAATGGCGGCGCGGCAGGCGCCATGCGGCATGGGGCGGCGTAGCCGGACGCGCACGCAAGCCCGGATGCCGCCGCCGATCAGCGATACGCCGTCCAGCATCTCATATTAGAATGGGTCTTTGTTGAATCTACTCAAACAGACACGATGGCTTACAAGACACTTGAAGATACGATAGGCAATACCCCGCTGGTGCAGCTGACGCGCTTGCCGGGCGCCGATGCGCTTGCGCGCAACAACGTCATCCTGGGCAAGCTGGAAGGCAATAATCCGGCCGGCTCCGTGAAGGACCGCGCGGCCATGTCCATGCTCAAGCGCGCTGAAGAGCGCGGCGTCATCAAGCCGGGCGATACCCTGATCGAGGCGACCAGCGGCAATACGGGCATCGCGCTGGCCATGGCCGCCGCCTTGCGCGGCTACAAGATGCTGCTGCTGATGCCGGACAACCTCAGCGTGGAGCGCCGCCAGAGCATGGCCGCCTACGGCGCCGACATTTTATTGACGCCGAAGACGGGCGGCATGGAATATGCGCGCGACCTGGCCGAGCAGATGCAGAAGGATGGCCGCGGCGTGATCCTCGACCAGTTCGCCAACGAAGACAATTCGCGCGCCCACTATGAAAGCACGGGACCGGAAATCTGGCGCGACACGGAAGGGCGCGTTACGCATTTCGTCAGCGCCATGGGCACGACGGGCACCATCATGGGCGTGTCGCGTTATTTGAAGGAACAGAATCCCGCCATCCAGATCATCGGCGCCCAGCCCGAGGAAGGTTCGCAGATTCCCGGCATCCGCAAGTGGCCGGAAGCATACTTGCCGAAAATCTACGACAAGTCGCGCGTCGACCAGGTGGAATACGTGAGCCAGGGCGTGGCCGAGCGCATGGCGCGCAGCCTGGCGGCGGAAGAGGGCTTGTTCTGCGGCATCTCGGCAGCCGGCGCGTGCGAAATCGCGCTGCGCATTTCACAGACGGTGGAAAACGCAACGATCGTGTTCGTCGTGTGCGACCGCGGTGACCGCTATCTCTCGACCGGCGTGTTTCCTGCTTGATTGTTTTAATGTCGGCCAGAACGGCCTGAGAACTGCTGGAAATACCCCCTCCCCATGGCGGGGAGGGAAAACCTGCGAAACTGGCAGGATCAGCCTTGTGGCGTTTCGCCTTCTTTTGGCTTGAATTGCTTGTCGCTGATACGGAATTTGTTACGACGGTCACCCATCAGGTAACGCAGGTCGCGGATGCTCAGATCGCTGACTTCGTGCATGCGGATCAGCAGCGATGCGCCGACCGGCAGGCGGTGGTGGCGGATTTTGCTGATGACCGGTGGCGCTACTTCCAGCGCGCGGGACAAGGCTGCGTCGTTTTTCAGGCGCAGGTTTTCGATCAGGGTATCGAGCAGTCTGTTTGGGTTGTACTGGAGCAGATCGTCGGAGTCCGAATCGCTGTTCATATCAATGCCGACTTGGTTTGTCATGATGTTATTGTTCCTTCTGTAGTTGCACTGCAAAGTAAAAAACACTCGGAGCTCGCTCTTGCTGCGTTCATGTTCATTCTTTACTAAAAGGAACGAATTCACACACGGTACGATCCGGGATACAGTTTTTCATGATATATACACAATTGTACAACAGGATTCAGTTTCAGGCGGGAAAGCCCGATAATCTTGCTTTGTACAGAATCGGTGTTGTCTAGTTGCAACACCTATTTATTCTTTATTATGCTCTATGATAGAACAAAAATTGTACTTTGACAAAAGTTAAGTATAAAACCATTACTGCATTCCGTGCCGCACAAAGGCTGGCGAGCGAGGCTGGCACATGTTATCGGCTCTACCATAGACGTGTTTACTGGTAGCTTCAACATCCCTTACGCTTTCTTACAAGTAATATTATAACTTTACACCGACTTTCGGTTAGCGTGCGCGCACTTGACTAATCGCCTTGCCCAAGTCGATCACCGACATGGCATAAAAATAACTTCTGTTGTACTGAGTTATAGCAAAGAAGTTATTGGTTGCCAAGTGATACTCAGTTGCTTCTGAACCATTTTGCAAGTCGATCAGGCCGAACAACATGTTCTGGGGCGTCGACGGGCCGGCATTCACGCCGGCTTCCTGCAATTCCCCCAGCCGGTACCTGGCTTGCAAGCCCTGGCCGATGAATTTTTCCCACGTGCGGCTGGCCGAGACGGTGACGGGATAGGTGCTGATGGCCGGGTCATCGCGCCGCCAGCCGTGCTCGACGAGGAAATGCGCGACGCTGCCGATGGCGTCGGCCGTGGAATTGCGCAGGTCGATGTGGCTATCGCCATCGAAGTCCACCGCATATTTCATGATGCTGCTGGGCATGAACTGGGGCAGGCCGATGGCACCCGCATACGAGCCGAGCAGGGTCAATGGATCGATGCCATCCTTGCGTGCAAACAGCAGCGCATTTTCCAGTTCGCCCTTGAAAAATTCCATGCGCGCGGCACGGGTGGGGCTTTCCGGGTAGGAAAACGCCAGGGTCGTCAGCGCGTCGAGCACGCGGAAGCGGCCCGTGTTGCGTCCATACACGGTTTCCACGCCGATGATGCCGACGATGATCTCGGCCGGCACGCCATATTCGCGTTCGGCGCGCGCCAGCGCTTCCGCATTCTCTTCCCAGAATTTCACGCCTGCATTGATGCGCACCGGCTCGATGAAGCGGGCGCTGTACGCTTGCCAGTTCTTCGGCTTGCCGGGCGGCGCCGGCTTCATCAGTTGCACCGTCGTGTCCACATAGCGCACCTTGCCGATCAGGGTATCGAGTTCGGCGCGGTTAAAGCCATGCTTGGCGGACATCTCGTCGAGGAAGGCGCGTACTTCTTTCCAGTTGGCATAGTCGACAAACTCGCCTTCGAAGTCGAATTTCGCCGCTGCTTTCTTGATTGTTGCCTTGGTGGCCGGGGCCTTGGCCGCGCGTACGGCACGGGCGCGGTCGGCAGCGGAAATATTGCTGTTTTCGCCAGCGTGCGCGGTGGGCAGGCACAGGGGCAGGGAGAGGAGCAGGGACAGGGCGGAGGTTTTGATCGGTAACAAGGAGCGTCTCATCGGCATTGGGTTAACAGGCGGCGCAAGTGGCGCCGCGCGCGGAGTTGTTCGTCTGGGCTGGCATTACCATACTTCATCGCGGCATAGATTGCCAGAAACTGTGCGATGGCGGCATGCATCTCGGGCGTAGTCTTGCCCGATGCCAACCGGGCAGCATAACCGTGCGGGCCTTCGTGCGGCGCACGGCTGTAACCGCGCCGCGCCTGCTGCTGGCAAAACCGCGCGTACAGGGCGTCGAACGGATCGCCTTGCCGCGCCTGCCGCCACCAGACCAGTGCGCCCGCCATGGCGGACAGCAGGGCCAGCACGGCGCAAGCGACTGCCAGCTTTGTCGCCGGTACGTTTTTCAAGCCGTCGAGCATGGCGCGCTGGCGCTGCGGCGTGGTGTCGAGCACCCAGCTGCTCCAGGCGTGCTCGGCCTGTTGCCATTGCTGGCGCCACGCGGCAACCGCCCCGGGCGCGCCGCCGTCGAGGCCGGCCAGGGCGCGCCAGGCCGTCAGCGGCGACGTGGCCGGCGGCAGGGCGGCGTCGAGGTTGCGCTGCGTGCGCAGGGGCGCGACGGCGCCGGTGGGATCGACGCGCACCCAGCCCCGGCCCGCCAGCCACACTTCGCTCCAGGCATGGGCGTCGGACTGGCGCACGGCCAGGCTGTTGTCCATAGCGTTGCGCAGACCGCCCTGGTAGCCCGTGATGACGCGCGCGGGTATGCCCATGGCGCGCATCAGCACGACAAAGCTGCCCGCGTAATGTTCGCAAAAACCCGCCTGCGTGCCAAACAGGAAGTCGTCGACGCCATGCTTGCCCAGCAGCGGCGGCTGCAGGGTGTAGCGGAACGGCGCGCGGCGGAAGTGGCCAAGCACGGCGGCGATGGCGTCGGCGGGCGCCAGCGCCTGCGCGCCATGGCCGCGCAATGCGCGGGCCCAGGCCACGCTGCGCGGGTTGCTGCCAGCGGGCAAGGCCAGCCATGGCCGCTGCTGTGCTGGCGACAGGTTTGCCTGCAGCCGGTAGCGGGACTGGGAACTGACGCGGTAACGCACGGTCGAAGTAATGGGCTGTATGGTCAGCACTTCCAGCGCGGACGACACGACGTACGGGTTACCGGCCAAGCGTTCGATGCTGCGCGGCACGTCGAGCGCGAAGATGCGCCGCTGGCCGCTCGCTTGCAAGGTCACTTCGTAGTGACTGGGCTGGCCTTCCAGCGCGATGTCTATGCGGCTGTCGCCGGCAGGCGCGCGCCCGTTCGCGCCCCGGCGCGTCCAGGTGGCGCCGTCGAAGTCGCCCAGCACGACGCCGCGCCAGTACAGCTGGTCTTGCGGCGGGATCGCCGTGCTGAAACGGGCCGTGAAGACGGGGTCGCCTGACAGGGCCAGCGAGGCGATGGCGCCCGGCTGCATGCTGTCGGACAAGCCCGTGCGCGCCTGCGCGCCTTCCGGTGCCGTGCCCCACAGGGGGCCGTCGACGCGCGGCACGGCAAGAAACATCAGGGCCGACAGGGGGATGGCCAGCGCCAGCATGCGTCCCAGCAAACCCAGCCTTTGCGCCAGGCGGGGCTGGAAGGTGCCGTATTGGGCCGACAGCAGGCCGGCCAGCAGGACGATGACGGTGGCCAGCATCCAGGCGGCGCTGAGGATGCCTTGCGCATGGAAGAAATTTGCCAGCAGGAGGAAAAAACTGAGGAACACAACGACGAAGATGTCGCGCCGGCCATGCATTTCCAGCGATTTCAAGGCCAGCAGCAGGGCCAGCATGGCCACGCCGGGATCGCGTCCCAGCACGGTGCCGTAGCTGGCGCAGACGGCGGCGATGCCCAGCAAGGCCAGCGGCGCGAGCACGGCCAGCTGCGGCTGGCGCTTGCCCCGCACGGTGATGACGGCGCGCCACAGCAGGAGGGCGGCAGCGGCGGCCGACAGCCACGGGGGCAGGTGCAGCGCGTGCGGCGCCAGCACCATGGCGGCGGCCAGCAACAGCAGCAGAATGTCGGCCTTGTCGCGTGGCAAGTTGGCCAGCCATTGCCTCATGCCATGGCCTCATCCTGTGGCAAATCGTGCAGGGCCAGCGCGCGCAGGCAGGCGTCGCGGTGGCTGGCACCCAAGGCTGGCGCCACGGTCAGCGCGCCCAGGCGCAAGCCATATGGCAAGCCCGCGCGTTCCGCCTGCAGCACCCATGCGGCCAGGCGCGACAGACGCGCTTCCGGGGCCAGCGCGTGCAGGGCCGCATGCTCGAGCATGATGCTGCCACGGGCTGCGCCCTGCGGTGCCTCGGCGGCAGGCTGGAATTGCTTGCTGAATACATGCTCGCCATCATGGCGGGCGATCTGGCGCCAGGCCAGGCGGTGCAATGGGTCGCCTGGCTGGTAGGCGCGCACGCCGGCCAGTTCCAGGGCGCCGTCTTGCGTAGGTGGCTGCCGTACTTGGGACGCCCGCTGCACCGTGCCGACAGGCAAGGGCAGCGGCGGGGCCGTGTGTTCGGGTTGCGGATACACGAGTACGCGGGTGTCGGGCTGCCAGTGGCACCAGGCAAGGAACAGACCGAGCGGAAAACTGCCGGACAGGCGCACGGCCGGGGCAATCAGCCATCCCCGCTGCGGCGCCGCCACGACGATATCGATGGCCGTTTCCCCGTGGGCGGCGATGTCGGCCAGGCCGGGCGCTGCCGCCGAACCGCTGATGGCCACGTGGATCGCATGGCGCGGGCGCGCGCTGCGGTTGATCAGGCGCAAGGTGAACGTGGCGTGACTACCCGCGAACACGGGCTTGCCCGGCGTGGCGGCCAGCGCCAGGCCCGCCAGGTTGCGGCTGGCAAACAGCATGTCCGCGATGGCGCAGGCGGTCGCGAAATACGTGAGCGCATAGCCCAGGCCCAGGCGGTAATTGACGGCGGCGATCCACAGCGCCAGCAGCAGCGCGGCAAACGCCAGGCCCGCGCCCGAGGGACGGATGTGCACGCGCTGCGCGCCCAGCCAGGGGCGCGCCGGCAGCCATGGGATGTTGCGCCAGCGCATGCCGCTCAGACGGGGATACTCAACAGCATGTGCTGCAGCAGGCTGCGGCTATCCGTCGCCCCTTGCGCGGCATGCAGGCGGTGGGCGCAGACGGGCAACAGCACGGCTTGCACATCGTCGGGCGTGACGTGGTCGCGGCCTTCCAGGGCGGCCCAGGCGCGCGCCGCCTGCAGCAGGGCCAGCGCGGCGCGCGGGCTCAGGCCATCGGCAAACACGCCCGGCGCGCGGGTTGCATGCACGAGGGCCAGCACGTAGTCGACGACGGCGGCCGAGGCGTGGATGGCGCGCAGGTCCGCTTGTGCCTGCAGCAATTCTTCCCCATTCATGACGGCCGGCAAGGTGTGCAGCATGGCGCGGCGGTCGGCGCCCAGCAGCAGCGCCCGTTCGGCGGCCGCATCGGGGTAGCCCAAGGTCACGCACATGAGAAAACGGTCGAGCTGCGATTCGGGCAGGGGGAAGGTGCCCAGCTGGTGCGCGCAGTTCTGCGTGGCGATGACGAAAAACGGCTGCGGCAGCGCGTGCGTGACGCCGTCGAGCGTCACTTGCCGCTCTTCCATCGCTTCGAGCAAGCCCGATTGCGTCTTCGGCGTGGCCCGGTTGATCTCGTCGGCCAGCAGCACCTGCGTGAACAGGGGGCCGGGATGAAACACGAAGCTGGCGCTGCCCCGGTCATACACGCTCATGCCGGCCACGTCGGCGGGCAGCAGGTCGCTGGTGAATTGCTGGCGCTTCCATTGCAGGCCCAGCGAGATGGCCAGCGCATGGGCCAGGGTGGTCTTGCCCACGCCGGGCACGTCTTCGATCAGCAGGTGGCCGCCGGCCAGCACGCAGGCGAGGGTCTGGCGGATCTGCAAGTGTTTGCCGACGAGAACTTCGCCGATCTGCTGTGCGGCCTGGTGTATTTTCGAAAACATGCTATTTCTATCACAGTAAGTCGGATTATTTAATTTACAATCGCTTTGGCCAGGTCAAGCCGCGCCGCCCGCCCGTGCCGTGCACGTGGTAGATTAGCGTGGCAACGACGGCGGCACAGACCGGCCAGTGATTTTATGCGAGAACGCGCAGGGCGAACAGGAATGCCATGCAGTGTTCCCGGAGAATGGACAGAGACAGAGGTAACCAGTACAGCGCATGAGCACAGCCATTTATACCCATCCCGATTGCCAGCGCCATGAAATGGGCGACTGGCACCCAGAATCGCCGGCCCGCTTGCAGGCCATCAATGATCAACTGATCCTCGCGCACATCAGCGACCTGGTCGAGCACCGCGACGGCGCGCGCGCGCAATTATCCGATATCGAGCGCAACCACAGCGCCACGGCCATCGGCCTCGTGCGCGACAATGTGCCGCAGGAGGGCGACTACTATCCGCTCGACGGCGATACCCTGCTCAACGCGCACAGCTACGACGCGGCGCTGGCGGCCGCCGGCTCGGCCGTGGCGGCCACGGACGCCGTCATCGATGGCGAGATCAGCAACGCCTTTTGCGCGATCCGCCCGCCTGGCCACCATGCGCGGCCCAGCGAGCCCATGGGTTTTTGCCTGTTCAATAATGTCGCCATCGCCGCCAAGCATGCGCTCGACGTGCGCGGGCTCGAACGGGTCGCCATCGTCGACTTCGACGTGCACCATGGCAATGGAACGGCCGAGTCCGTTGCGCACGATCCGCGCATCCTGATGGTGAGTTTCTTCCAGCACCCGTTTTATCCGTACAGCGACGTGGAATCGTATACGGACACGCGCGTCAACGTGCCCGTGCCGGCCCGCTCGAAGGGCGACGCCGTGCGCCAGCTGGTGCTCGACCACTGGCTGCCCGCGCTGCACCGCCAGCAGCCGCAGATGATTTTTATTTCCGCCGGTTTCGACGCCCACCGCGAAGACGACGTGGGCGGCATGGGCCTGGTGGAGGCCGACTACACGTGGATGACGCAGCAGATGATGGCTGTGGCCAGGCAGTATGGCAAGGGCCGCATCGTCAGCTGCCTCGAAGGGGGCTATAACCTGTCGTCGCTGGGCCGCAGCGTGGCCGCGCACGTGAAGGCGCTGGCGGAACTCTGACTACAGCAAGGTGGGGCGGCTGCCGGAATGCGTGTGGCGGTGGGTCTGGTAGTCGAGCGCGTCGCCAGCCATGAAGCGGTGCCAGGCTTGCGTGTAGACGAGCGATGACTTATCCGCATCAAAACTGTCGAGTTGCAACATGTCGCGGTGGTGCTTGATTTCATTGACCAATTGGTCATACAGCATTTGCAAGCCATAGCTGTCGGCGCTCTGGCGTTTCAGGCGCTCTTCCAGCTGCGCCACTTGCCCCTGCCATTGCCGGCATTCCTTCTTCCAGTCATTGCGCGGCAAGCGCCTGGGCGCCTTGCCCGTGTGTTCCATCGTCATATCGTGCTATCCCCATCACCTATCTCCCTGCACCTGGCGGGAGCCAGCCTGGAAAATAATTGCTTTTCATTTAAGAGGCGATATTAGAGCATACTTTTTTATTACTCTCAGTAAATAAAAAAATCCTTGTGGAAATATTTGACCTGGCTTCCAGCGCGCGTATCACTGGCGCAGTGCCGCCGCCGGGGCGGCTTGCGCCATGTTGCCGTCGTCGTAGGTGATGGTCAGCAAGGTATTGTCGTCCCAGCTCGCGTCGTGCAGCGGCGGCACGTAGCGCTGGCGGTCTTCCGTGATGCGGATGTCCAGCGTGCGCTCGCCCGAGCGCGCCTGCACGGCAAGCAGCTTGCGGAACACGGGATACGGCACGTGGATCAGCGACGAGTGGCACGGCCCGCCCGCCAGGCGGAACAGGTTGCGCCGTACGAACGGCAAGTCATCCTGCTCGACGGCCCAGCGGATTTCGCATTCGAGGCGCAAGTCGCCCAGGCGGCGCACATTCGGGGGCAGGCCCGGCGTATGGATGTCGGCGCGCCAGCGCAGGGTGGCGCGCTTCTTGTTGCTGACCAGGTCGGCATTCGCATCATAGGCGGTCTTGTCGCGCGTCAAGATGAAGCCGCCGTCCGCCGCCAGCGGTATGGGAATCGACAGGTTGTCGGCCGACAGGTGCAAGGTCACGCCATCGAGCCTGGCCTTCGGCGTGGCGGGGATCAGCATGAAGCGCAGCGGCGCGTCCGGCGCCAGGTGCTGATGGTCGGCATACGCGTCGAGTCCCTTGAGCATGGTGCGGTAGGGGCGCAGGTCGGGATCGCGCGTGCCTTGCACGTCGACAATCTGCTGCATATCCTGGTTCGCCGCATCGCCTGGCGCCGCCGCTTGTTCCTGGGCCATGGCGGGCAAGAGGCAGGTGGAAAGGGCGGCGAGGAGACAAAGACGGGGAAGATGCATGGAGTGCGTGCCAGGTTGAGCGTGCAATAGGGAAACCGGTCCAGACTGGACGGCCTGCGAATATTATCATTCGAGTAACTGCCAAATTATCACCAATTGTCTCGTTCGCGTCGCACGGCTGGCGCTGGCGGCGGAAAATGGGACGTCGCGGCGGCAACCACGTAAAATAGCGGATTGACCGAACGATTTTGAAAGCAAGAGCATGGCGATACAATGGTACCCAGGACACATGAACGCGGCCCGCAAGAAAGCGGCCGAAACCATGGAGAACACCGATCTGGTGATTGAAGTGGTGGACGCGCGCCTGCCGGCAGCCAGCTGCAATCCCATGGTGGACGAGCTGCGCCTGTTCCGCCAGCGCCCTTGCCTGAAAATCCTCAACAAGACCGATCTGGCCGATCCTGCCGCCACGGCCGCCTGGGTGGCGTACTTCAATGCCCAGGAAGGCGTGACCGCGTATGCGATGACGACCAAGAAGCCGGGCGACGTGGCGCGCATCCCGGAGCTGGCCAAGTCGCTGGCGCCGCACCGCGGCGTGCCGACGAAGCCGCTGCGCATCATGATCATGGGCATCCCCAACGTGGGCAAGTCGACCCTGATGAACGCACTGCTGAAAAAGCGCGTGGCCAAGGTGGGCGACGAGCCGGCCGTGACGAAAATGCAGCAAAAGCTGTACCTGGACAAGAACACCATCCTCGTCGACACGCCCGGCATGCTGTGGCCGAAGATCGCCATCCCCAGCGACGGCCTGATGCTGGCCGCCAGCCACGCCATCGGCTCGAATGCGCTGATCGAAGAGGAAGTGGCCGTGTTCCTGGCCGAGGAATTGCTCAAGCGCTACCCTGACTTGCTGGCAACCCGCTACGGTACCAAGGTCGGCGAAGTCGATGCCATCGGCGTGGTCGAAGGCATCGCCGCCAAGCGCGGCTTCCGCATCAAGGGCGGCGACTACGATTTCGAGAAAGCGTCGCACACCCTGCTGCTCGACTACCGCAGCGGCATCCTCGGACGCATCTCGCTGGAAACGCCGGACACGCGCGCCGCCCTGCTGGCCCAGCACGCGGCCGAGATGGCGGAAAAAGCGGCCAAGGCGGCGGAGATCGCTGCCGAGAAGGCGAAGAACGCGGCGCGCGGCAAGCGCGGGACGTAATGAACTAAAAGCCGCTTGTTAGCGGCTTTTTAAAATTCTGGGGTCAGACCCCCGGTGACGTTGGCGCTGAACCAGCCGTTAGCGGTGTTGAGGGACTCGGCGTCCCCGTCTGACCCCGGCTCGTTGCTAATTTCCACCAGTCGCTCCAAACCTAAAACTCGTCACCGCCAGCGCTCCAAAAAAATCCTCCTCGTGATACGCCACGTGCGCCGCTTCCTGCTCGGCCGCACCGAGCGCCACCATCAGGGGCAGCAAATGGTCTTCCTGCGGATGGGCCTGGCGCGCGCCCGGTGCCCGGTCCCAGGCCAGCAGCTGCTCCAACCTTTGTTTCGGCGGCAAGGCCATCGTTGCGCGCAGCCAGGCGTCGAACTGGTGCGAGGCGACGGCGCCCGCCTGGCCGAACTGGCGCAGGTTATGGTAACTGAGGCCGCTGCCCAGTATCTGCACGCCTTGCCGGCGCAGGCCGGCCAGCGCGCGGCCCACCTCGACGTGGGTGAGCGGGTCGTAGCCGTGTTTCAGCGACAGCTGCACCAGCGGCATGTCCGCCTGCGGGTAAATGGGGAACAGGGCGCTGAAGGTGCCGTGGTCGAAACCGCGTTCGTGGTCGAGGCGCGCGGGATGGCCGGCAGCGTCGAGCAACTGTTTTACCTGTGCCGCCAGGTCCGGCGCGCCCGGTGCCGGGTACTGGATTTGATACGTGTGCGGCGGAAAGCCCGAGTAATCGTAGATCATGCCCGGCCGGGGGCTGGCCGAGACGAGAAATTGCGGCCCTTCCCAGTGCGCCGTGACGACCAGCACGGCTTTCGGACGCGCGCCGATCTGGCGCGGGATATCCTGCAGCGACGCTTCGAGCACGTCGTAGCGGCCGCCGAACTGGTCTTTCATGAACGGCCAAGGGCCGCCGCCGTGCGACAGGAAGTAAGTAGGGAAGGTGTGCTCTTGCATGGCGGCTCCTGGTGGGAATGGCTGATGATGACACCATGATAGTCATGCGCAATGAGTTGATCAAGATCGCTATTATTGATATATCATTTCCATTTTGTTGATGATTGGGCCGTCATGGATACCTTGCGCAGCATGCGCGTATTTCGCGCCGTGGTGGAACTGGACAGCTTCGTGCGCGCCAGCGAGCGCCTCGACCTGTCGCCGGCCATGGTCAGCAAGCATGTGATGCACCTCGAGCGCCATCTGGGCGCGCGCCTGCTGAACCGCAGCAGCCGCCACCTGAGCCTGACGGAAATCGGCAAGGTGTATTTCGAACAGTGCCGCGACATGCTCGACAACCTCGACGAGGTGGAAGCGACCGTGGGCCGCACGACGGTGGTGCCGCGCGGCATGCTGCGCCTGAGCGCCCCCGTCTGGTTCGCCAACGCCATTTTTACGCGCACCCTGGTCGCCTACCGCGAGCGCTTTCCGGAAGTGACGTTCGACATCGACTTGAGCGGCAGGGTCGTCAACCTGGTGGAAGAGGGCTTCGACCTGGCCCTGCGCGTGAGCCAGGCGCCGTCGCCGGCCCTGATCGCGCGGCCCATCGGCAACATCGCCTTTCACCTGGTGGCCGCGCCCGCCTACCTGGCGCGCGCGGGCCAGCCGCAGACGCCGCAAGACCTGGTCCGGCACGCCATGATCAGCTATTCCTTGCTGTCGAACGGCAACGAATTGACCTTCGACGGGCCGCAGGGACGCGAGACGGTGAAGTTCTCGCCCGTCCTGCAATGCAATAACGAAAGCCTGCTGCACGCGGCCGCGCTCGACGGCATGGGCATCGCCTTGCTGCCGTCGTGGCAAACGGATGCGGACCTGGCGGCGGGGCGGCTGGTGCGCCTGTTCGACGATTTCACGCTGGCGGGCGGCAGCGTCTACGCCGTCTACACGAGCCGCCGCTACCTGTCCTCGAAAGTGCGCACCTTCATCGACTTCCTGGCCGATGAAGGGCGCCTGGGAGCCTGACTAGGCGATTGAGCGCTTCACGTCGATCAGCGCGAACAGGCGCGCGCTGCGCATCCACGCCAGCACCAGCACCGCCAGCTGCGTGGCCAGGAAGCCGGCCACGATGGCCAGCGGGCCCGGGGCGGCCAGGTTCAGGCGCGCCACGCCCAGCAGCGCATACAGGGCCAGCCCCAGCAAGGTGATGGCCAGATAGATGGCCAGGCAGGCCAGCGGACGCCGGCGCAGCATGCCCAGGCCCCGCCACCACGCCTTGACGGCCGACGTGCGGCGACGGTCGACGGCCAGCGCCGCGCGGCCCGCGTCCAGCGTGGCGCAGGCCAGCAGGAACAGCAATCCCGTGAACAGCAGGGCCAGGTGGCGCGCCAGGTCGGCGTCGGCTTCCAGGACTGCTGCCGCCGCGTGCTTGTCGGCCAGTTTCAGCGCACCGGCGCCGATCGCCAGCGCCAGGCCCAGCGGGACGATGCTCCACAGCAGCATGCGCAACATGCGCCCGTATTCGCTGAAGGCGCCCGTCAGCAGGGCACCGAAGCGCGGTGGCGCAGGCGCGCGCGCGGCCGTCACCACCAGGCCGCTCAGCAGCGGCGACAGCAGCAGGGTCAGGACGATGCCGGCGATGGCGGCCTGGCTGATGGCGGCGCCATTGCGGCCGGCATTGGCGGCCAGGTCGGCCACGGTCATCAGGTCGAGCTGCTGCGCCAGCGCCGCCGCATGCACGGCGTGATCGAGGCTGGCGCTCAAGGTGTGCCAGACGGGAATGACGGCGACGATGGCGGGAATCAGCAGCAATCCGAGCCACAGCAGCAGCAGGCGCCATTGCAGGGCGGCGCGGCCGGCGCGCGTGAGGAAAGTCAGGCCGCTGGCCCGTGTCGTGGAAGTGGCGCTCATACGATGGCGATCAGGGAAAGGAGGTATTGGAAGACGGCGGCAATATCAAGGCTCCAGCGCCGCGCGGCGGACTTGTCGGCTTTCAGGGTGCGGCTGTCATCGAGCTTGTTGACGTCGAGGTAGTGCACGCGGTCGGGATCGAGTTCGGCCGAGACGGCCTTCACGGGCTTGCTCCAGGTGTAGCGCTGCCACAGCTGGTCGTTGTCCCACACCACGCGTTCGGAGGTGCCGTCGGCAAATTTCACGAGCAGCACCTGCGGCACGGGCGCGCCGCGGCGGCGCAGCACCACGCTGGTCAGATAGGGGTAGGGGCCCGTGCCGGGCTTGGCATCCGGGTGCGTCTTGTCCCATGCTTCGCGCACCTTGTCCTCTTCCTTTTTCAGCGCGTCGGGCGTGCGCTCCACGCGCTTGCCGTTCACCAGCGCCATGCCGGCCAGCGGCGTCTGCTCTTCGCTGGCGAAGCTGCCGATGCGGTCGTCGATATTCGCGCTGGCATGGACTTGCTGCGCGAAGACCTGTTCCACGATGCGCCGCTGGCCCGTCGCTTCAGCCAGCGTTTCGCGCAAGTCGGCCACGCTGGGGTGGCGGAATTTCCACTGTTCATAGTAGGCCTTGAAGCCCCGCTCCATGGCCTCGCTGCCGATGCGCGCTTCCAGGTCGCGCAGGGTGACGGCCGTGCGGCTGTAGACGGGGCTCACGCCCTGCAGGCGGTCCCACGCATTCTGGCCCAGCGGGTCGGCCGCATCCTGGCGCGGCGCGGCCATGCGCTCGGCCTCGAAGACCTTGAAGGCGGGAGCGAAGCCCAGGCGCTTGAGCAGGGGCGTCGTGGCGTGGATGTCCTGGCCGCGTGCGCGCAGCATGCGCTGGTCCCAGTACTCGTTCAAGCCTTCGTCGAGGATCGGTTCCTCGAACTCGTTCGAGGCCAGGATGCCATAGAAATAGCCATGGCCGAATTCGTGGATGGTGACGAAATCGAGGCCGAATTCGGCGGCGGTCTTCGGCTGCAGGCTGGCGAAGGCCGAGGCCGTGATGAAGGTCGGGTATTCCATGCCGCCCGCTTCGGCCGCATTAAATGGCGGAATCACCACCGTCAGGGTCTTGTACGGATACGGGCCCAGGGTGCGCGAAAAATACGTGAGCGCATCCTTGGCCGCCTGCAGCGCGGGCGCCGCGTTCGACGCGTACTCGGGCGGGTACAGCACCTTGATGGCCACGGGCGGGCTGCCAGGGCCGTTCCAGCTGCCGATCAATGGCTGCGCGCTGCGCTTGTCGGCCGTCCAGGCGAAATCATGCACGTCGCCCTGCACATAATGGTGCGTGAGCATGCCGTCCTTTTCCTGCGGCGCACCCTGCAGCTCGCCCGTGGCGCCTACCGTATATTCCTTGGGCACGGTCAGCTTCACGTCGTAGTGGCCGAAGTCGGCGTAGAACTCCGAATTGAGGTGGAATTCATGGGCGTTCCAGCGCGGCGCGGTGGCGCCCCGTTCGCCGGGCAGTTCGAGAACGGCGATCTTGGGGAACCACTGGCCCACCAGGTGGAAGCTGCCGAAATAGCCGGTGCGCGCGATGACGCGCGGCAGCTGGTCGAAGAAGCGGATGTCGAGCGTCGTCTCGGCGCCCGGCGCGACCGCTTGCGGCAAGTCGACGCGCACGACGGTGCGGTCGGTGGCCGGGCCGTTGTCGGGCTGGACGACATGCCAGGGCGCCGTGGCGCCGTTCTGCGTCATGCTGTGCAGTTCGATGTAGCCCCATTCGCCGTCGCGCGTGCCGACGCCCGAACGAAAGCTCGTATCGAGCTTGCGCTTCTCGGTAAAGAAAGTCGAATGCTCGCCCTCGAACGCATTCAGGTACAGGTGCAGGTACACGCTGCCGACGGCTTGCGCGCTGCGGTTGCGCCAGCGCAGTTTCTGCCGGCCGTCTATCGTGTGCCTGACGGGATCGAGCGTCGCTTCGATCTGGTAGTCGACCACGCGGTCCGACAGGGTCGCTTGCGCGCCCGTGCGTGCGCCGCCCCAGGCGTTGCTGGCGCTGGGCGTGGTGACGGCGGAGGCATGCGGCGACGCCAGGGCGATGCCGTCGGAGGACGGTGCCGGCGGCATCGCCGCGCCGGCAGGCTTGCCCTTGTCGGGCTGGGCGAACAGGTCGGCTTGCAGGGCGAGGCCGGCCAGCAGCAGGGCGGCGATGGAGAGGGCCTTGAGCTTGCCCGGGATGGAGGAAATACCGCGGCGCGGTGTGCTACGACTATCCATGCGTGACTCCCACTGTGACTTCTTATTGATGATTTTCAAATGCAGTCGGCCGCGTCCAGGATCGCCGGGCGCTCCGTTAATATACCTGTAAAAATTACAAATTAGCAATGAATTCCGCAAGCGGTCCCGCTGGCTGTTGCGGCGCCGTGCGCCGTGCGTATAATGATTCGCTTTTGCGATCCTCCCTACTACCGTGCGTGCGCGCCCCGGTAGCGCACCCAGCTTTCCGCCATGATGCCTGCCCCTTCCGCCCTGACCATTGCCACGCGCACCTTGCTGTTGTGCGCCCTGGCCATGCCGGCGTGTGCGCAGGAAGGCGCCGATGCCGGCGCGCCCGGCGTCACGCATGGCGCCTGGTCCGCCGAACTGGGACAGGGTGGCCAGCACAGCGTGCGCGGCGCCCTGTCGCGCGACCAGGGCGGCATGTCGCTCGACGCGGCCATCGACGGGCTGCGCAATGGCAATTACCGCGATGGCAGCGTGTTTCACCAGCATGGCTTCAATGGCGGCGCGGAATGGAAGGCGCGCGAGGGGCGCTTCGGTTTCAGCGCCGACCAGCTGAAGCAGGACACGCGCTACCCCGCGCCCGAGGCGCCGTTCCTGGCCTTGCTGGCGGCCCGTCCGGAAGACCTGTACCGCTATGAGGTGCGGCGCGGCAGCGCCTTCGTGCAGCGCTATGTGGGCAAGTTCGAGCTGGGCGTGGAACTGTCGCAGCGGGAAAAACGCGCCACGGCCCACTATGCGGGCGAGGACGGCAGCAGCGTATCGACGTACAGCAGCCGGCGCCGGCAACTCGCGCCCCGCCTGCGCCACTACGGCAAGGTGGGCGGCGTGGGCACGGATACGGAAGTGGGCCTGGACCTGATGCAGTGGCAGCGGCGCTCGGGCCGCGATGGCGATGCGCAGCGCCGCCAGTACTCGCGCGCGCTGCTGCTGCGCGAAGAGCTGGCCTTCGGCGGCCCGTACGCGCCGCGCGTGCTGCTGGGACTGCGGCATGAACAGTTCCAGCTCGATCCGGCCGACATGCCCGCCGGCGGCAGCGACTGGGAAAACCAGAATGCCTGGGACGTGCAGGGCAGCCTGCAGCTGCGCCCGCAGCTGAGCGTGTACGCCAAGGCCGCGCGCAGCTACCGCATCGACGACGACGGCTATACCCGCGCCGGCTACCGCCCCCTGGCGGGACAGCTGCGGCGCGAAATGGAAGTGGGCGCGACCTTTGGCGACGCGGCGCGCAGCGCTTCCGTGCGCGTGTTCAGCGAGCGCCTGAGCAACCAGATCGTCTTCGACCAGAGCCTGGGCCAGCTGGGCTTTGCGGGCAACCTCGATCCCTCGCGCCGCGACGGTATCGCCATCGAGGCCAGCATGGCGCTGGCGCGCGGCTGGCGCCTCGACGGACAATTGCGGCAAGTGCATGCGCGCTATGACGATTACGCCTACGACGGCCCGGACATCGCCCTCGTGCCCAAGACCCTGGCCAGCCTGCGCCTGTACTGGACGGGGCAGGGCGGCGCCAGTGCCGACGTCGGCGTGCAATGGCTGCGCGCCCTGCGCTATGGCCCCGATTTCGCCAGCAGCTGCCTGGCGCAAGTGCCTGCGTTTGCCACCGTGGACGGACGCTATGCGCGCAAGCTGGGCGCCTGGGAGCTGGAACTGGCTGGCAGCAACCTGACGGACCGCCGCCATTACGGCGATGCGCCGGGCTGCCGCTCCAGCATCTACCTCAACGATGCGCGCCAGCTGCGCGTGTCGGCGCGCTACCATTTCTGAGGCAGGGTCGCGCCAGGGCTTAAATGCGGCTTAAGCGGGCGCAAACGGAGCGGATAAAAGCGCTTTTTTTCCGGCCGGGCCTCATCGCCCGGCGCAAAAAGTGGTAATCTCGCCCCGTTCACGACCACTTATGATGAAGGATTTATATGCGTTTTCTGCGTTTCTTGCGTCCCCTGCTTGCCGCCGTCACCCTGGTGGCGGCCACCGGCGGCGCCATGGCGGCCGATACCGGCTTTACCACGCTCACGACGCCAGTGCGTACGGACACGGGCAAGAAGGTGGAAGTGGTCGAGTACTTCATGTATTCGTGCCCGCATTGCTACGCGCTCGATCCGCTGATGCACGACTGGGTCAAGAAGCAGGGCGACAAGATCGCCTTCCGCCGCGTCCACCTGGCTGCCACCGGCCCGAAAGACCCGCAGGCGCACGCCTATGCCACCCTGGAAGCGATGGGCCAGCTGGACCAGTTCCACGACAAGATCTTCCGCGCCATCCACGTCGAGCGCAACCGCCTGAACCGCGATGACGCCATCCTCGACCTGCTGGTCAAGAATGGCATCGACAAGGCCAAATACCTGGACATGTTCAATTCCTTCGGCGTGCAGACCAAGCTGAAACGCAACGAGCAGCTGATCGCCGCCAGCAAGATCGACAGCGCCCCGACCATCGTCATCGATGGCCGCTTCGTCACGTCGCCGGCGCAGTTGTCGCGTCCTGGCCAGTCCGAGCCGCAGACCCAGGCGGCGACCCTGCGCGTGATGGATGAACTGGTGGCGCGCGTGCTGAAAGAGCGCGCTCCCGCGCCGGCGAAGAAGTAACACTGGAGATCACCATGAAACAGCTGCCCTGGACTTTGTGCGTACTGGCCGTGGCCCTCGTGGCCTGGCTGGCGATTGCCATCGTCAACGTGGAAAATCAGCGCAATGCGCTGGTGACCAAGGCGTGCGTGGACCCCGCGTTCAAGAACGAGGTCGATGCGAAATGCCTGGCGTCCGTGCGGACGCGCGAACACTGGTGGCAGCACCTCACTTACGCCATGACGCATTTCCGAAATTGAATGTGTTAGTAGGAAAAACCCGCCGCGCGCGGGTTTTTTTTCGTCCGCGTATGATGAAGCCACCACTATTCAGGAGGGACAATGAAAGAAGTGATCTTGATTACGGGCAGCAGCCGCGGCATCGGCGCGGCGACGGCGCTGCTGGCGGCGCGCCAGGGCTATGCCGTGTGCATCAACTATGTGCGCGACGCGCAGGCGGCCGACGCGCTGTGCGCGCGCATCGTGGCCGACGGGGGCGAGGCCATCGCCGTGCAGGCCGACGCCAGCGATGAAGCGGACGTGGCGCGCCTGTTTGCGGAAGTCGACGCGCGCCTGGGAAACTTGACGGCGCTGGTCAACAATGTGGGCGTGCTGGAGCAGAAATGCCGGCTCGCCGACATGTCCGTGCAGCGCTTGGAGCGCGTGCTGCGCACCAACGTGATCAGTTATTTCCTGTGCTGCCAGCAAGCCGTGCGGCGCATGTCGACGGCCCATGGCGGGCAGGGCGGGCGCATCGTGAACGTGTCGTCGGCGGCGGCGCGCCTCGGCTCTCCGGACGAATACATCGATTACGCGGCTTCGAAAGGCGCCGTCGATACCCTGACCCTGGGCCTGGCGAAGGAAGTGGCGGCCGAGGGCATCCGCGTCAATGGCGTGCGGCCCGGCATCATCTATACGGAGATCCACGCGTCGGGCGGCGAACCGGGCAGGGTGACGCGTCTGGCGCCCGGCGTGCCGATGCAGCGGGGCGGCCAGCCCGAAGAAATCGCCGATGCGATTTTGTACCTGCTGGGACCGGGTGCCAGCTATGTCACGGGCGGCATCCTCGACGTGGCGGGCGGGCGCTGATCTTCAACTGCTACAAGTAATTGATTCAAGCGCGGGACCAATTATCAAGCAGGACAAGCGAGTCCAGAATGGCGGGGTGTCATGTGCACGCCGATCAACCAACCTGGATTCATCATGCCCGTATCTGCTTCCGCCTCCGTTGTTGCCCCCGCCATCCTGGCCCTGTCGCTGCTGGCCGCCGTGCCAGCCCATGCGGCCATGGATTTGCCCATGCCGGCCCAGCTGTCCGGCGCCACCGCCACGGATGAAACGGCGCTGGCCGCGCGCCGCTACGCCGCGTTCTGGCAAAGCGGCGACCCGGCCCTGGCGCGGCTGGCGCTGGCCGACGATTTCATCGACCGCAGTTTGCCCGCCGGCCGGCCGCAGGGACTGGCCGGCCCGCTGCAGGCGTCGCAAGTGTTCCATGCGGCCGTGCCGGATTTGAAGGTCGCCATCGAGCAGATGCTGGTGGCCGGCGACCGGGTCAGCCTGCGCCTGCATTTCACGGGCCGCTTCACTGGCGTCTTCCCCACGCCGCAGGGCGAGCTGCGCGGCCAGGGGCAAGCCATCGATTTCCATGCGTTCGACCTGTACCGCGTGAATGGGCAGGGGCGCATCAGCGACAACTGGCACCTGGAAGACAATCTGACCCTGCTGCGCCAGCTGGGCGTGCTGGCGCCGTGATGGCGTCCCGCTAGGGCTGCGCCGGCAGCGCGGCGAACTGTCGCAGCAGGAAGTCGGCCAGCAGCGTGACGCGCGGCGGCTGGAAGCGGCTGCGCCGGTACAGCAGGTTCAGGGGCACGCTGTCGGCAAAATATTCGTCGAGCACCGTCTGCAAGCGCCCCGCGCGCAGGTCGTCGCCGATGTCGAGCAGCGATTTGTAGGCATAGCCATGGCCGGCCACGGCCCAGCGGCGGATGATTTCGCCGTCGTTGCTGTGCCAGTCCCCCTGCGGGCGCAAGCCGTGGCGCTTGCCGTTTTCGCGGTAGCGCCATTCCTGCGGCGCGCCGTCGCCGGCCGTGAGCACGAGGGTGGGCAGCGACGCCAGGTCGCGCGGCGCGGCCGGCACGCCGAGCCTGGCGGCCAGCGCGGGCGCCACGCACACGACGCGCCGGCCCGGGTGCAGCAGGCGCGCCACCATGTCGCTGTCGGGCAGCTCGCCGTAGCGGATGGCCAGGTCGACGTCGTCCTGCACCAGGTTGGCCGTGGCGTCCGTCAGGGTCAGCGCATGGCGCACCTGCGGGTGCAGCGCGGCAAAGCGGTCGAGCATGGGCAGCAGCAGCTGGCGGCCGATGTCGGACGGCGCCGAGATGCGCACCATGCCGCGCACGGCGTCGCCGCCCGCGTGCAAGCCGTCTTCGGCCTGCGCCAGCAAGTCGAGCGCCTGTTCGCTGTAGCGGCGGTAGTGCAGGCCTTCTTGCGTCAGGCGCAGCTGGCGCGTGGTGCGTTCGAACAGGGTGGCGCCCAGCGCCGTTTCCAGGCGCGCGATGGCGGCGCTGGCGGCGGCCGGCGACAGGCCGTGCTTGCGGCCGGCCGCGGAAAAACTGCCCAGCGCCGCGGCGTCGAGGAACAGCGCGATTTCCGCCAGGCGCCCGGCGCCGCCGCGGCTCATGCCGGGTGCGCGGCCGCTGGTTTCGGCGCCGGCGCCGAATGCGGCGTGATCACCACGGTGCAGGTGGTGCCGGCCACCAGCAATTGTCCCTTCGGCTGCTCGTCGATGTGGATGCGCACGGGCACGCGCTGCGCCAGGCGCACCCAGTTGAAGGTGGGGTTGACGTCGGCCAGCAGTTCGCGGCCCGTGGCGGCGTCGCGGTCGGTGATGCCGCGCGCGATGCTTTCGATGTGGCCGTGCAGGGTGCCGCCGCTCATCAGATTCATTTCCGCCTTGTCGTCCTGCGCCAGCATGCCCAGCTTGGTCTCTTCGAAATAGCCGACGACGTAGTACGAGGCGCTGTCGATGACGGCCAGCTTGGCCGCGCCGACGGCCGCGAAGTCGCCCTTGTGCACGTTCAGGTTCGTCACGTAGCCGCTGACGGGCGCGCGCACGGTGGTGCGCTCCAGGTTCAATTGGGCCAGCGCGCGGGCGGCCACGGCGGCCTGCACTTGCGAGGTGGCCGAGGTGGCGGCAAACGCCGCGCTTTCGCGGCTTTCCGTCGAGATGATGCTGGCGTCCAGGCCTGCGCGGCGCTGGGCTTCCTTGCCGCGGCGGCCTTGCTCCGTCCTTTGCGCGGCCAGCACGGCGTCGGCCTGCGCCAGCGCGCTCGCGTAGCGTTCCTTGTCGACGACGAACAGCACGTCGCCCTTTTGCACGACCTGGTTGTCGCGTACCAGCACGTCCGTGACGGTGCCGGCCACGTCGGCGCTGATGTTGACGATGTCGGCCTTGATGCGGCCGTCGCGCGTCCACGGCGACTCCATGTAGCGGTCCCAGACGGTCTTGCCTATCCACAGGGCGGCTGCCAATAGCAGCACGGTGATTGCATAGCGGGTCAGTTTGCTTACCATGTCGGCAGCCTTTCCTTGATCGGGTTGAACGGTTTTTTTTATTTGTAAAGCGATAGCGCCAGCGCGCCGAAAATGGCGATGAAGATGCACAGCCGCGCCAGCGACGGATGCCACACCATGCGGTACACGCCCAGCCAGCCCAGCACGCGGTCGAGCAGGGTTTGCAGGGCTATGCTGAGGAGGAACAGGGGCAGCAGGGTAGGAATCAGAATTCCGAACAGGGCGAATTCACGCGGCATGGTGGTCTCCGGCGCCAGGCGCCATATGGTCGAGTAATGAGGTGTAGATCGAGTGCAGGTCGGCCAGCGCCGTGTGCAGGCGCATGCCCCGTTCCGGCGCCGTACCGGCTTCGGCCTGCGCCGCGCGCACGACGGCGCCCGCCTGCAGGGTGGCCGCCAGCGCCGCCTGCAGTTGCGCGTCGCCGCGCGTGCGCAG
Source organism: Janthinobacterium sp. OK676 (assembly GCF_900103595.1). Classification (NCBI taxonomy): domain Bacteria; kingdom Pseudomonadati; phylum Pseudomonadota; class Betaproteobacteria; order Burkholderiales; family Oxalobacteraceae; genus Janthinobacterium; species Janthinobacterium sp. OK676. The sequence continues at coordinate 153,521 of NZ_FNHA01000008.1, forward strand.
CCAGGCGGCGATGTGGTCCACGCACTGCTGCAGCGCGTGGCGCGTGGCGCCTGGCCTGGCGGTCGCGATCAGTTCGCGCAGTTCGATCACGGAATGGCCGATTTCCAGCAGGGTCAAGGCCTGGCGCACGACGGCGCGCGTCGCTTCGCCCGGCGCCGGGCCGGCCGCCGCGTTGAGCTGGCTGAGCAGGTCGCGCACGCGGTTGTCGAAGCGGTGTTTGACACGGCGCGCCGGGGCCGTGCACGCATGCAGCGCTTCGCGCCACAGGGCCCGGCCGATATGGTCCTTGTGGCCCATCGTGTGCTCGGGCAGCAGCACGGCAAACACGAGGGCGGCCAGCATCAGGCCCACGATCAGGGCCATGCCCGTGTTCAAAAAGGCTGCACCGTCGACGTGCATCACATTCGTCGGCGCCATCTGCGTGATGAAGGTCGACACGCCCAGGCCCACGCCCAGCTTGGCGGGATTCGTCATCAGGTACAGGCCGACGGCGAGGAACGGCGCAAAACTGAGCACCAGCATGGGGAAGCCGTCGCCGTGCACCAGCACGAAATACACGCAGACGAGCGACAGCGGCATGGCGATGAGGAAGCCCGCCAGCACCTGGCGGATCATCATGATGGGACGCGGCGAGGACGAGGCCAGCGCGCAGAACACGGCCGCCATCAGCATCGCCGTGCTGGCGTAGGGCCAGGCGAGGAAGTAGGCGCCCAGCGCCAGCAAGGCCAGGCTGATGCCGGCGCGCGCGCCGCTGGCGAGCACCAGCGCGGGCGGCGTCTTCGGCGCATACGCCTGCGGCGTGCTCACTTCCAGCGGCGTGTCGTGCACGAGGCTGAAATACACTTCGTGAAAGCGGCTCATGTCGCGCGCGAAGCGTTCGAGCAGTTCGCACACGGTGTCGAAATCGATGCGCTGCGCATGCGCGACGTGGGTGCTGTCGATGTCCGCGCGGGCCTGGCCCAGCGCCGTTTGCAAATGCCGCTGCATGGTGTCGAGCGAGTCTTGCGAGGGCGTCGTTTGCAGCGCTTCGGCGACGATGGCGTACAACGGCGCGCAGGCCTGCATGACCTGGGTTTCGCCATCGCGCTGCAGGCGGTCGAACAGGCGGTGGAAGGTATAGAAGGTGGTCAGGGCCGTCATGAAGGTGGCGTTGAAGGCGTGCAGCTTGCGGTTTTGCGCGCGCACGTGGCCCACTTTGCTCGTCACTTCGAACAGGGCGGCCGAGCGGCCCAGTTCCAGCGCCGCCACGTCGGCGGCAAACTGCAAATGCGTCAGTTCCACCTGGGCCGGCGTGAGCTTTTGCTGCAGCACGTCCTGGCAAAAAGTAAGGAATTTGCCGTAGCGGGCCTGCACTGTGCGCATCACCTGCGTGCCCTGGTGGCGCGGCAGCAGCACGCTGGAGACGGCCGCCGAGCAGATGATGCCCAGGCTCACTTCAGCCACGCGCGTGACGGCCAGCGAGAAGACCTGCATCGGCTGCTCGATGGCGGGCAGCACGATCATGCAAGCCGTGTAGCCGGCCAGCACGTACACATACGACTGGGCGTTGCGGTGCAGGGCCGAGCCGCTCGTGCACAAGCCCACCCACAGGGCCAGGCCGGCGAACAGCAGCACGGGCTGCTGCGGGAACAGGCCGATCAGGGTCAGTGCGGCCGTGCAGCCGAGCAGGGTGCCGCACAGGCGGTAAAAGCTTTTTTCCAGCACCATGCCGCTGCTGGGCAGGGCCAGGATGATGGTGGTGGTCATCGCCGTGCTGGGCGAATCGAGGCCCAGGCGGTAGGCCAGCCACAGGGCGCAGAATGCGGCGATGAGGGTCTTGCCGACGTAGATCCAGCGTTCGCCTTCCGTCGCGCGCCAGTCCTGCAGCGCCAGCGCCAGCCAGCGGGCCGCCCGGGTCAGGGGGCCGTCTATAGGTGTTGTTGCTGTGGCTGGCGTCATCGATAGGCTATCAGTTCTGGTTGTTGAGATTGTTCAGGTTGCGCAGCTGGCGCATGTACAGCTTGTCGAGCACTTGCAGCTCTTCTTCCGTGAACCCTTCGTACAGGGCCGACGTTTCCTGGTACACGTCGGGCAGCGCCGTCTCGATCAGCGCGCGGCCCTTGTCGGTCAGCGAGATCATCACGGAGCGGCGGTCGCCGGGACGCGTGCCCCGATGGATCAGGCCGCGCGTTTCCAGGTCGTTGCACACGCGCGTCAGGTTGGCCGGCTTTTCATGGCAGGCCATGCCCAGGGTGCAGGCGTTCGAGGTTTCATCTTCCGTGCCGTACAGCACGGCCAGCACCATGTAGCTGGCATCGACCAGATCGTGCTTTTTCAGCGCGGCATTGGTCAGGTCCTTCATGCCTTTTTGAATGTGGTACGTCATGCGCAGCAAACGCATCAGTTCCATGGGGAAGCCTGGCATGCGCGTGCGGATGTTTTGCAGCCGCTTGGAGGTGGCGTCAAAAGCGGTCATGTCATATTCCTTCATGTGTGAATAAAGTGCCGATTGTATCTTGTTGGGCTAGGGCAATGCCAGGATTGCAAGCTCAGATGCCGCCTCCTAGCGCATTCATCAAGGAAACGTACAGATCGAGCTCGCGCGCCCCATTTTGCGCCTGCTGCTGTTCTTCCGCCAGCAGCGCCACTTGCGTGTTGAGCATGGCGATGGCGTCGCTCATGCCCGCCTTGTAGGCCTTCTCCGCCAGGTCGCGCGCGCGCTGCGCCGTGGCCAGCGCCTGCGCGGTCAGCTGGTGCTGCTTGGCCAGCGATTGCGCGCGGGTGACGGCGTTGGCCACGTCCGACATGGCGTTGATGACGGTGGCGTTGTACTGCTCCACGGCGCCGTCGTACACGGCCGTCTGGCTGCCCAGCTGGGCGCGCAGACGGGCGCCGGCAAAGATGGGCAGGCTCAGCGCGGGCGAAGCGCCGCGGATTTGCGAGTTGGCGTCGAGGAAATGGCTGAAGCCGAAGGCCTGGAAGCCGGCGAACGCCGCCAGGTTCACGTTCGGATAGAACTCGGCCTTGGCCGCGTCGATGCGCTGCGCCGCCGCTTCCACTCGCCAGCGCTGGGCGGCGATGTCGGGACGGCGGCCGATCAGGTCGGCCGGCAGGGCGGCGGGAATGGCCAGCGGCTGGTCTAGGCGCAGCACGGGACGCGTGAACGCCGCGCCCGCTGCCGGCCCCTTGCCCGCCAGGGCCGCCAGCTGGTTGCGCAGCAGGGCCAGCGATTCGGCCGACTGTTCCAGCTGGCGGCGTCCGGCCGGCAAGGTGGTTTCGATCTGCGCCACGTCGACGTCCGTGCCGATGCCGGCCGCCTTGCGCTGGCGCGTGATGTCGAGGATGCGGGCGCGCTGCGCCAGGCTGCGTTCGATCACGTCCTGCAGCTGGAATTCGTAGGACAGCTGGATGTAGGTGCGCACCAGCGCCGTTTCCAGCGCCAGGCGGGCCATCTGCGACTCGGCCGACGCCATCTGCACGTCGCCCAGCGCGGCGGACAGGGCGGCGCGGTTGCGGCCCCACAGGTCCAGGTCGTACGAGGCCGTGACAGTGGCCTGGTTGCGCCACGCGTAATTGCCGGCCAGCGGCGCCGGCGTGCTGCCGTGCTGCGAATACAGTTCGCGGTTGATGGAAACGGCCGCGTCGGCCTGCGGACGGGTCTTGTCCTCGGCAGCGCCGGCCAGCGCCTCGGCCTGGCGCACGCGCGCCTGGGCGCCGCGCAGGGTGGGGCTGTCGGCCAGGGCCTGGTCCATCAAACGGTTCAATTGGGGGTCGTGCAAGTCTTGCCACCATTGCGTGCGCGGCCATTGGATGGCGGCGCTGGCGGCGGCATCCATGGCCTGGCTCGCCTGCAGCTTGTTGGCGTCGAGCATGGCCGATTGCGGCGCGATATGGCCCATGTCGGCGCACGCGCTCAAGGCAAGGATCAGGCTGGCGGCAAGCAAGCGGCGGTGCAGGGACATGCAGGACTCCGGAAGGTGGTGTTGGGGCGATGCTGACAGCTCGCCGCGGTGAGCGCCGGGAGTGGCCCGGGGTGCTGCGCCGCAACTGAGTTGTTACTGAGTGAAACCGGCTGACGGGTTTCTTATTGCACGACGTGTTTTGCCGTTTGCGCGACGTCAAAGTCCGCTTCCGTTTGCGGGATCAGACCAGCCTTGCGGGCAGCGTAGAACTCGGCCATGACTTGTTCGCGCGTCACCTGGCTGGCGGCGGTGGCCGGCGTTTTCGGGTAGTCGACTTCGCTGGTGGCGATTTCGCCGGCGTTGCGGGCACGGATGTATTCGGCCGTGACTTGCTCGCGCGACAATTGCTGGCCCGTGGTGGCGGGCGCGGCGCTTTGGGCGAAAGCCGAGGTGGCGGTGGTGATGGCAAACAATGCTGCGATGAGTGATTTGGCTTGCATGATAAGACTCCAAAATGTGCATGATGGCTGGGTGGATGGGCCGGATCGCCACGTACCGGTCGGTTCGGCGGCGCGGTGCTGGTGGGCGCCGCGCCGCCGATGAAGCAGTTTCTGGATGAGAAGATGCTTACTTGAATTAACTATAGCAATGAATAGTACATTTGTGAAGTAATTTATGAAAATAGTTGTGCGCCGCCGCATTTCTGCTTGGAAAATGCCGTGCAGGCGTGCGCCGCTGGCCAGGCCAGGGGAGTAAGCTGGTTTTTTTATCAACGGAGGCAGTCATGAGCGGCAGTTCACTCGATCCGGACAATTTGCCCGTCATCCCCGACCGCGTCCTGGGCAGCGGCCATGGCAAGGGCGCGCTGGGCCCCAGCGACAGTTCCGACAGCGGCAGCGACATGCAGGGCGTGCCGGGCCAGGACCCGGAAGAGCTCGATAACGACAGCGATGCGGCCGGCACGGGCGAGCGGGCCGGCGTGGAGCCGCGCAATACGGCGCCCGATGGCGGCGACATCGACGTCGACCACGTGGAAAGCATGACGCCCGTGCAGCCGGCGGAGGGGGGCGATGGCGAGCCCGGCGCTTCCGGGACGCCGGCGCCACGGCCCTGATGCCGGCGGCTGGCCGCAAATTGCCGCCGCTGTGGCGCCATCAGCGTAAAATGGCGGCAAGGCGGCGTGCGCGCCGCCATGGCCAGCCGGCCTGCACAGGATAGGATGTCAGAGGATGCAAACGCAGATGTCGGAAGAGAAAGAAAAAGACTTGATGTCGATGTACCGCGAGACGCGGCCGCGCGAGTTTTTTGGCGAAAAAAGTAACACCAATCACCTGGCCTGGAGTTTGCTGGTGATATTGCTGGCGCTGGCGTTCTGGCTGATCGTGGCCCTGGCGGCGGCGGAAAACCAGCGCCATGCCCTGGAAACGAAGGCGTGCCAGGATCACGTGTTTCCCACGGAAATCGACACGTCTTGTTTGAAACAGGTCAGGTCGCGCGATCACTGGTGGCAGCACGTGGGCCATGCGCTGGTGCGCATGGGCGCCTGACCGGGGCGCTAGCCGGCTGAACGATCTGGCGGAACCTGGCGGCCGCGAGGGCCGCCGCAGTGATGGAGTGCGGGAGGCGCCATGCCACGCGATCACTCGCGCGAGCAGCCGCAATGGCTGCTGGCGCGCCACAGTGCCTTGACGGCGCGCCAGCTGCTGCGCGCCTATGGCTTGCTATGCCTGTTTTCCCTCGTCATTGCCGCCGCCTTTGCGCTGCGCGGCCTCTGGTACATTCCCGTGTTTTCGCTTGCCGAACTGTGCCTGGTGGCCATCGCCCTGCTGCATTACCTGCGCCATGCGCGCGACTATGAGCACATCGCCTTGCGCGACGGCGAGCTGATCGTCGAACAGGTCAGCGCCGGGCGTTGCCGCCGCCACCGCTTTGCACCGTGGCGCATGCGTATCGTCGTGCCGCAAGGGCCAGGTCAATTGATACATATCAACGATACCGGCCATGGCGGCGCGCACGTGGACGTGGGCGTGTTTGCCACGCCGGAACGGCGACAGCAGGTGGCGCAGGAGCTATGCGCGCTGCTGCCGCCCTATTTGGGCCCGTAAAACTGGAAAGTCTGGACCACCAGCAAGGTGGTGGGGAAGCCCGTGATGGTCTTGAACTGCTTGACGCCGGTAATCTTGTAGGCGCCGGCCTGGAATTCTTCCCCTTCGGCCCAGCTGTGATCCTTCATGGCAAACTGCAGCAACTGCTTGTCGTTATAGCGGTAGCTGAAGATGGTGTAGGCGCCGACGCGGCTGGTGACGACGAAGTTTTCATCCTGCTGGTCGGCGATGAGCAGGATGCCCGGATAGCGCTCGATGCCCGCCTCTTCGTTCTGGATTCTCAGGATCACGTCGGTAAAGCTGCATTCGGCGTCGCGGATCTTGTCGCGCTTCGTGGCGATCTTCATCACCTCGTCGTAGCTCTTGTTGTGCACGATAGACCATTGCGGCGAATCGCAATAGTTGGCGGCATGGGCATGGGTCGCGCCGAGCAGCAGACATAGGGTAATGGCGGAGAAAGCTTTCATGGGACCTTGTGGCAAGTTGCAGTCTTGTGGAGGCGGCAGTGTAACGTCTGGCTGCCGGCCCCACAAGCGCAGGGCAAGGCGCAAGATCAGGTGGCCCGCGACGGACCTTCCCACAGATTGATATGGCCTTCGCGCGCCTGCACGTCGATGGCGGCCAGCTCGTCGGCCGTGAACGACAATTGCTGCAGCGCGGCCACGTTTTCGCGGATTTGCGCGCTGCTGCTCGCGCCGATCAGGGTCGAGGTGACGCGGGGATCGCGCAGCACCCAGGCCAGCGCCATCTGCGCCAGGGTTTGTCCCCGCTGCGCGGCGATCTGGTTCAGCGCGCGCACGCGGGCCAGGTTTTCCGCGCTCAAATGCTGTTGCAGCAGCGAGCCGCCGCCGGGACGGTTGACGCGCGCATCCTGCGGCACGCCGTCTAGGTACTTGTCGCTGAGCAGCCCCTGCGCCAGCGCCGTGAACGTGATGCAGCCCATGCCTTCCTGCTGCAGGGTGTCGAGCAAGCCGTCTTCCTCGATCCAGCGGTTGAGCATGTTGTAGGCCGGCTGGTGGATCAGACACGGCACTTTCCATTCCTTCAGCAGGGCGGCCGCCTCGGCCGTCTTTTGCGGCGAATACGACGACAGGCCCACGTACAGCGCCTTGCCCTGCTGCACGGCGGTGGCCAGCGCGCCCATGGTTTCTTCCAGCGGCGTGTCGGCGTCGTAGCGGTGCGAGTAAAAGATGTCGACATAGTCGAGGCCCAGGCGCTTCAGACTTTGGTCCAGGCTGGCCAGCACGTATTTGCGCGAACCGCCGCCCTGGCCGTACGGACCCGGCCACATGTCCCAGCCCGCCTTGGTGGAAATGATCAGCTCATCGCGATAGGGCAGAAAATCGTCGCGCAGCAGCTTGCCGAAATTGCTTTCCGCGCTGCCATACGGCGGGCCGTAGTTATTGGCCAGGTCGAAATGCGTGATGCCCAGGTCAAACGCCGTCCGCAGCATGTCGCGCTGCGATGCCAGATTATTGCTGTCGCCAAAGTTATGCCACAGTCCCAGCGACAGCAGCGGCAGTTTCAGCCCGCTGCGCCCGCAGGTGCGGTATTGCATGCTGTCGTAGCGGTTCTCGGCGGCGTGGTAAGTCATGACATCTCCTGGTTGAGTGAAGCGCTCATTTTCGCGCAAAATCAAGGTCCGTGTGCGTGCGCCGTGCGCGTGGCCGGACGCGCCTTACAATAAGCGTTGAGAAGTCTCGCAAGGAGCGGTCATGGAAATCGAATTGAAATTGTTGCTGGCGCCGCAAGACGCCCCCCGTCTGCGTGCGCATCCGCTGCTGGCGCAGTCCGTGCAAGGTGCGCCGCAACTGCTGCGGATGCACGATATCTATGTCGACACGCCCGATCTGCAGCTGTGCCGCCACCAGGCGGGCCTGCGCGTGCGCCAGGTGGACGGGCGCTGGGTGCAAACGCTGAAGGCCGGCGGCACGGTCAGCGGCGGCTTGCACAGCCGCCACGAATGGGAGGGCGAGGTGCCGGGGCCGCAACCGGACCTGGCCGCGCTCGATGCGGCCATCGGCCGCAAGCAGCCCATCCGCGCGCTGCTGCGCCAGGACGCCATCCGCGACGCCTTGCGGCCCGTGTTCAGTACGCGCATGGAGCGCACCGTATGGCAGTTGCGCACGCCGCAGGGCGACGAGATCGAATGCGTGCTGGACCAGGGTGTCATCGAAAGCGGCGCGGATGGAGCCGATGGTGGCGCGCGCAGCGTGCCCGTCAGCGAGATCGAACTGGAATTGAAGCAGGGGCAGGCATCCAGCCTGTTCGACGTGGCGCTGGCCCTGCTGCGGGAGGTGCCGCTGCAGCTGGGCCACATGAGCAAGGCGGAGCGCGGTTACCGCTTGGCTGCATCGCATCCCTTGCAAGCCGTCAAGGCGCAGCCTTTGCGGCTCGATGACGGCATGACGGTGCAGCAAGCCTTCGTCGCCATCTGCGGCAATTGCCTCGAGCAAGTGAGCGGCAACCAGGATGGCGTGGCGGCGGGCGAGGACGTGGAAAGCGTGCACCAGATGCGCGTGGGCCTGCGCCGCTTGCGCTCGGCGCTGGGCATGTTCAAGTCCCTGCTGGCGCTGCCCGATGCGTTGACGGGCGAACTGGCTTGGCTGGGCGGTGCGCTGGGCGAGGCGCGCGACTGGGATGTGTTGGCAGGCAATACCCTGGCGCAGCTCGACGGCGAGGCGGCCACGGATGCGGCGGCGCTGGCAGGGGCGGCGCACGCGCAGGCGCGCCTCAAGCACGTGCAAGCGGCGCAGGCCGTCACCTCGGCGCGCTACACGGCTTGCATGCTGGGCTTGCAGCGCTGGCTGCAGGCGCGCGCCTGGCGCGACAATTGTTCCGAGCGCCAGTTGCGGCGCCTGGACGCGCGCGTTTCGCCATTTGCCCGTGCCACCCTGCGCAAGGACCAGCGCCGGCTGATGCAGCGCGGCAAGCGGCTGCCGCATGCGACGCCGCAGCAGCGCCACCGGGTGCGCATCGCGGCCAAGAAGACGCGCTATGCGACGGAATTTTTCGCCTCGCTGTTTGCGGGCCGGGCCGTGAAACCATATGTGGGGCGGCTGTCGGCCTTGCAGGATGAACTGGGCTGGCTGAACGACGTGCAGGTGGCCGACCGGCTGCTGCGGCAATTGCCCGAAGTTCAGGCTGACCAGGCCGACCAGGCCGTCCAGGACGGGTTGCGCCTGCACGCGGCCTTCGTGCGCGGCTATCTGGCGGCGCGCGCGCAGGCGCAGGGCAGCGATGGCCGCATGCACAAGGCCTGGCGGCGCTTCAAGGCGGCCCGCTTGCCGGCCTGAACCCGGCTAGGCCAGCGGGCGTTGCAACTGGCGCTCGAGGATGGCCAGCGGCGACTTGTGCGGCGCGGCCATGGCGCGCACGGGCAGCAGCCAGGTTTGCTCCAGTGCATGCTGTCCCCGCAGGGCCGCGTGCGATACGACGTCACTGAAGACGATCCACGTCTGGCCCGGCGCGAACGCATGCGTGTGCTGTTCCACCTGAGCCTGGTAGCCGAGGTCGGCCTTCATGGCGTCGTGCAGCTGCAGCATGTAGTGGTCGTAGGCCGTGCGCCGCGACTTGGTGACGCGCAGCCATTGCAGCAGGGCCGCCAGCACCGGTTGCGGACGTTTCGCGGCGGGCAGGAAATGCTGCGCCACCTGCTCGAATGGCGCGCCCAGTTTCCACACGCGCGGTGCGTCGCGCGGATGGATGTTGGTGAAGACGCGCAGGATGCGCCGGCCCTGCGTGGGCGAGGAGGGAAAGCTGTCGACGTGCAGGCGCGTATCGTCCTTGCGCCACGAGGTCACCCTGCCGGCAATTTCCACGGGGCGAAAGCTGCCCTTGCCTTGCTGCAGGTGGGCCGAATAGCCAGGCAGCAAGCCGGCCAGCAAGCGCTGCGTGTGCCGCGCATAGCGCTGCATCAGCGCGGCCAGCAGCGTCGCATCGCAGGCGTCGCCATGGCCGCGCACGCCGCGCGCCGGCTCCCAGCTGATGTTCTTGGCGCTGCCGGCGCTATCCATGGCGCCGTTCAGCAGCGCTTGTTCTTCCTGTCGCAGGGGAAAGCCCAGCGCGGGCAACAGCAGCACCTGCCCATCTTCAAGCGCCTGCAGCGCCGCCGCCTGCTGCGCGGCGCTGCCGCTGGCGTCCCACCGGTCCAGGGAAATATCGATGAGTTTGCTCATGGCACAAACGGGGAAGACATCGGAGCGGCCAGTATGGGCGCTTGCCGCCCGCTCCCGTTTGCGCTGGCGCAGCTTCAGCGCACGGTGCGGATACATCGCGGTTCATTGAAAGCGCGGCGAGCGGCGCGGCTCAGTAGGCCAGGCGGCCCGGCACGCTCACTTCGATCTGCGTGCCGGCGCCGGACCGGCTGTCGATGCGCAGGCTGGCCTTGATGGCGGCGGCGCGCTCGCGCATGCCGACGAGACCCCAGTGGCCGGGCCGCTGGCCCGTTTGCGCGACGGCGTCATCGAGGCCGCAGCCGTCGTCGCGCACGCGCAGGGTGAAGGCATGGTCCGCATAGTCGAGTTCCAGCACGATGTTGGCCGCCTCGGCATAGCGCGAGGCGTTGAACAGCGCTTCGCGCGCGATCGCATAGATTTCGTCATGCACGCGCGGCTGCAGGCGCCGGCAGATGCCGCTCACATGCACGGCGAAGGCATGCGCGCGGTGTTCTGCCAGGCCCTTGCCGAATTGCTGCAGCGCCAGGCGCAGTTCGTCGGGTTCGGCCGAGGCGCGCAAGTCCATGATCTGGTCGCGTCCTTCGATCAGCAACTGGTCGGCCAGATTGAGGGTGCCGTCGAGGCGCGCCCGTTCGCGCGTGCCCTTGGGCAGCATGTCGGCATGCGCATGGAACGAGAGGATCAGGCCCTGCACGCTTTGCAGCAGGGTGTCGTGCAGCGAACGGGCGATGCGCGAGCGTTCGGCCAGGCGCTCCTGTAAGCGTTCCTGCAGCCGTTCCTGCATGTCGCGCGTCAGGTGGCGGATGCGCAGCACATAGCCGCCATACAGCAGCAGCGCGGCGCCCAGCGCCAGCAGCACGACGAACCACGGCGTTTGCACGAAGGTCGGTGCGATGACGATGCCTAGCCCTGTCCCCTGCGTGTTCCACACGCCGTCTTCGTTGGCGGCCGTGACCTCGAAGCGGTAGCTGCCAGGCGCAAGGTTGGTGTAGTAGGCTTCGCGGCGTCCCACGGCCTCCTGCCAGCCCGTGTCCACGCCCGTCAGCTTGTAGCGCAGGCGCACGCGCTCCGGCATCGACAGGCTCAGGGCCGTGAAGCCGATCTGCAGGGTCTTGCTGCCCTGCGGCAGGTGCAGCGGCTTGCTGTCGTCCAGCGCGTAGCGCGCGCCATCGGCCAGCAGGCTGTGGATCTGCACGGGCGGCGGCAGGGCGTTGCGGCGGATGTGCAGCGGGTCGAGCATGCCGATGGTGGCCGAGGTGGAAAACCACAGCTGGCCATCGGGCGCATGGATCAGCGACGGCACGGGGCGCAGCTGCGAGGCATGGCCCTGCAAGCCGTCGAGCGCGTCGAAGCGTTCCGAGGCAACAGCGCTGCCGTCGCGCATCCACGCGGCCAGGCTGGCGGCGCCGATATGGGCTATGCCGTCCGCGCCATGCAGCCACAGGTCGCCGTCCGGCAGGCGCACGATGCCCGACACGCCGCGAAACGCCGCGCCGCGCGCGCCGCGCAAGGTGTGGAAGCGGCCGGCGCGGTACAGGGCCACGCCATTTTCGCCGCCAGCCCACATCGCGTCGCCATCGCGGTACAGCTGCAGCACGGTGCCCACTTGCAGTCCCTCGGGCGCGCCGAGCCGCCTGACGGCGCCCGCGCGCTGGCCATCGGCCACCAGGCTGACGGTATTGTCGGCATGGCCCAGCCAGACGGTGCCTGCCCCATCCATCGCCATGGCCGTCGTCAGCACCGTCGGCAAGCCCGAGAGGCCACCGTTCGCGCTCCATTTTCCGTCGTTCAGGCGAAACAGGCCGCCGCCGGAAAACGAGGCCCACAGGGCGCCCGAGCGGTCTTGCTGCAGGGCCTGCGGATCGAGTCCCTGCACGGGCGCCACCACGCGCGTCATGGCGCCGTTGCGCGCGCGATGGTGCAGTTCCTGCTCGTTGCCCAGCCATAGCGTGCCGTCGGGCGCCCAGTGGCTGGCCGCCAAGGCCCCTTTCAAGATCACTTTTTTCATGCCGTCGGCCGTAAAGCTGCGCACGTCGCTGACATAGTCGCCGATCCATACGTCGCCGTCGGGCCCCGGCAGCATGCCAGGATGGTCGAAGGGTACGGCCACGGCCAGGGTCTTCAGGCGGTTCGGCCGCAGCCGGTCCAGGCCCGTCGAGGTGCCGAACCACAGATTGCCTTCGCGGTCCTGGAACGAGGTTTGCGGCAACGGGCCGCTGATGCCGTTCTGGCGCGTCAGGCGCTGGGCCGGCAGGCTGGGACCGGAAGGGTCGAACTTGCGTTCGATGCCGTCGGGCTGCATCAGCCACATGGTACCGGCGCGGTCGAAACGGATGCTGTTGCCCCTGGCGTCGGGCCGGATGGGCGCACCGCCGCGCGGCGCGCTGGTGCGCACGCGATAGTAATTGCTTTGCGCATCGACGGCCCAGATGGCGCCATCGGGCGCTTCATCCATGCCGGTGAGGATGGTGCGCGGCCAGGCATGGGAAAAATGCGGCTCGCCCGGCCTGCGGAAATAGGCGCCATGCATTGTGCCCATCCACTGCGTGCCATCGCGCGCGAACAGGATCTGGTAGACGCGCTTGTCGGGCAGGCCCACGTTGGCCGCTTGCGCAACGAAGCGGTCCGCGCCCGGCGCCAGGCGCGCCGCGCCATCGCGCGTGCCGACCCAGATGGCGCCGTCGGGCGCTACCTCGATATGGAACACGGCGCCCGGCGGCAAGCCGTCCGCCTCGCGGTAGGTGCGCACGCCATCCTTGCGAAAGACGCTGACGCCGCCGAGGCGGTAGCCGACCCACACGGCGCCGTCCGCCGGCGTGGCCAGGCCCAGCACATTGCTCGACGGCAGGCGGTGGCCGTACACGCTGTCGACCCTGTCGAAGCGCACGCCGTCGTAGCGGTACAAGCCGGTGGCCGTGGCGATCCACAGCCAGCCATCCTTGCCCTGGGCGAATTTCAGCACGTCGACGGGCGCGCCTTGCAGGGCGCCCCAGGCGTTGTGGGTGTAGTCGGACAGCAGGGGAGACGGGGCGGCAGCGCACGCGTGCAGGTGGCACGCCAGCAGGGGCAGGATCAACAGGCGGCGCAGCAGGCGAGCGGACATCGGGGCAGGGGAAGATAGCGGTGGCGGGGCAGTGATTGTAGCGCAGCGCCGTGCCTTTCAGCAGGCAAAAAAAAAGCCTGCGCGGGTGGCGCAGGCTTCTTTTCGCCCTACGTTGACAGGAACTGGCGCTTACGCGAAGTTCTTGGCAACGAAGTCCCAGTTGACCAGGCCCCAGAACGTTTCCACGTACTTGGCGCGCAGGTTGCGGTAGTCGATGTAGTAGGCGTGTTCCCAGACGTCGCAGGTCAGCAGCGGCTTGTCGCCGGTGGTCAGCGGGCAGCCGGCGTTCGAGGTGTTGACGATGTCGACGGAGCCGTCGGCTTTTTGCACCAGCCAGGTCCAGCCCGAACCGAAGTTGCCCACGCACGACTTGGTGAATTCTTCCTTGAACTTGTCGAACGACGACCATTTGGCGTTGATCGCGTCAGCCACGGCACCCGCAGGCGCGCCGCCGCCGGCCGGCTTCATGCCGTTCCAGTAGAAGGTGTGGTTCCATACCTGGGCTGCATTGTTGAAGATGCCGCCCGACGATTTCTTGATGATCTCTTCCAGCGACAGGTTCTCGAACTCGGTACCCTTGATCAGGTTGTTCAAGTTGGTGACATACGCCTGGTGATGCTTGGCATAGTGGTATTCCAGGGTTTCTTTCGAAATATGCGGCGCCAGAGCGTCCATTTCATACGGCAGTGGTGGCAGAGTATGTTCCATGTGATGTCCCTTTGTGGTGAGTATTCGGAGTCTACCGGCCTGTGGCCGGAGGGTTGAGCCAAGCTTGCTTGAAGCAGGCATTCTTGCTGAACGAGCCACTATTGTAAAGCGGATGCGCCATTGCTGCAGATTCCGGCACGCGTCGCGGATGCCTTTGGCGTAGTGATTCTCGTTCAGCCTGAATCGGGCGGAAAAGTTCCCAGCCGCAAGCCTCAACGGATGCGCCGGGTGGTTTCCCTGACGATCAGTTCCAGCGGTGGAATGGCCGCCTGCACGGCCTCGCCATTGATCAGGCCCAGCAGCGCTTCCGTGGCGATGCGGCCGATGTCGTACAGGGGCTGGTGGATGGTCGTCAGCGGCGGCGTCGTGTAGGACGAGCCGGGCAAGTCATCGAAACCGACGAGCGAGATATCGTCGGGCACGCGGATGCCCTTGCGGTACAGGCACAGGCGCACGCCGTAGGCGGACAGGTCATTGGCGGCGAAGACGGCGCTGAATTGCTGCTGCGTATCGAACAAATGGTTCATGGCCAGCATCCCGCTTGCCTCGTGGAAATCGCCTTCCACCATCAGCTTCGGGTCGATGGCGATGTCCGCTTCGCGCAGCGCGCGCTGGTAGCCCGTCAGGCGCTCGGCCGCATCCGTGTTGTTGGCGGGGCCGGCCACGAAGGCGATGCGGCGGTGGCCCAACTCCACCAGGTGGCGCACGGCCAGGTAGGCGCCGTATTCGTTGTCGAGCTTGAAGCCGATGGCGCTTTTCGTGGCCAGCAGACGGCCCGTCGAGACGATGGGCCGCTGCTGCGAGAAATCGAGCACGCTCTCGTCCGAGATGCGCCCAGACAGTAGGATGATGCCGTCGACCTTCCTCGCCAGCAGCAAGCGGATGCGGTCCGCCTCTTCCTGCGCATTCCAGTGCCCGCTGACGATGACGGACGCATAGCCCGTGTCCTTCAAGCCGTCGTCCACGCCGCGCAGGCTTTCGTCGAAGAAGGGGCTGGAAATATCCTGCACCACGATGCCGATGGTCATCGAGCGGCCCTTCTTCAGACCTTGCGCCATCTGATTCGGCGCGAATTTCATGTGCGCGATGGCCGCCAGCACGGCGTCGCGCTTGTCGTCGGACACCCTGGCCGTGCCATTGAGGATGCGCGAGACGGTGCTGGGCGACACGCCGGCCTGGCGGGCCACGTCGAGCAGGGTGGAAGGGGGAGCAGCGTGGGCGCTATCGTTCAAGGTGATTCCTGGGTGTCAAGATGGCTGGTTCTCAGTGCTCTGAAAACCTTTTCATCGAAAGATTACCATAAATGCCTATAGGGGCTGTAGGTCGAGTTAGCCCGCAGGGCGTAACCCGACATATTGTTGGCTGTGCACGTCGGATTACGCGCTCATGCGCTAATCCGACCTACGCTTGAAAACGTTTTCACAAAAAACAACAGCAATCTCCACAGTCTGTATTTTCGCCTTTTTCATAGGAGAACACGCGCCATGGCGTGGACCTTGTCACGCTGCCCTCAATAAAAATGACAACTTTTTCGATTGACTTGATTTTCTTTGCGGTGTTAAATGGACACATGTTGTGAAAACGTTTTCAAGATAGAAGACGCTCAATAAACGGAGATGAAATAATGAAGTCAAGCATCCTTGGCGCCGCCCCTCTGGCAGCGCTGACCCTGGCCTTTGGCGTGGCCGCCGCACCCGCTACGCCGACCGTCCTCCCGCAGGCCGCACCGTTGCCGGCGCTGGCCCCGGCCACGATTACCGTCGCCTCGTTCCCCGACCTGGACCGCGCCGTGAAAACGGCCTTGCCCCTGTGGGAAAAGCTGTATCCGCAAGTGAAGGTCAAGCTGGTCAGCCTGCAGATCGACGACCACCATAACTCGATGACGACGGCGCTGGCGGCCGGCGCGCGCCTGCCCGACGTGATGGCCATCGACTTCCGCTATGTCGGCAGCTTCGCCGAATCGAAGGGCATGGAAGACTTGCTGCAGCCGCCATACGGCGCAGGGCAGTACCGCGCCCTGTTCGTGCCGTTCACCTTCGTGCAGGCGACCAGTTCGCGCGGCACCCTGGGCGCCATGCCGGCCGACCTGGGACCTGGCACCCTGTTCTACCGCAAGGACCTGATGGACAAGGCGGGCATCCAGGAAACCGACCTGACGCAATCGTGGGAGTCGTATATCGCGGCCGGCAAGAAGCTCAAGGCCGCCACCGGCACCTATCTGCTGGCCGGCGCCAGCGACCTGGCCGACATTGTTATCCGCGCCAATTTAAAAGATGGTGAAGGCATCTATTTTGGCGACAAGGGCCAGGTGCTGGTCGACTCGCCCCGCTTCGTGAAAGCGTTCGAACTGGCCAAGGCGGCCAGGGTCGCCGGCATCGATGCGCGCACCGTGGCCTGGACGGGCGAGTGGGCCGAAGGCTTCAAGCGCGACAAGGTGGCCAGCCAGATGATGGGTTCGTGGCTCAGCGGCCACCTGGCCAAGTGGCTGGCGCCCGATTCCAAGGGCCAGTGGCGCGCGGCGAACCTGCCGGCCGGCGCGCTGGCGTCGTACGGCGGCTCGTTCTACGGCATTCCGAAAAAGGCGGCGAATAAAACCCAGGCCTGGGAATTCATCAAGTTCATGACCGTGAACAAGGATATCCAGCTGCACTCGCTCAAAGAGATCGGCGCCTTCCCGGCCCTCAAGGCCGCGTATGCGGACCCGATGATGGACGAGCCGCAGCCGTATTTCGGCGGCCAGAAGACGCGCCTGCTGGCGCGCGACACGGCGGCCAAAATCCCCGTCATCCGCGTCGACAAGTTCGACGCCGTGGCGCGCGACATCGTCAACATGGAACTGGAAAGCGTGCTGGCGCAAAACAAGGATATCAAGACGGCCCTGGCCGACGCCAAGGCCCTGATCACCCACCGCGCGCGGCGCTAGGAGCAGCATGACTACCTCCATGCCTTGTACCGAGGACGCGCCCGCTGCAGCTGCGGCGCGGCCCGCCAGGAAACGCTACAACATGAAGACGTGGGCGCCGTATCTTTTCATCAGCCCCTTCTTCATCCTGTTCGCCGTCTTCAGCCTGTTCCCGCTGCTGTTTTCCATCTATCTGTCGTTCAACCAGTGGGAAGCGGCCAGCGGCGTGGAAGCCATGCAGTGGGTGGGCCTGGACAATTACAAGTACGCCTTGAGCGACCCGTGGTTTTTGCGTTCGCTGGGCAATACCGTCTGGCTGGCGCTGGCCTCGGGCGTGCCGCAGCACCTGGTCGCCATTCCGCTGGCAGCCTTCATCCACAACAGCTTCAAGCGTTCGCGCAACCTGGTGATCGGCATTTACTTTTTACCGTTCATCACGTCCAGCGTGGCCATCGCCATGGTCTTCAACACCCTGTTCTCGCGCGACTATGGCCAGATCAATGTGCTGCTGCAATGGTGCGCCAGCCTGCCGTTAATCGGTGGCCTGTTCCCGGCCGAATCGATCGACTGGCTGGGCAGCTCGCTGTTCATCAAGCCGGCCGTCGCCTTCGTCATTTTCTGGCGCTACCTGGGCTGGAACCTGGTGCTGTATCTGTCCGCGCTGCAGGTGATCCCCAAGGATTTGTATGAAGCGGCCACCATCGACGGCGCGTCGAAACGCCAGCAGTTCTGGTACATCACCTTGCCGCAGCTGCGTCCGATGATCTACCTGGCCGTGACACTCACCATCATGGGCAACCTGCAGCTGTTCGAGGAACCGTTCGTGCTGGTGGCCGAATCGAGCGGCGTGAGCCAGTCGGTGATGACGACGGCCATCTTCGTCTACAAGACGGCGTTTTCCTCGGGCGACTTCGGCACGGCGTCGGCCATTTCCTGGCTGCTGTTCCTGATCATCGCCAGCACCACCTGGGTCAACAACCGCATTTTCAGCCGCAATGAGCGCAAGGAGGTCCGATGAAAACCACCCGCTGGACGGCCTACGCCATGGTGGCCATCGGCGCCCTGATCATGGTCGCGCCGTTCTACTTCATGTTCGTCTTCGCCACGCACACAAGCGCCGAGATCTACAGCCTGCCGCCGCCGCGCTGGTTCGGCACGGCCCTGCTCAACAACCTGGAATTGCTGCAGGAGCGCCTGCCGTTCTGGCGCAATATCGGCATCAGCCTGTACGTGGCGCTGATGACGACGGCGCTGACCTTGTTCTTCTGCTCGCTGGGCGGCTATGCGTTTGCCATGTACGAGTTCCGCTTCAAGCGGCCCCTGTTCACCCTGGTGATGGCGTCGATGATCATTCCGTCCTTCATGAACATGATTCCGACCTTCATGCTGATGGATTTCTTCGGATGGCTGGACCAGCCGCGCGCCCTGTACGTGCCGGGAGCGGCCGGCGCATTGGGGATTTTCCTGATGCGCCAGTACATCGGCACGGCGATTCCGAAGGATCTGATCGAGGCGGCGCGCATCGACGGCTGCGGCGAATTCGCCATCTACTGGCGCGTCGTGCTGCCGCTGATCGGTCCCGCCATGGGCACCCTGGGCCTGATCACCTTCATCAACTCCTGGAACAATTTCATCACGCCGCTGGTCGTCATGCGCTCGGTCGAGAACTACACGATTCCGCTGGCCCTGCGCAGCATGCAGGCGCCGAACAACACGGAGTGGGGCGCGCTGATGACGGGCGCCGCCATCGCCGTGCTGCCGCTGCTGCTGATGTTTTTTGTCGCCTCGAAGCGTTTAATTGAAGGACTGACCCAGGGCGCCGTCAAAGGCTAGCACTCTCTTTAATCCACTCACACTGACATGACCACCATGCATAACGACGACATTGACACCAACTTTCCCGCCACCTTCACCTGGGGCGTGGCCACCAGCGCCTACCAGATCGAGGGCGCCGCCGCCATCGACGGCCGCGGCCCCTCGATCTGGGATACCTTCAGCCACACGGACGGCAAGATCATCGACGGCAGCAATGGCGACGTGGCCTGCGACCACTATCACCGCTACGCGGAGGACGTGGAACTGATCGCCAGCCTGGGCGTGAACGCCTACCGCTTTTCCATGTCCTGGTCCCGCGTGCAGCCCACGGGTTCCGGCGCCTGGAACGAGGCCGGCTTCGATTTCTATGGGCGCCTGCTCGACGCCCTGGCCGCCAAGGGGCTTGACGCGCACCTGACCTTGTATCACTGGGACTTGCCGCAAGCCTTGCAGGACGAGGGCGGCTGGCTCAATCGCGCCACCTGCTACCACTTCGCCGCCTATGCGGCCGAGGTGGCGCGCCGCTTCGGCCACAAGGTCGCCAGCATCGCCACCCATAACGAACCGTGGTGCACGGCCGTGCTGGGCCACGGCACAGGCCAGTTCGCGCCCGGCATGGCCGACCCGGCCGCCGCCGTGCAAGTGTCGCACCATCTGCTGCTGTCGCACGGCCTGGCCATGCAGGCGATGCGCGCCGTCAATCCGCCCGCGAAACTGGGCATCGTGCTCAATCAATGGACGGCCACGCCGGCCACCGACAGCGCCCAGGACCGCGAACTGGCCGAACTCGAATATGCGCGCTCGGTGCAGTGGTATATGGACGCCATCTTCAAGGGCCGCTACCCGGCTTTGGCCCTGAAACACGTCGACGCTTCAGCTTTGGTCATCTTTGAAAACGATTTCATGGATATCAGGCAGCCCATCGATTTCCTCGGCGTGAACTACTACACACGCGCTTTCATGAGCGCCGAGACGCCGCCGCGCAAGCCCGAGTGCAAGCTCGGCGTCAACGACATGGGCTGGGAAACCTATCCGCAGGGCTTGACGGAACTGCTCGTCGGCCTGCACCGCGAATACCGGCTGCCGCCCGTCTACATCACGGAAAACGGCATGGCCGTGGCCGACAAGCCCGTCGACGGCAAGATCCACGACGCGCCGCGCATCGAGTACGTGCAGCTGCACCTGGACGCCTTGCGCGCCGTGATCGCGCAGGGCATCGACGTGCGCGGCTATTTCTACTGGAGCCTGATGGACAACTTCGAGTGGAACTCGGGCTACGCCAAGCGCTTCGGCATGCTGTACGTCGACTACGCCACGCAGCAGCGCAGCTTCAAGGACAGCGCCCTGTGGTACCGCGACTTCATCGCGGCCCAGCGCGCATCCCACGCCGCCGTCCTGGCCGAGGAGCACTGACATGGCCGCCATCTCCCTGCGCGGCATCCGCAAGACCTACGGCGACGGCCCGGAAATCGTCAAGGGCCTGGACCTCGATATCCATGACGGCGAATTCATGGTGTTCGTGGGACCGTCCGGCTGCGGCAAGTCGACCCTGCTGCGCATGATTGCGGGACTGGAAGACATCAGCGCGGGCCAGCTGCGCATCGGCGACCTGCTGGCCAACGACGTGGCGCCGGCCGAGCGGGGCATCGCCATGGTCTTCCAGAGCTACGCCCTGTATCCGCACATGACGGCGCGCGACAACATGGGTTTTGCCCTCAAGTTGGCGGGCAAGCCGGAAGCGGAAGTGCGCGCGGCCGTCGGCAAGGTAGCCGAGATTTTGCAGATCACGCACCTGCTCGAGCGCAAACCCAAGGCCCTGTCGGGCGGCGAGCGCCAGCGCGTGGCCATCGGCCGCTCCATCGTGCGCCAGCCCAAGGTGTTTTTGTTCGACGAGCCGCTGTCCAACCTCGACGCGTCCTTGCGCGTGCAGACGCGCATCGAGCTGGCCAAGCTGCACCAGGAACTGGGCACGACGATGATCTACGTGACGCACGACCAGGTCGAAGCCATGACCCTCGGTGACCGGGTTGCCGTCTTCCACGGCGGCCACCTGGAGCAGGTGGGCGCGCCGCTGGACCTGTACCGCCATCCGGCCAGCCAGTTCGTGGCCGGCTTCATCGGCGCGCTGCGCATGAACTTTTTGCCGTGCGCCGCCGTCCCCGCGCTGGCCAGCCAGCTTGGCGGCGAGGCCGGCATGCTGGTCGGCATACGCCCCGAGCACCTGCGTCTGGTGCCGCGTCACGAAGGCTACGGCGCCACGGTGACCCTGATCGAGCAGCTGGGCGACGCGCAAATCATTCACGCGACGCTCGACGGCAGTTCGCACGCGGTGGCCATCAAGCTGCACGGCGAGGCGCGCCACAGTCTGGCGCAGGGCAGCGCCATCGGCTTTGCGCCGGAAGAAGGCCATGCCTTTCTATTCGACACGGCCGGTCGCGCCGTGGCTACCCATTGACCCCGCACGGAGGCGACATGACTTCAGATTGACACCCAAAAAATGTGCAGCAATAGCCAAAGAGCTATGTGATCATCAATCAACCAGCGGTACAGGAGACAACAACAATGCAACAGCTCAAACGCAATACCATCGCCCTCAGCCTGGCGCATGCGACCTTCGCCCAGTTCATCTTGCTGGGCAGCGGCGCCGCCATGGCCCAGGAGGCTGCAGCCACGGACGCGGCAAAGCCGGCCGCCGAGCAGATGGACCGCATCGTCGTCACGGCCACGCGCCGCAATACCTTCGTGCAGGAGACGCCGCTGGCCGTCACCGCCTTCAACCAGGACACCCTGCAAAACAACCAGGTTAAGGATCTGGCCTCGCTGGCGACCATGGTGCCCAGCCTCGTCGTCGAGCAGCATGGCGACTCGGGCGGCGTGCACGTCTACATGCGCGGCGTCGGTTCGGCCAACCACACGGAGCTGGGCGACCCGGCCGTCGCCTTCTACGTCGATGGCGTGTATTCGCCGCGTCCGCAGGGCGCCACGGCGCTGATGTATGACCTGTCGCACGTCGAGGTGGCGCGCGGACCGCAGGGCACCCTGAACGGCCGCAATTCGACGGCCGGCGCCGTCAACCTCGTCTCCGCCGCGCCGAGCACGGCCAAGTTCATGGGCTCGGCCGGCATCACGGTGGGCGACTACCGCCATCTGCAGACGCAGGGCATGATCAATATCCCGTTTTCCGACGACGTGGCGCTGCGCATCGCCGCCATCAAGGATAGCCACGACGGCACGGTGGATTTCCGCCGCGGCTCGAACGTCATGCCGGGTACTGCCAAGTATGGCGCCGGCGACCAGATGGGCGTGCGCGCCTCGCTGCTGTGGAAGTTCACGCCGCAGCTGCGCGGTACCTTCATCGCCGACTACTTCCTCGACCAGGGCGCCGGCAACGTCTACCTGGCGGCCGAACCGAAACCCGGTGAAAAACTGCGCTCGGCCCTGATCGATACGTCAGGCACCCTGGACCAGTCGATTCTGACCTATAAGGGCAAGCTCAATTACAAGCCGACGGACGCGCTGGACTTCACGTACCTGGGCAGCTGGAGCCGCTACAAGCGCCAGAACAGCAACGACTCCGATGCGGGCCTGTTCCCCGGCTTCAAGTCGGAAAACCGCACGGACTGGGCGCAGTTCGACAGCTATTCGCACGAGCTGCAGGCCCGCTCGGATGACGACGCGCCGTTCCAGTGGGTGGCCGGCCTGTTCCTGTTCAATGAAAAGAACAAGGTGCGCTTCGATATCGACCGCAGCCAGATTTCGCAGGCGGCCGTGCAGCAGGATATCGCCAACGGCGCCGTGATCTTCGTGCAGCCGACCGTGGGCCAGTACGCGTCCTCGATGTCCTTCATCCAGGGCGACCGCCAGCTCAAATCGAAAGCCGTGTTCGGCCAGGTCAGCCAGCAAGTGACGGACCAGATCAAGCTGACGGCCGGCGCGCGCTACACGAAAGACCATAAATTCGATATCGGCGGCAAGAACTGGGCATGCCCGAACTGGCCGGCCAACACGCCGCTGGGCACCACGGTCCTCACTGCGGACCAGCTGCGCCAGCTCGTCACGCCGGGCACGGGCCTGGCCAACACGCACAATATCGGCCCGGGCGGCGCCATCACGGCCGCCACCTGCGGCAATACGCCGGGCGACAATACGGCCGACCTGAAATACGGCCAGGCCACCTGGCTGGGCCGCATCGAGTACAAGCTGCGCCCCGACATCCTGCTGTTCGGTTCCGTGACGACGGGCTTCCATTCGCCGGCCATCGGCGACGGCGGCGCCACCACCAAGCCGGAAAAACTGACCAGCTATGAAATCGGCTTCAAGTCGGACTTGCTGAACCGCGAACTGACCTTGAACCTCGACGCGTTTTTGATGAAGTACAAGGACAAGCTCGAGTCGCAGGTGGTCAACAGCGTGCTGGCCAACTTCAACGCGGCCGGCGCCACCGTCAAGGGCCTGGAAGCGGAATGGGTGTGGCGGCCAACGAAGGTCGACCGCCTGACGGGCAACGCCACCTGGCTCAAAGCCGTGTATGACGATTTTCTCTCGTGCGACGTCGATGCGGCGCGCGCGAATGGGCAGTCCTGCGGTTCGACGGCGCCACTGGTGAACGTGGGCGGCAGCACCATGAAGCATGCGCCGAAGTTTTCCACCACCGTGCAGTACGAGCATGATTTCACGGTCGCCGGCGGCCAGCTCACGCCGCGCGCTTCGGTGCACTATGAAACCATGTCGTACGTGGGGGCGGGCGCGTTCAACGGCGACGTGCCGGGCCACGCCGGCGTCAAGCGCCAGGAAGCCTACACGACCCTGGACCTGAGCCTGCGCTTCCAGCCGGCCAACAAGGCCTACACGGTCGAAGCGTTCGTGCAGAACGCCACGGACAAGGCCGTCAAGCTGGACGTCAATGAAATCTGCACGGACGTGGGCATGCCATGCCAGCCGACGCAGCAGATCTACGGCGCCTTCTACAACGCGCCGCGCACGTTTGGCGCGCGCGTGTCGATGAAGTTCTAAGTCAGGTAGTGTGAAAGAGCAGTTGCGGTAGCAGTCCACTCAGTAGGGAAGGTGTTGGGCCGGGGTTCTTCCCCGGCCTTTTTTATTCCAACGCTTATTCCAGGCTGGCTTGCACGCTGGCGATGCCGACCTGCGCGCTGCCTTCGGCCAGGCGCACGTTGACGTTCTGGCGCGCCTGCAGCTGCGCCGGCGAGCGCACGATATTCCCTTTTTCATCGCGCAGGATGGCGTAGCCGCGTTCCAGCGTGCGTTGGGGATTGAGCAGTTCCAGCTGCGCCGCCAGGCCGTCGAGGCGGTGGCGCCGCTGGCCCAGCTGCTGCGCCATGGCCGCGCCGCTGCGCCGCTGGGCTTCCAGCAGCCGCGCGCGCGATGCCGTGACGTCGGGCCGCAGGTTGGCCCAGCGCGAGCGCAGGCGTTCGAGCGCGTACTGCGACTGGTTCAGGGGCGCGCGCGCCGCATGCGTCATGGCCGTCGACAGGGCCAGCAGCTGCAAGCGCTGCTTCCGCAGCTGCGCTGTCGGGTTGAGCAGGCGGCGGCTGTGGCGGTCCAGCGTTTGCGCCGCGTCGTCGAGGCTGCGGCGCATGGCGCGGCGCAAATCGGCCGCATCGGCGCGCAGGGACGCCATCCAGTCGGCGCGCGGCGTGGCCGCCAGTTCGGCCGCCGCCGTCGGCGTGGCCGCGCGCAGGTCGGCCGCGAAGTCGGCGATGGTGAAATCCGTCTCGTGTCCCACGCCGCTGATCACGGGCATGGAACAGTCGGCAATCGCATGGGCCACGGCTTCATCGTTGAACGACCACAGGTCTTCGATGCTGCCGCCGCCACGGCACACGAGCAGCACGTCGCACTCGGCCCTTGTCGATGCCGTGCGGATGGCGTGCGCGATCTTTTCCGGCGCCTGCTGTCCCTGCACGGGTGTCGGGTACAGGATGATGTTGACGTGCGGCGCGCGGCGCTTGAGCGCGATCAGCACGTCGCGCAGGGCGGCCGCCTGCGGGCTGGTGACGATGCCGATGCTGCGCGCGAACATGGGGATGGCGCGCTTGCGCTCCTGGTCGAACAGGCCCTGCGCGGCCAGCTTTTCCTTCAGGCGCTGGAATGCTTCGTACAGTGCGCCCACGCCGGCGCGGCGGATGGCTTCCACGTTGATCTGGTAATCGCCGCGCGCGCCGTACAGGGTGACGAGCGCGCGCACTTCGACCTTGTCGCCTTCGCGCGGCGTGAAGCCCGCGTACTGGGCGCGGCCGCGGAACATCACGGCACGGACCTGGGCGCCATCGTCCTTCAAGGTGAAGTACCAGTGGCCGGAAGCGGCGCGCGTGAAGTTGGAAATCTCGCCGGCGATCCAGGTCAGGGGGAACGAGCGCTCGAGCAGGCGCGCGACGGCCTGGTTCAGGGCGCTGACGGTCAGCACGGGCGGGGCGGCAAAGCCGCTGTCAGTGGGGTTGTCGGTCATCATAAAGCTGGGAGCGGGAAGGGAACTGTCCACATATTATCGGCGAGGTCATGCTTATGTCATATATCGCGCAAAACAACAAGTTCTATTTCTAAGTAATTGATTTCATGACGAATTCCCGTATGCCTGATTTGCGTGCACAGGGAAAAAATCCTTTAATATCAAGCACATCAGTGTAGCCCCTGCCACTTACGCACAAAGTTATCCACAGAAAGTGTGCGGAACTTTTTGCCTTGGACAAACATGACACGGCTGGACCTGATCGAGCGATAAAAGTGCCTTGCTACATTTTTGCGCACGGAAATAAAGTACATAGGAATCAAGCGCTTAGTATGCCATGAATGGCCTTGCGCACAATCTTATCCACAAAAAATGTGCAGAACTCTGGCGCGGCACCGGATTTATCCACTGCAAGGCATATTGCATGGCTTGCCTTAATTTTGCGCAGCATAAAAATAGCCATATAAATCAAGGGGGTAGCATCGAACCGTACGCCTTGCTCACAATCTTATCCACAGAATGTGTGCAAAACCGCATAAACCGTTTCGTCTTTTATCGTGTTTTTCCACCGCGCGATCAGCTTGATTTGCTGCCTCATTTTTCAGCATGAAAAAAAAGTCCTTTAAAATCAATGCTCTTGCATGGAGTCAATCGGCTTGCTCACAATCTTATCCACACTTTATGTGTGGAACTGCGCTGGCGCTGGAAAACTGCAGTTTTGAAGTGGAATCGGACCGTGAAAAACACGCTTTTCAGCCATTGCCACATTTTTATGCATGGTAATAAAAACGATATAAATCAATGTACTTGGCGCGTATCCGTACGCTTGCGCACAATCTTGTCCACAGATTGTGTGCAGAACTTTGACGGCCAGTCTGACGCCGATTGCGCGCCTGCTGCCACTTTTTTACGCATCGATTTAATCTCCTTTAAAATCAATGGCTTGATTACATTCCTCGGCTTTGCGCACAATCTTGTCCACAGTAAATGTGCAGAACTCTTCAAGTATTAACTTATTGACATTGACTACTATCGATAAGCTGCTATGCCTGTATTTTGCGCAGTATCATAATCTCCATGTAAATCAATCACTTGCATGCTGGACTTCATGCTTGCTCACAATCTTATCCACACAAAGTGTGCAAAACTGTGCCCCCGCCAGCACGCTGGGGACATGCAGGCGCCTCTTGCCGCCGGCGCGGCAACGCGCTACATTGCGCCATTCCTGCGCGCACGTACAATCGGTCTTCGGCGCTCGGTACAATACAGGCTGTTCTGGCGCTCCATCGCCTTCCCTTTACCAGGAGTTTCTTTTGCTCGCTATATTTCAAGCCGCTGGCTGGCCCATCTGGCTGTTGTTGATCGCTTCCATCGTCGCCCTGGCCCTGATCATCGAGCGCCTGCTGTATTTGCGGCGCGGAAAAATCCTGCCCCGCAAGCTGTTCGATGAAGTGGTGCAGGTGTATCGCAGCGGCAAGATCACGCCGGACACGGTGGCCAAGCTGGAAGACAATTCGCCGCTGGGCGTGGTGCTGGCCGCCGCCCTGCGCAATGTCGACGCGCCGCGCGAGGTGATGAAGGAATCGATCGAAGAGGCAGGCAGCGGCGTGGCCCACACGCTGGAACGTTTCCTGACGACCCTGGGCACCATCGCCACCCTGGCGCCGCTGATGGGTCTGTTCGGCACGGTGGTGGGCATGATTGAAATCTTCGGCTCGCAAAACGCCAGCGGCTCCAATCCGGCCCAGCTGGCGCACGGTATTTCGGTGGCCCTGTACAACACGGGTTTCGGCCTGGCCATCGCCATGCCGACCCTCGTTTTCTACCGCCACTTCCGCGCCCTCGTCGACAGCTTCGTCATCGACATGGAGCAGCAAGCCGTCAAGTTCGTCGACATCGTCCACAGTGGCCGCAAATGAACTTCCGCAAAGGCAAGGGGCGTGAAGACCCCGAAATCAACCTGATCCCGTTCATCGACGTGTTGCTGGTGATCCTGATCTTCCTCATGGTCAGCACCACCTACAGCAAGTTTACGGAGCTGCAGATCACCTTGCCGACGGCCGACGCCGAGCAGGCGAAAGAGAAGCCGCAGCAGATCGACGTCACCATCGACGCCAAGGGCAACTACACGGTCAACCGCGAGCCCGTTTCGTTCCGCGACGTGGCAGGCCTGGCCGACGCCCTGCAAAACGCGGCAAAGGCGGCCAACGGCGGCAAGGCGCCCGCGCAGACGCCCGTGGTGGTGGTCAACGCCGACCAGTTCGCCATGCACCAGATGGTCATCCACGTCATGGAAGCGGCGCGCCTGGCCGGCTATGAAAAGCTGACGTTCGCGGCGCAGGCGGGGGGCAAGTAGGTCGGCTTAGCCGGCACGGCGTAAGCCGACAAAGCCGCAGCCGAGCATGTCGGATTACGCTGCGCCTGGCGGCGCAGCTAATCCGACCTACCCCCAATTTTAAGTCTTCCCCCATGCCCACATCCTCCCCCGCCAAGCTTGAAACCACATTGACCCGCGCCTGGCTGACGCGCGGCCCGCTGGCGTGCGCGCTGTGGCCCGTGTCGCTGGTGTTCGGTGCTTTGAGCCGTATCAGGCGCTGCCTGTACCAGGCAAACATTTTGAAATCCGAACGCCTGCCCGTGCCCGTCGTTGTCGTCGGCAATATTTTCATTGGCGGCACGGGCAAGACGCCGCTGACGATCTGGCTGGTGCAAGCCTTGCGCGACGCGGGCATGCGCCCGGGCGTGATTTCGCGCGGCCATGGCAGCGCCGACCGTTCGCCGCGCGCCGTCACCGCCGCTTCCACGCCGCAGCAGGTGGGCGACGAGCCGCTGCTGATCTTCCAGCGCGGCGGCTGTCCCGTGATGGTGGGACGCGACCGCGCGCAAGCGGGCAGGGCGCTGCTGGCAGCGCACCCCGACGTCGACGTGCTGGTCACGGACGACGGCTTGCAGCATTACGCCTTGCGGCGCGACGTGGAAATCGTGCTGTTCGACGGCCGCGGCGCGGGCAATGGCTGGCTGTTGCCGGCGGGGCCTTTGCGCGAATCGCCGCGCCGCCGGCGCGACGTGACGGTGATCAATGCGCCCGGGCTGGCGCCGGCGCTGGTGGCCAGTGTCGCGCCGCAGGGCGGGCTGGTGGTGCAGATGCTGCTGGCCGGCGGCGTGGCCGAACGCCTGGCGGACCGCGGCGACAGCATGCCGCTTGCAACCCTGGCGGCCAGCGGCCAGCGCATCGTGGCGGCGGCCGGCATCGGCAACCCGCAGCGCTTCTTTGCCATGCTGCGCGGCGCCGGACTGGACTTCATGGAACTGCCCCTGCCCGACCATCACGACTTCCTCGACCAGCCATTTGCCGCGCTCGACACGGATGTGATCTTGATCACCGAGAAGGATGCAGTAAAATGTGCGCAAATTGAATATCTCAAAGACGACCCGAGACTGTGGGTCGTCCCCGTCAGTGCGCGCATCGATAGCGCGCTGGCCCAACAAATTGTGGAGAAATGTCGTGGACGCTCGACTGCTTGATATCCTGGTCTGCCCTGTTTGCAAGGGTCCGCTTGAACACGATAAGAAGGCGCAGGAACTGATTTGCCGCGCCGACCGCCTCGCCTATCCTATCCGCGATGGCATCCCCATCATGTGGGCGGACGAAGCGCGCACCCTGCAAGACGCAGTGGAATAACGATGGCGTTCATCGTCATCATCCCGGCCCGCCTGGCCTCGACGCGCCTGCCGGGCAAGCCGCTGGCCGACCTGGGCGGCAAGCCCATGGTGGTGCGCGTGGCCGAGCAGGCAACCCTGTCGGGCGCCGCGCGCGTCATCGTCGCCACCGACCATGAAGACATCCGCGCCGCCTGCGCCGCGCATGGCGTGGAAGCGTGCATGACGCGCAGCGACCATCCGTCGGGCACGGACCGCATCGCCGAAGTGGCGCGCACGCTCGCCTTGCCGCCGGACGCCGTCGTCGTCAACCTGCAGGGCGACGAACCCTTGATCGATCCGTCCCTGCTGGCCGCCTGCGCCGCGCAGATCAGCGCCGCCGTCCCCATGGCCACGTGTGCCCATCCGCTGCACGACGTGGTCGATGCCTTCAACCCGAACGTCGTCAAAGTCGTGCTGGACAAGAACGGCCGCGCCTTGTATTTCTCGCGCGCGACGATTCCGTGGCACCGCGACGGCTTTGCGCAGTCGAAAGACAGCCTGCCGGCCGGCTACGTGCCGCTGCGCCATATCGGCCTGTATGCCTACAGCAATGCGTTCCTGCAAACGTATCCCGGCCTGTCCGCGTCGCCGCTGGAAGCGATCGAGGCGTTGGAGCAGTTGCGCGTCTTGTGGCATGGCTATGCCATCGCCGTGCACGTGACCGATAGTGCGCCGGCCGCCGGTGTCGACACGCCGGAAGATCTCGCACGCGTGCAGGCCCATTACCGCGCCCTGTAAGCGCTACCCGCAAAACGGCAGGCGTGCAAATAAAATTTTGCGCGCCTGCAGCAAAAACCACATTTTGAAACGTCTGCTTCGATAATTGCTGGCTTTGATCAATCAGGGCATAGCAATTCGACAGCAAACTGGCGTTCCGGGGATTTTTTGTGGTAAGTTTCGTAGGGAAAGATAGCCATAGCAACATCATCTAAAAATAATTACACATACCACCATCCAAAATCTGTTTTTTAGGAACTTTTCAATGCGTCTGATACTTTTAGGAGCACCCGGTGCCGGCAAGGGCACCCAAGCTAACTTCATCAAAGAAAAATACAATATTCCACAAATCTCCACGGGCGACATGCTGCGCGCGGCGATCAAGGAAGGCACGGAACTGGGCCTGGCAGCGAAAAAAGTCATGGATGCGGGCGGCCTCGTGTCGGACGACATCATGATCGGCCTGGTCAAGAACCGCCTGCAGGAAGCCGATTGCGCCAATGGCTACCTGTTCGACGGCTTCCCGCGCACCATCGCGCAAGCGGACGCCATGAAGGATGCCGGCATCAATGTCGACTACGTGCTGGAAATCGACGTGCCCGATGAGTCCATCATCGAGCGCATGGATGGCCGCCGCAGCCACCCGGGTTCGGGCCGCGTCTACCACGTCAAATTCAATCCGCCCAAGGTCGACGGTATCGACGACATCACGGGCGAGCCGCTGATCCAGCGCGACGACGACAAGGCGGAAACGGTCAAGAAGCGCCTGGACGTGTACCACAACCAGACCAAGGTCTTGCTCGGTTACTATAATGACTGGGCCAAGTCGGGCCTGCCGGGCGCGCCGAAATACCGCCGCATCGCCGGCGTGGGTCCGGTCGAGCAAATCCGCGACAGCGCATTTGCCGCCCTGGCGGAATAAGCAGTATTTGAAAAGCGGACCTGAGTGTCCGCTTTTTTTGTGCCCGCGCTTGAGGGCGCCGTGTCGTTTTCGTGGTTCAGTTTTTTTGCAGGTCGTGTTTTCCTGGCTGCGCGTGCCTACCCGGTGCGGTCTGCAGCTGTTGGCAATGACGTCGGATAAAAACAGAAGGGGACGATATGGCAGCCAGTCTGTGGTTTGCGGTAGCCTGCGGCGTGGTCGCAGTCATTTACGGTTTGGTGTCGCGCAGCTGGATCCTGCGCCAGGATCCCGGCAACGCGCGCATGCAGGAAATCGCGCTGGCCATCCAGCAGGGCGCGGCCGCCTATCTGGCGCGCCAGTACCGCACCATCGCCATCGTCGGCGTGGCGCTGCTGATCGCCATCTATCTGCTGCTCGGCCTGCATACGGCGCTGGGTTTTCTGATCGGCGCCGTGCTGTCGGGCGCCTGCGGCTTCATCGGCATGAATGTCTCCGTGCGGGCCAATGTGCGCACGGCGCAGGCGGCCACCCTGGGCATCAACCAGGCCCTGAACGTGGCCTTCAAGGGCGGGGCGATCACGGGCATGCTGGTCGTCGGCCTGGGCCTGCTGGGCGTGACCCTGTTCTACTGGCTGCTGGTGACGACGGGCGCGCCGGGCCTGACCCAGCATGACCTGATCAAGCCGTTGATCGGCCTGGCCTTCGGCGCCTCGCTCATTTCCATCTTCGCGCGGCTGGGCGGCGGCATCTTCACCAAGGGCGCCGACGTGGGCGCGGACCTGGTGGGAAAGGTCGAAGCGGGCATCCCCGAAGACGATCCGCGCAACCCGGCCGTCATCGCCGACAACGTGGGCGACAACGTGGGCGACTGCGCCGGCATGGCGGCCGACCTGTTCGAAACCTATGTCGTGACCCTGATCGCCACCATGCTGCTGGGCGCGCTGCTGATGGCCGAGGCCAGCGGCATGGCCATCATCTATCCGCTGCTGCTGGGCGCCGTGTCCATCCTAGCCTCCATCGTCGGCTGCTCGATGGTCAAGACGGCGCCCGGCAAGAAGATCATGTCGGCCCTGTACACGGGCCTGTGGTGGGCGGCCGGCCTGTCCCTGGTCGGCTTTGCCGTCGTCACGTGGCTGCTGTGGCCCGACGACGCCATGCGCTACAAGATGCTGGGCGCGACCGTCGTCGGCATCGTCCTCACGGGGCTGATGGTGTACATCACCGAGTACTACACGGGCACGGACTTCAAGCCCGTGCGCCACATCGCCGAAGCGTCGACGACGGGCCACGGCACCAACATCATCGCCGGCCTGGGCGTGTCGATGAAGTCCACGGCCTATCCGGTGCTGGCCGTCTGCATCGCCATCCTCGTCTCGTATCAATTGGCGGGCCTGTACGGCATCGCCATCGCGGCGACCTCCATGCTGTCGATGGCCGGCATCATCGTCGCCCTCGACGCGTATGGTCCCATCACGGACAACGCGGGCGGCATCGCGGAAATGTCGGGCTTGCCCGACTCCGTGCGCGCCATTACCGACCCGCTCGACGCCGTCGGGAACACGACCAAGGCCGTCACCAAGGGCTATGCCATCGGCTCGGCGGGCCTGGCCGCGCTGGTGCTGTTTGCCGACTACACGCATGCGCTCGAATCCGTGGGCCAGCACATCACGTTTGACTTGTCGAATCCCATGGTCATCGTGGGCCTGTTCATCGGCGGGCTGATACCGTATCTGTTCGGCGCCATGGCGATGGAAGCCGTGGGCCGCGCGGCCGGCGCCGTGGTGGTCGAGGTGCGCCGGCAGTTCCGCGACATCAAGGGCATCATGGAAGGCACGGCGCGGCCCGAATACGACAAGGCCGTCGACATGCTGACGGCGTCGGCCATCCGCGAAATGATAGCTCCCTCCTTGCTGCCCGTGGTGGTGCCCGTCGTCGTGGGCATGCTGCTGGGGCCTGCGGCCCTGGGCGGCCTCCTGATGGGCACCATCGTGACGGGCCTGTTCGTCGCCATTTCCATGACCACGGGCGGCGGCGCCTGGGACAACGCGAAGAAATACATCGAGGATGGCCATTTCGGCGGCAAGGGGTCCGATGCGCACAAGGCGGCCGTCACGGGCGACACGGTGGGCGACCCGTACAAGGACACGGCCGGTCCGGCAGTGAACCCCCTGATCAAGATCATCAATATCGTGGCCCTGCTGCTGGTGCCGCTGCTGCCGGCCACGGGCTGGCTGGCGGTCAAGGCGCCGGCCCCGATCCACGCGCCCGTACCGCCCATCCTGGCACCGGCCACACCCGTGCAAAGCTTGCCGGCGCAATAAACTGGTCACTCCCTGCAGCCCCGTGGCCCGCGCCGCGGGGCTGTTTGCATTTGTATGGGCGCGACTCCCGGCTGGCCTTGTTCCCGGCGTCTAAAAGGTGAGCAATTGTTACGGCAGCTTGGCTTGCGCCGCCCGTTTGCCAATAATGGAGAAAGGATAATGAACGCCTTGCACGGCAGGAGGATGTCATGGACAGCAAGCACAAAAGACGTGGCCTATGGCTGGCGCTGCTGGTAGCGGGCCTGGTGCTGGCAGGCGATGCCTGGGCCACGCCCGGTGGCCATGGCGGCCACGGTCATTTTCACGGCCGGGTGCATGGCGGCGCGTGGGTTGGCCATGGATGGCACCATGGCCACGGACCACGCTGGTATGGCAATCCCTGGCATGGCTATCCCCGTGTTGACTACTACGGCGGCACGGTCATCGTGCCGCCGCCCGTGTATCCGGAACCGGATGTGTGGTATTACTGCGCGCGGCCACGCGGGTACTACCCGTACGTGGCGCGCTGCATGACACCCTGGCGCGCCGTGGTGCCGGCCAGCGTGCCCTGAACGTCAGAAGCGCGACGTCAGGCCGACGAACATGCGCCGTCCCGGCACGTAATAGTCGACCAGTCCATCGGCCAGCGGGCCTTTCTTGAACAGGTTTTCCACGCCGCCGCGCACGGTCCATTGTGGCGTGACCTTGTACGACACGACCGTGTCGACGATGGTGTAGGCCTTGTTGGCCGCCTGGCCCGCGTCGAGTTCCTTGCCCGTGTACTGGGCCGATACTTCGCCGAACAGCTGGTCGTTGACTTGCCAGCCCAGCGCCGAGTACCACGACAGCTTCGGCGTCGACAGCAGGTTGGCGCCCGTCGTCAGGTTTTTCGCTTCCGCCATGTAGGTGACGTTGTTACGCCAGTTCAGGTTTTTCGTCAGCGGGACGGTGGCCGTCGCTTCCACGCCGCTGGTGCGCGCTTTCTGGATATTCGTCATCTTCGTCCACCACTGCTTCTGGTAAAAACCCAGCGGCGCGTAGTCGATCTTGTTCTTGAAATTTGTGTGGAAGTACGTCACGCCCACGTCCCAGCCATTCTGTTCCCACGCCACGCCGATCTCGCCGGCCGTGCTCGTTTCCGGCTTCAAGTCCGCATTGCCGGCCATGTAGCAGCCGCCCGTGATGTAGCCCAGCGGTTTGAGGCTGCCGCAACCGCGTCCGCCCGACTGCGTGGCCGCCGCCGGCGAGTTTTCCTTCAGGTTCGGGGCGCGGAAGCCTTGCGACACGCCGCCCTTGATGGTCCAGGCGGGGGCAGGGTGGTACACGAGGTACAGGCGCGGGCTGTAGTGGTTGCCGAACTTGCCGTGGTGGTCGAGGCGCAGGCCGGCCGTGGCCGTCAGGTTCTCGCGCAGGAACAGCTGGTCTTCCGCGAACAGGGCCGACGTGGTGCCGGACAGGGTGGCGCCGCTGACGGGGTTGCCCAGGTAATCGGTAGGGATGGTGCCGATGGTGTCCGTATTCGTCAGTTCCTGGTGTTTCCACTGGCCGCCCATCACCAGCATCTGTTCGATGCCGCCCCAGCCGACGCGTTTTTCCAGGCTGGCGTCCAGCGTGCTGTCCTTGGATTTGGCCACTGTGCCGACGACTTCGTTGTCGAAATCGTTGTGGTACAGGTTGATCATGGCCTTGCCGAAATCCCAGCGGCCTTCATAGCCGATGCTGGCGCTCTTGCGTATCAGCTTGCTCGCGCCCCAGGCGCCGAACAGCGGGTAGCCGTCCGCATCGAGTGTGGTCGAATCCGTCGATTGCTGCTTGCCGTAGCTGGCGTCCAGCGTCAGGTTCTGTTTCTTGTCCAGCGCCCAGCTCAGCTGGCCCGTGACCGTCTGGTTGCGTTCGCCGCCGATGCCACCCGATTTGCCGATGGCTTTTTCATCGGGATTCTGGCGCGTCTGGCCCACGCCCAGGCGCATGCCGACCGTGTCCGACAAGGGGCCGGCCACGTTCACGCCCAGCTGGTGCGCCGTGCCGCGGCCGCTGTCCTGCGGCTGCGTGTAGTTGGCCGTGGCCGAGCCGTTCCACTTGCCCGGCACCTTGCGCGTGATGATGTTGATCACGCCGCCCATGGCGTCCGAGCCGTACAGCGAGGACATGGGGCCGCGCACCACTTCGATGCGCTCGATCATGTCGGGCGAAATCCAGTTCAGGTCCTGGCGGCCCAGGTCGGGACGGTAAGCCGTGTCGGCCGAGCTGCCCACGCGCTTGCCGTCGACGAGGATCAAGGTGTATTTGTCGGGCAGGCCGCGCAGCTTGATCTTCGATTCCTCGCCCACGGGGCTGGTGCCGCCCGTCACGCCGGGGATGCGGCGCAGCAGGGTGTTGAGGTCGTACACGGGCTGGCGCTCGATTTCCTCGCGCGTGATGACGCTGATGCTGGCCGGCGCATCCTTGATGTCGATGGCCGTGCCCGATGCGGTGACGACCACCGTGTTCATGGTCGGGTCGGCGGCCGCATTGCCTTCGGCCCAGGCGCTGCTGACGGCCAAGGAGAGCAGGCAGGGCAGGAGCAGGGCGGCGGAATGCATGGAGCGGGCGGGAACGACGACGGGGGCTGCGAGGGGGGCGAAGGCGGGACTGCGCTGTGTCATGGTGAGCTTTCCGGGTATTGTTATTTCCTGGCTGCCTTCCGGGTGGCTCGGGTATGAATGATTGAAAATGCAATAAACTGCGCTCCCATTCTGCTAATTAGAATAAGAATCGTTCTTATTGTAATGCCGTCCTGGCAAGAAGGAAAGTGCTGAAAGGAAATAAAACACTGTTGCAGCATGTGCACGGCAGCTACAAGCGTGAGAAATTGTTACGCGCGCTGGTATCTGTCACGGCGTGTGCCAATAATGAACGCCATGAGATCGATGCTTGGAGAGGCGGCATGAAGATGATGAAAAAAGCGATACCGGCGCTGGCCTGCGCCATGCTGCTCGCTGGCGGCCATGCCTGGTCGCAGGAGCCGCCGGCGCCCGCCGAATCCTTGCCTGAACCTTTGCCCGTATGCCGGCTCGACCCGCGTGACAGCGGCAAGCTGCTAGAGGAACCATGCCGACCGGCGCCGCCCGTGCGGCCGCGCCGTTCCGTGGCGCAGGTGATCGGCCGCATGCCGGCGCAAGTTACACCTCCCGTCGTGCCCATGGCGCCCCTGCCGCCCAGTCCGGCCGTGCCCATGCCCCGCGCGCCGCAGCCGATCGGCGCTTGCGACACGGGCGGCTGCCGCGACGCGTCGGGCGCACGCTACAACGGCGCGGGCAACGCCACGCTCGATGCCAATGGCCGCATCTGTCACCGCAATGGCGTTTTCATCCAGTGTTTTTAGTCCTGCCGTAGGCTGGTGTTACAAGTTTTCGCGCGGTGCGCTCAAAAATGGCTACAATTGTCGCCGACATTACGTTTACGTAAACGTAATGATGGCATCATGTGCCATGCAACCATCAGGCGCCGGGAACATGGCCCTTATTACTCAGGATACTCAGGAGATTTCATGCAGATTCAGAACAATGTATTCATCATCACGGGCGGCGCATCGGGCCTGGGCGCGGCCACGGCGCGCATGCTGACGGCGGCGGGCGGCAAGGTCGTGCTGGCCGACGTGCAGACGGAGGCGGGCCAGGCGCTGGCCGCGGAACTGAACGGCGTGTTCGTGCAATGCGACGTGACGTCGGAAGAAGACGGCATGGCCGTGGTGGCGGCAGCGGCCAAACTCGGCACCTTGCGCGGCCTGGTCAACTGCGCCGGCGTGGCGCCCGCCGTGAAAACCGTGGGCAAGGATGGCCCGCATCCGCTGGCCCTGTTCCAGAAAGTCGTCAACATCAACCTGGTGGGCACCTTCAATATGTGCCGCCTGGCGGCCGACGCCATGGCCAAGCAGGATGCGACTGCCGAAGGCGAGCGCGGCATCATCATCAACACGGCTTCCGTGGCGGCCTACGATGGCCAGATCGGCCAGGCTGCCTACGCGTCGTCGAAGGCGGCCGTGGTGGGACTGACCCTGCCGATGGCGCGCGACCTGTCGCGCAACGGCATCCGCGTGATGACGGTGGCGCCCGGTATTTTCGAAACGCCGATGCTGCTGGGCATGCCGGCCGAAGTGCAGGATGCGCTGGGCAAGATGGTGCCGTTTCCATCGCGCCTGGGCAAGCCCGGCGAATACGCGCAGCTGGTGAAAGCCATCGTGGAAAACGTCATGCTCAATGGCGAAACGATTCGTCTCGACGGCGCCATCCGCATGCAGCCGAAGTAAGCCCTCGGCCAGGGTGCAGCGCCGTGGCCGGCATTTGAGGTAGCATACCCGGGTATCTTTACCGGAGTAAGCATGATCACATTGAAGCCGCTGGCGCTGAGCCTGACCTTGCTGGGAGCCCTCGCTGCCAGTCCCGTATTTGCAGAGGCGCCGCAGAAGGCGCCGGAAATCGCCACCGCGTATGCGGAAAAATCGGGCTGGGCGGCGCAGAAATTCATGGTGGCCGCCGCCAATCCGCTGGCCGCCGATGCGGGCTACCAGATGCTGAAAAAGGGCGGCAGCGCCATCGACGCGGCCATCGCCACGCAACTGGTGCTGACCCTGGTCGAGCCACAATCGTCGGGCATCGGCGGTGGCGCATTCCTGCTGTACTCCACGGCCAAGGGCGTGCAGGCGTTCGACGGACGCGAAACGGCGCCGGCCGCCGCCGATGAACACCTGTTCCAGAATCCGGACGGCAGCCCCGTCTCGCGCGCCACGGGCGTGGTGGGAGGACGTTCCGTGGGCGCCCCGGGCGTGCTGCGCATGCTGGAACTGGCGCACAAGGAACACGGCAAGCTGCCGTGGGCGACCCTGTTCGCTCCCGCCATCAAGCTGGCGCACGGCGGTTTTCCCGTCAGCCAGCGCCTCAACGGCCTGCTGAACTGGGACCAGGCCTTGAAGCGCGACCCTGTCGCCGCCGCGTATTTCTATGACAAAGAGGGCAAGGCCTGGCCCGTCGGCCACGTGCTGAAAAATCCGCAACTGGCGCGCACCCTGCGCGAGATCGCCCGTGGCGGCGCCGACGCCTTTTATAACGGCCGCATCGCGCGCGACATCGCCGCCAAGGTGGCGTCGCATCCGACCAATCCCGGCAAGCTGACGGCGGCCGACATCGCCGGTTACCGGGCCAAGGTACGCGAGCCCGTCTGCAACGATTACAAGGCCTGGACCGTGTGCGGCATGCCGCCGCCATCGTCGGGCGGCATCGCCATCGCGCAGATGCTGGGCATCCTGGAAGTGAAGGATATCCGCCCGTATGCGCCCGTCGACGGCGTGCTCGATGCGCAAGCGATCCACCTGTTCTCGGAAGCGGGGCGCCTGGCCTACGCGGACCGCAACCGCTACGTGGCCGACACGGACTTCGTGCCGCTGCCCGGCAATGGCGTCGCCTCGATGCTCGACAAAACCTACCTGGCGCAGCGCGCTTCCCTGATCGGCGACAAATCCATGGGCCGGGCCTTGCCCGGCACGCCGCCCGGCATGCAGGTGGCGTGGGGCATGGACAACGCCTTGCAGCGCCCGTCGACGTCGCACCTGGTGGCCGTCGACGCTTTTGGCGGCGGTCTGTCGATGACCACGAGCGTGGAAGACGCGTTCGGCTCGCGCCAGATGGTCGACGGCTTCCTGCTGAATAACCAGCTGACGGATTTCTCGTTCGATTCGCGCGATGCGGACGGCCCGATCGCCAACCGGGTCGAAGCGGGCAAGCGTCCGCGCAGCGCCATGTCACCCACCCTCGTGTTCGAGAAGGGCACGCACAAGCTGGTGCTGGCCACGGGTTCGCCCGGCGGCTCGTCCATCATCAACTATGTCGCCAAGGTCCTGGTCGGCACCATGGATTGGGGCTTGAACGTGCAGCAGGCGATCAACCTGCCGAACTTCGGCAGCCGCAACGGCCCGACGGAACTGGAAAAGGGCCGCGCGCCGGCAGCGCAAGTCGAGGCGCTGCAGGCCATGGGCCACGAAGTGCGCGTGATCGAGCAGAACTCGGGCTTGCAGGGCATCATGCGCCTGAATGCGCATGGCAAGGATTTCTGGTTTGGGGGGGCGGATCCACGGCGTGAAGGCATGGTTCGGGGCGATTAGGGGGCACCGGACCAAACCTACTGCGCGTCGGTATAGGCGGCCTGCGATGCTCACCGTACTAGAGTACGGTTGCGCTTCTTAGCCGCCTCTCCCTTCCGCTCGCTACGGTTTTGTCCGGCGCCGTGCTGCCAACAATATACCTGCAGGAACTGGCGTCTACCTTCCAAACTTTTCCACAAAGCATCCAGACCCTGCTAATCTGCCGGCATGGGAATGCAAAATAAAACAGGCTTGATACTCACGGGAGGAGGCGCCCGTGCCGCCTATCAGGTGGGTGTGCTGCAGGCGATTTCGGCGATTCTGTGGGAAGCGGGCTGGGCGCCGGCGCGCAACCCGTTCGACATCATCTGCGGCACCTCGGCCGGAGCCATCAACGCCACGGCGCTGGCCTGCCGGGCCGATAACTTCGGCGAAGGCGTGCAAAAGCTGCTCGATGTCTGGCAGCACATCGAAGTCGAGCAAGTGTACCGCGCCGATTCGCTGGGCGTGATCCGTTCGGGCGCGCGCTGGCTGTCCCTGCTGTCGTTCGGCTGGCTGCTGCGCCAGTGGCATGCGTCGCCGCCCAGTTCCCTGCTCGACAATACCCCGCTGGTCAGCCTGCTGCACCGCATGCTCGACTTGCCGCGCCTGGACGCGGCCCTGGCCGACGGCCTGCTGCATGCGCTGGCCGTGACGGCGTCGTCGTATTCGGGCAGCCGCCACATGACGTTTTACCAGACGGCCGAGGACATCGCGCCCTGGGTGCGCACGCAGCGCCTGGCGCTGCCGGACCAGATCGGCGTGGAGCACTTGCTGGCCTCGGCCGCCATCCCCTTCATCTTCCCCGCCGTGCCCCTGTACGTGGGCGGCCAGCGCGAGTACTGCGGCGACGGTTCCATGCGCCAGCTGGCGCCGATTTCGCCGGCCATCCACCTGGGCGCGAACAAGGTGCTGGTGGTGGGGGCGGGGCGCATGACGGAGCCGGCGCCGGCCGCGTCCGAAGCGGCGCGCTACCCGAGCCTGGCGCAGATCGCCGGCCACGCGCTGTCGTCGATCTTCCTCGACGGCCTGGCCGTCGACATCGAACGCCTGAACCGCATCAACCTGACCCTGTCGATGCTGCCGCCCGAGTTGCTGGGCAAGACGGCGCTGAAACCGGTGGAATTGCTGGTCATCGCGCCGTCCGAGCGGCTCGACGCCATCGCCAGCCGGCATATCGGCAGTTTGCCGCGTCCCATCCGCACCATGCTGTCGGGCATCGGCGCGGCCGAAGCGCGCGGTGCGGCGCTGGCATCGTATTTATTGTTCGAATCGACGTATACTAACGAGCTGATCCGTCTTGGACAGCGCGATACGCAAGCCCGCAAGGACGATGTACTGGCGTTCTTTGGTTCCTGAGACGGCCCTTGGAGCGGCGTGCGGGTTTTTCGCGTTTTTTTTGACAGGACGATTGTGCGGGTATTTCGACGTGTTTGCGATGTTGCCTTACTATTAATTCTGCTGGTGGGTGGCTCGGCCGTGGCGGGGCCTGCGCCCACCCTGCGTTTCGACCAGCTCAGCGTCGACCAGGGCCTGGCGCAGGAATCGGTGCTGGCCATCGCCCAGGACCGGCAGGGCTATATGTGGTTCGGCAGCCAGTCTGGCCTGAGCCGCTACGACGGCTACCGCATGGTCGTCTACAAGAATATCGAAGGTGACAAGACCAGCCTGGCCGACAACTGGGTGGGCGAACTGCACGTCGATGGCCAGGGCCAGCTGTGGGTGGGCACGGACAATGGCCTGGACCGTTTCGACGCCGCCAGCCAGACCTTCATCCATTACGGCCCCGCCGAAAAGAGCAAGCGCGGCAACGGCAACCGGCATATCCACGCCATTCTCGACGATGGCGCGCGCGGCTTCTGGATCGCCACCTCGGACGGCTTGCAGCATTTCGACCCCGCCACGGGCCACTTCCGCACCTGGCACCATGAAGAAGGCAACCCGCACAGCCTGGGCGACAATGAAATCAAGGCGCTGGCGCTGGACGCGCAACAGCGTTTGTGGATAGGCACGGTAACGGGCCTGGACATGCTGGCGCCGGGCAGCGAGCGCTTCGAGCATTTCGCCGTCGATGCGGCGCCCGGTTCGAAGTACAACGTGATCCAGTCGCTGCTGATCGACCGCCAGCAGAACCTGTGGATCGGCACCATGGCCGGGGCCGAGCGCTGGCGCCTGGGCGCCGCCGGCCAGCCGCCGCAATCGAGAGTGCGCTTCGGCGAGAAACATGGCTTCTCCGCCATCCGCGTGGCCAGCCTGTACCAGGATGTCGACGCCACCGTCTGGCTGGGCAGCAATGCCGATGGCCTGTTCCGCTGGCTGCCCGAAAGCGGCACCTTCCTGCAATACCGCCACCAGACGGGCGACAAGTTCAGCGTCGCCGACAACCAGCTGTCATCCTTGTACCGCGACCGCGCCGGCACCTTCTGGGTCGGCTCCTGGTACAACGGCGTGAGCCGTGTCGACCTGGGCAGCGGCGGCTTTTCGCGCATGGCGCGCGCGCCCGGCGACGTGGGCGCGCTGGCCGACAAGAAAGTGCGCGCCGTGGCCGACGCGGGCAATGGCAAGCTGTGGCTGGCCACCAAGGGCGGCCTGAAAC
Source organism: Janthinobacterium sp. OK676 (assembly GCF_900103595.1). Taxonomy (NCBI): domain Bacteria; kingdom Pseudomonadati; phylum Pseudomonadota; class Betaproteobacteria; order Burkholderiales; family Oxalobacteraceae; genus Janthinobacterium; species Janthinobacterium sp. OK676. The sequence continues at coordinate 195,049 of NZ_FNHA01000008.1, forward strand.
TGTACGACACGCGCGACGGCAGCTCGCGCCTGTTCGACCTGCGCAGCGCGCCCGGCATGTCGCGCGACGAGCAAGTCACGACCCTGTACAAGGCGCCGGACGGCGTGCTGTGGGTGGGCGGCTCGACGGGCTTGCACCGCTTCGATCCGGCCCTGGAACGCTTCTTCACCATGCGCTTTGCCGCCGGCGACCCGAATAGCGACACCATCCGCAATATCGTCAGCGACCGCAGCGGCATGCTGTGGGTCTCGACGCGGGGCGGCGTGCACCGCTTCGAGCCGGCCAGCAAGCGGTTTATCACCTACCGCCACGATCCGGCCGACCCGAACAGCCTGTCCGACAACATGGTGCGGCCCGTGCTGGAAGACGGCAAGGGACAGCTGTGGATAGGTTCCTTCCACGGCCTGGACTTGCTGGACCGCGCCAGCGGCCGCTTCCGGCATTTCCGCCACGACCCGCAAAACCCGCAGAGCCTCAGTCACGACGAGGTGCATTTCCTGCACGAGGACAAGCGCGGCGTGCTGTGGGTGGGCACGGCCAATGGCTTGAACCGCATGGACGTCGACGCAAAAGGCGAGATCCGCTTCCGGCGTTTCCTGCGCAAGGATGGCATGGCCGACGACGCCGTCGCCAGCATCCTCGGCGACGACAACGAGCAGCTGTGGCTGAGCACGAATAGCGGCATCACGCGGCTCGACATGCGCAGTGGCCTGTTTCGCAACTACGACAGCGCCGACGGCACGGTGGAAGGCTCGTACTTCGATGGCGCGGCCCTGCGCGCATCGGACGGCACCATGTATTTCGGCGGCTTCAACGGCATGACGGCGTTCGTGCCGCAGGATATCCACGACAACCGCGTGCCGCCGCTGGTGGCCGTCACGGAACTGCAGATCTTCAACAAGCCGGTGGGCATCGGCCGCGGCGAGTTCGCGCACGTGCTCAAGACGGCCATCGACCACACGCGCAAGCTGGTGCTGACCAGCCGCGAAAGCGTCTTTTCGCTGGAATTCGCGGCCCTGCATTTCGCCGCGCCCCAGCGCAATATGTTCGCCTACCGGCTCGAAGGCTTCGACCAGGACTGGGTCATGACGGATGCGGGGCGGCGCTTTGCCACCTACACCAACCTCGATGCGGGCAACTATGTGTTTCGCGTCAAGGCGGCCAACAAGGACGGCGTGTGGAACGAGAGCGGCGCCACCCTGGCCATCACGATCTTGCCGCCGTTCTGGAAAACCTGGTGGTTCCGCACCCTGATGGCGGCGTTGCTGCTGGGCGCCGTGTACGGCGCCTACCGCCAGCGCGTGCGCGCGTTGCGGCGCCAGCAGAACGAATTGGAAAAACTGGTCGGCGAACGCACGGCGGAGCTGCAGAGCAAGGAAATCGAAGTGCTGGCCCAGTCGGAAAAGCTGGCGCAAGTAAACAGCAGCCTGACGAAAAACGAGGAAAGCCTGCGCCAGGCCAAACGCAAGGCCGAGGATGCGACGCGCCAGAAGTCGGAATTTTTGGCCAATATGAGCCACGAGATGCGCACGCCGCTCGCTGGCGTGATCGGCATGCTGGGCTTTGCCCTGCGCGACGAGCAGCTGCACGACGCCACGCGCGAGCAAATCCTGCGCGGCCAGGCCAATGCCCAGTCGCTGCTGGTGATCATCAACGACTTGCTCGACTTTTCCAAGATCGAAGCGGGCAAGCTGAGTATTGAAAACATCGATTTCGCGCTCGGCGCGGCCATCGAGACGGTCGTGGCCCTGTTCGAGGAACAGGCGGCCGCGCGCAGCATCGGCTTTTCCATCGATTTCGCGCCCGACCTGCCCCCATTCGTGGTGGGCGACCCGACCCGCTTGCGCCAGGTGCTGGTCAACCTCGTCGGCAATGCCTTCAAGTTCACCCAGCGCGGCGGCGTGAGCGTTTGCGTCGAGCGGGCCGGCGTGGCCAGCGGCAGGGGCGGGCGCAAGGTCAACCTGATCCGCTTCAGTGTCAGTGACAGCGGCATCGGCATCGATGCGGAAGCGATGGCGCGCCTGTTCCAGAAATTCGAACAGGCCGACGCCAGCACCACGCGGCGCTACGGCGGCACGGGGCTGGGCCTGGCCATCTGCCGCCAGCTGGTCGAACTGATGGATGGCGAGATCGAAGTGACCAGCACGCCGGGGCAGGGCAGCACGTTTGCTTTCACCTTGCCGCTGGCCGACGGCGTGGCGCCGCCGCTGGTGCCGCAGGTGGCGCTGGCGCCGCACAGCCACCAGCTGCGCGTGCTGTGCGCGGAAGACTTCCCCACCAACCAGATCATCATCCGCGTCATGCTCGAAGAGCTGGGGCATCGGGTCGACGTGGTCGCCAATGGCATGCTGGCCGTGGCCGCCTGCGTGCATACGCGCTATGACCTGATCCTGATGGACGGGCGCATGCCGGAGATGGATGGCGCCACGGCGACGCGATTGATCCGCGTGGGCGGCTGGCCGGACCAGCCCGTGCGCGACCAGGAATTGATGATCGTCGCCCTGACGGCGAACGCCAGCGAAGAGGACCGCAGCCGCTACCTGGGCGTCGGCATGGACGATTTCCTCAGCAAGCCGGTGGACGAGACGGCGCTGCATGGCTTGCTGGCGCGCGCCATCGAGCGCCAGCTGCAGCGCGGTTTCCTGTTGCCGCGCATGCCGCCGAATGAGCCACGCGGCGCTCCTCGCGGGCAGGCTGAACTCGACGCCCTGTTCGGCCTTGCGCCGGCAGGTCCCGCCTTCACGCCGTCCCAATCCATCCGCAGCGGTGAACTGCAGCGGCGCATCCGCGTCGCCTTCGTCTCCGACCTGGAAGGGCGCTTGCGCGAACTCGACGACGCCCTGGCGGCGCAGGACCGCGATAACGCCGGGCGCCTGCTGCACGGCTTGAAGGGCAGCGCCGCCTATCTCGATGAAACGCAGCTGCACATGCTGTGCACGGAAATGGAAGAGGCGGCGGATGGCGGGCGCTGGACGCAGGTGGCCCTGCATTTGCCGCAATTGCGCGCACTGTTGGCGCAAATAGCCGTTTCGGGCCAGGAAATGTAAAATAAGCAATTCCGGCTGTGTGGCGCGCCGCGAAACTGGGTAGAATACGGCCAGGGCCCTGACGCCGCCGGCAATGGAGAAAGCAATGAAAGTACTGGTGGTTGACGATGATGTCGTGTCGCGCATGGTGCTGATGCACCTGATCGACAGCTGCGGCGTGCACGATATCGTGGAAGCCGAGGATGGCGCGGCCGCGTGGGAACAGCTCGAAGGCGGCTTGCGTCCCTCGCTGTGCTTTTGCGACTTGCGCATGCCGCGCCTGTCCGGCATGGAGCTGCTGCAGAAGATCCGCTCTGACAGCGCGCTCGACGCCATGCCGCTCGTACTCGTCTCGTCGGCCAATGACCAGGACACGGTGCGCGACGCCGTGCAGGCCGGCGCCGCCGGCTACATCGTGAAACCCTTCCAGCCGGAACAGGTGCGCCAGCATATCGACGCCTGCTTTGACGTTTCCGCCTTGCCGGCCGAGGCGCCGCGCGACACCTTGCAGCGGCTGGGCATCGACAGCGAACGCCTGCTGGCGTATCTGACGGGTTTCCAGGGACAGATCGGCGCCGCCAGCGACCAGGTCGACGACTTGCTGGCGCGCGGCGAACCGGCCCAGGCACGCCAGCAGCTGGAACGGCTGCACCTCGGCTGCCGCACCCTGGGCTTGCACGGCGCGGAAGCGGGCATGAGCGCGCTGCTGCAGTCGGCGGTGCTCGACGGCGAGCAGATGCAAACGGCCCTGGCGGCGCTGGCGCGCAGCGTGGCACAGCAGGCGCGCTTGCTGCAGCAACAGGACAGAGACGACTGAATCTGCTGTTTTTCGCTTGCCGGAAAAATACTTTAGGTTTAAAGTATCTGCTTCCGGGCCTTGTGCACGCGCCCGCTACCCGCCAGGATGAGCATGAGCAGCGACCCTTCGCCTACCACCGCATCTCCCCACGACGACTTTGCGCGCGCGCATTTGCCGCCGCGCGCACTCTGGCCGCAGCTGTGCCTTGATCTGCCCGAGCTGCAATATCCTGCGCGCCTCAATTGCGTCGCCGCGCTGCTCGATGCGGCCGTGGCCAATGGCGGCGGCGGGCGCACCGCCATCCTGGCCGACGGCCAGCGCTGGAGCTACGCCGACCTGGCGCGGCAAGTCGACCGCATCGCCCACGTGCTGCGCAGCGACCTGCGCCTGATCCCCGGCAACCGCGTGCTGCTGCGCGGCGCGAATACCCCGATGATGGCGGCCTGCCTGCTCGCCGTGCTGAAAGCCGGCTGCATCGCCGTGCCCACCATGCCGCTGCTGCGCGCGCGCGAACTGTCCACCATCCTCGCCAAGGCGCAAGTGAACGCCGTGTTGTGCGCGCAGGGCTTGCGCGCGGAGCTCGACGCGGTGCCATCCCTGCCGGCCATGCTGTGCTTTGGCGCCGATGACGGGGAGCTGGAACGGCGCATGGCGGCCCACGCTGCGCCGTTTGCCGCGCACGACACGGCGGCCGACGATGTGTGCCTGATCAGCTTTACCTCGGGCACGACGGGCGTGCCCAAAGGCACCATGCACATGCACCGCGATATGCTGGCCATCTGCGACTGCTTTCCCCGCTCCATGCTGCAGGTGCGCGCCGACGATATCTTCATCGGCACGCCCCCGCTGGCGTTTACCTTCGGCCTGGGCGGCCTGCTGCTGTTCCCCCTGCGCTTTGGCGCGGCCACCGTACTGCTGGAAAAGCTCACGCCCGACGGCCTGCTGCGCGCCATCGGCGCCTATCAAGCCACGATCTGCTTCACGGCGCCCACCTTTTACCGCCAGATGGCGCCCCTGGCGGCCAGCCACGACTTGCGCAGCCTGCGCTTGTCCGTGTCGGCCGGCGAAGCGCTGCCGCTGGCCACGCGCGACGCCTGGCAGGCGGCGACGGGCCTGGCCATGACGGACGGTATCGGCGCGACCGAAATGCTGCACATCTTCATTTCCGCCACAGGCGAGGGCATCCGCCGCGGCGCCATCGGCAAGGCCATTCCCGGCTACCAGGCATGCATCGTCGACGATGCGGGCGTGCCGCAGCCGCCCGGCGTGACGGGCCGCCTGGCCGTGAAAGGCCCCACCGGTTGCCGCTACCTGTCCGACCCGCGCCAGCGCGAGTATGTGCAGAACGGCTGGAACCTGACGGGCGACACCTTCGAGATGGATGCGGACGGCTATTTCTATTACCGTTCGCGCAGCGACGACATGATCGTCTCGGCCGGCTACAACATCGCCGGCCCGGAAGTGGAAGAGGCGCTGCTGCGCCACCCTGCCGTGGCCGAATGCGGCGTGGTCGGGCGCGCCGATGCCGAGCGTGGCCAGATCGTCGAGGCGCACGTGGTGCTGAAAGACGGCAGCCAGGCCAGCGAGGCGCTGGCGGCCGAACTGCAGGACTTCGTGCGCCAGCAGATCGCCCCGTATAAATATCCGCGCGCCATCCGCTTCCTGCCTTCGCTGCCGCGCACGGAAACGGGCAAGCTGCAGCGCTTCAAACTTCGCACGGACACTCCATGAATATTGTCTGCATCGGCGGCGGTCCCGCCGGCCTGTATTTCAGCCTGCTCATGAAAAAGCAGAATCCGGATCACCGCATCACCGTCATCGAGCGCAACCGCCCGTACGACACGTTTGGCTGGGGCGTCGTGTTTTCCGACCAGACCCTGGGCAACCTGGCCAACGCGGACGAGCCGACTGCGCGCGCCATCCTGCAGGCGTTCAATCACTGGGACGATATCGAGATCCACTTCAAGGGCGAGACCGTGCGCTCGGGCGGCCATGGCTTTTGCGGCATCGGCCGCAAGCGCCTGCTCAATATCCTGCAGGCGCGCTGCGAGGAACTTGGCGTGCAGCTGGTGTTCGAGACGGAAGTGCGGGACGACCAGGCCATCGCGAAGCAGTACGGCGCCGACCTGGTGATCGCCAGCGACGGCTTGAACAGCCGTATCCGCACGCGCTATGCGGCCAGCTACCAGCCCGAAGTCGACCAGCGCCATTGCCGCTTCGTCTGGCTGGGCACGCGCAAGAAATTCGAGGCGTTCACGTTTGCCTTCCGCCAGACGCCGCACGGCTGGTTCCAGGCGCATATCTATCAATACGATGGCGACACTTCCACCTTCATCGTCGAGACGCCCGAACACGTGTGGCGCGCGGCGGGGCTGGACAGCATGAGCCAGGAAGAGGGCATCGCCTTTTGCGAAGCCCTGTTCGCCGAGGAACTCGACGGCCATGGTTTGCTGAGCAATTCGCCGCACTTGCGCGGCTCGGCGCAGTGGATCACCTTCCCCCGCATCGTCTGCCGGCAATGGGTGCACCGGCAGGATGGCGTGCCCGTCGTGCTGATGGGAGACGCGGCCCACACGGCCCATTACTCGATCGGCTCGGGCACCAAGCTGGCGCTGGAAGACGCCATCGAGCTGGCCCGCTGCTTCGGCCAGCATGCAGATAGCGATGCTGCGCTGGCCGCCTACCAGCAGCTGCGCGCCATCGAGGTGCTGAAAATCCAGAGCGCGGCGCGCAATTCCATGGAGTGGTTTGAAAACGTCGAGCGCTACAGCGCCATGGAAGCGCCGCAGTTCGCCTATTCCATGCTCACGCGCAGCCAGCGCATTTCGCATGAAAACCTGCGCCTGCGCGACCCTGCCTACGTGGCCGACTATGAACAGTGGCTGGCGCGGCGCGCGGGCGAGCAGGCTGGCGTGACGCTGTCGCAAGAGCCATTGCCGCCCATGCTCACGCCGTTCCGGCTGCGCGGCGTGCTGCTGAAAAACCGCATCGCCGTCTCGCCGATGGCGCAGTACAGCGCCGTCGATGGCGTGGCGGGCGACTACCATCTGATGCACCTGGGCGTGCGCGCCATGGGCGGCGCGGGCCTCGTGTTTGCCGAGATGACGTGCGTGTCGGCGGACGCGCGCATCACGCCCGCCTGTCCCGGCATGTACAGCGAAGCGCACACGCAGGCCTGGCGGCGCATCGTCGATTTCGTGCATGCGAACAGCGATGCGAAGATCGCCCTGCAGCTGGGACACGCGGGCGCGAAAGGCTCGACGCGACCCATGTGGGACGGCATCGACCAGCCGCTCAGCGAGGGCAACTGGCCCTTGATCTCGGCCTCGGAACAGCAGTACCTGGCCGGCGTGTCGCAAACGGCGCGCGCGGCCACGGAAAGCGACCTGGCGCGCATCGAGCAGGACTTCGTGCGCGCCACCCTGGCCGCGGCCGTCGCCGGTTTCGACTGGCTGGAACTGCATTGCGCGCATGGCTATCTGCTGTCGAGTTTTATCTCGCCGCTGACCAACCGCCGCACGGACGAATATGGCGGCAGCCTGGAAAACCGCTGCCGCTATCCGCTGCGCGTGTTCCGCGCCATGCGCGCCGCCTGGCCGCAGGACAAGCCGATGAGCGTGCGCATCTCGGCCCACGACTGGGTCGAAGGCGGCATCACGCCCGACGATGCAGTCGTCATCGCGCGCCTGTTCAAGCAGGCGGGCGCCGACCTGATCGACTGTTCCTCGGGCCAGGTCAGCAAGCTCGAACAGCCCGTGTACGGACGCATGTTCCAGGCGCCGTTCGCCGACCGCGTGCGCAACGAGGCGGGCATCGCCAGCATGGCCGTCGGCTCCATCTTCGAAGCGGACCACGCCAACAGCATCATCGCCGCCGGGCGCGCCGACCTGTGCGCCGTGGGCCGGCCGCACCTGGCCAACCCGGCCTGGACGCTGACGGAAATGGCGCGCATCGGCTACAGCGGCGCCGGTGCGGCGTGGCCGAAACAGTACCGGCCGGGCCAGCAGCAGCTGGAACGCAATCTGCAGCGCGAACGCCAGCTGGCCGCCGCCAATACGGGCCTCACCCCGCAACAGGTGGCCGCGCGGCTGCTGGAAGGATGACATGAGCAAGGAGCAACTGGACGGTGCATTGGCCAACAAGCACGCGCTGGTGACGGGCGCCGGCAGCGGCATCGGCCTGGCCTGCGCGGCCGCCTTGCTGGACGCGGGCGCCAGGGTCACCCTGGCCGGGCGCGATGGCGCGCGGCTGGCGCGCGCGCGCATGCAGCTGGAAGAGGCGGGCCACGCGGGCAGGGTGGCCATCTGCGTGCTCGACGTGGCCGTGGAAGCATCCGTGGAGGCAGGGTTTGCACAGGCGGCCGCGCATTTCGGCCGCATCGACATCTTGATCAATAACGCGGGCCAGGCGCATGCGGCGCCTTTCGGCAAGACGGATGCCGCCATCTGGCAGCAGATGCTGGCCGTGAACCTGACGGGCGTATTCCACTGCTGCCAAGCGGCCATGCCGGCCATGCTGGAAGCGGGCTGGGGGCGTATCGTCAACGTGGCGTCGACGGCGGGCTTGAAGGGGTATCGCTATGTCAGCGCCTATGTCGCGGCCAAGCATGGCGTCATTGGCCTGACGCGCGCGCTGGCGCTGGAAGTGGCGCCGCGCGGCGTCACCGTCAACGCCGTCTGTCCCGGCTACACGGAAACGGAGATGGTGGCGCAGGCCGTGCAGAACATCGTGCGCAAGACGGGGCGCGGCGAAGACGCGGCGCGCGCGGAACTGGCGGCGGGCAATCCGCAGCAGCGGCTGGTGCAGCCGCGGGAAGTGGCCGATGCGGTGGCGTGGCTATGCCTGCCCGCGTCGTCCGCCATGAATGGACAATCGATCGCCGTCGCCGGCGGCGAAGTCATGTAACTGAATGAAGACCATGGATAAAGAACCCGAAAATTTGCGCGACGAACCCGTGCTGGACCTGGCCAGCCGGCTGACGCAGGACCATCACCAGTCGCTGAAATTGTGGCTGCGCATGCTCTCGTGTACGGTGAAGATTGAAAACGAGGTGCGCACGCGCTTGCGCGCCACCTTCGGCATCACCTTGCCGCGCTTCGACCTGATGGCGCAGCTCGAGCGCTTTCCCGACGGCTTGCGCATGGGCGAACTGTCCAAGCGCATGATGGTCACGGGAGGCAACATCACGGGCATCACCGACCAGCTGGAGCAGGAAAAGCTGGTGGTGCGCGTGGTCGATCCGAAGGACCGGCGCTCGTACAGCGTCAAGCTGACGCCGGCGGGCCGGCGCGCCTTCGACGAGATGGCGCGCGTGCACGAGGGCTGGATCGCCGAACTGCTGCACGGCGTGACGCCCGATGACAAAACCCAGTTGATCGACCTGCTGTCGCACATGAAACAGCAGCTGAATGACACCTCGATAAAGGACTGACCATGCGCCATTTACCCGGCCAGCCGCAAGACCTGCCAGGCAACCGCGCCAGCCTGGCCCATTACGCGGCGCGGCATTTTCTGTTTGCCGTCGATGCAGGCGTCGCCACCTTGACACTGCACCGGCCCGAGCGCAAGAATCCGCTCACTTTTGACTCGTACGCGGAATTGCGCGAGCTGTTCCGCGCGCTGGCCCATGCGGACGACGTCAAGGCCGTCATCATCACGGGCAGCGGCGACAATTTCTGTTCGGGCGGCGACGTGCACGACATCATCGGCCCGCTGACGAAACTCGATATGCCCGGCTTGCTGGCCTTTACCCGCATGACGGGCGACGTGGTGAAAGCCATGCGCGCCTGCCCGCAGCCCATCATCGCCGCCATCGACGGCATTTGCGCAGGCGCCGGCGCCATGCTGGCGCTCGCTTCCGATATCCGCATCGGCACGGCGCGCAGCAAGACGGCCTTCTTGTTTACCCGCGTGGGCCTGGCCGGCTGCGACATGGGCGCCTGCGCCTTGCTGCCGCGCGTGATCGGCCAGGGCCGCGCCGCCGAGCTGCTGTACACGGGGCGCTCCCTGGCCGGCGCCGAGGCCGAGCGCTGGGGCTGGCTCAACCGCCTGGTCGAGCCGGAGGAGCTGGCCGAAGCGGCGCAGCTGTTCGCCGCCGGCCTGGCCAGCGGCCCCACGTTCGCGCACGGCATGACGAAAAAAATGCTGCAGCAGGAGTGGAACATGGGCGTCGATGAAGCGATCGAGGCGGAAGCGCAGGCGCAAGCCATTTGCATGGCCACCAACGATTTCCACCGCGCCTATCACGCCTTCGTGGCGAAGGAAAAACCGCAGTTCGAGGGTGATTAAGATGCAAAATACACGCGACACCACTTACCTGGACTGGCCGTTTTTCGAGGCGCATCATGCAAAGCTTGAGTCCGAACTCGACGCCTGGGCGGCACGGCATCTTGGCGAGGCGCACGGCGCCGACGTCGATGCGGCTTGCCGCGCGCTGGTGGCGGAGCTGGGGCAGGGTGGCTGGCTTGCGCATGCCACGGGCACCGATGGCAAGATCGATACGCGCGCCATTTGCCTGATGCGCGAAACCCTGGCGCGCCACGACGGCCTGGCCGATTTCGCTTTTGCCATGCAGGGACTCGGTTCGGGCGCCATCGGCCTGTTCGGCAGCTTGGACAACAAGGCGCGCTATCTGCCAGACGTGGCCAGCGGCAAGCGCATTGCCGCCTTTGCCCTGTCCGAGCCGCAGGCCGGCTCCGACGTGGCAGCCATGGCGTGCGCGGCGCGCCGCGACGGCGACGACTACGTGCTCGATGGCGAAAAGACGTGGATCTCGAACGGCGGCATCGCCGACTTTTACGTGGTGTTCGCCCGCACGGGCGAAGCGCCCGGTGCGCGCGGCATCAGCGCCTTCATCGTCGACGCCGACAATCCGGGGCTGGAAATCGCCGAGCGCATCGCCGTCATCGCGCCGCATCCGCTGGCGCGCCTGCGCTTCAGCCAGTGCCGCGTGCCCGTGTCGCAGCGCCTGGGCGAGGCGGGGCAGGGCTTCAAGGTGGCGATGGCGACGCTCGACGTGTTCCGCACGTCGGTGGCCGCCGCCGCGCTGGGCTTTGCGCGGCGCGCCTTCGACGAAGCGCTGCGCCATGCGACGGCGCGCCAGATGTTCGGCCAGACCTTGGCGGACTTCCAGCTGACGCAGGCAAAATTGGCGCAGATGGCCACCGGCATCGATGCGGCCGCGCTGCTCACCTACCGCGCCGCCTGGCAGCGCGACCAGGGCCGCAAGGTGACGAAGGAAGCGGCCATGGCCAAGCTGACGGCCACGGAAACGGCGCAGCAGGTGATCGATGCGGCCGTGCAGCTGTTCGGCGGGATGGGCGTCGTCAGTGGTCACCCGGTCGAGCGCCTGTACCGCGAAATTCGCGCCTTGCGCATCTACGAGGGCGCCAGCGAAGTACAGCAATTGATCATCGCGCGCGAACTGCTGCGCGAGGCGGGGAACGCATGAGCAGCATGAACGGCATGAACAACGAGGAGAACGCAATGCAAGTGCTGCAACCAGCGGGATGGGCCAGGCCGCGCGGCTATGCGAACGGCGTGGCCGCCAGCGGACGCACGGTGTATGTCAGCGGCATGATAGGCTGGGATGCGCAGGGCCAGTTTCATACGGACGATTTTGCGGGGCAGGTGCGCCAGGCCTTGCAAAATATCGTCGCCGTGCTGGCCGAGGCGGGCGCCTTGCCCGAGCACATCGTGCGCATGAACTGGTATGTGCTGGACAAGAAGGAATATGTGGCGGCATATCCACAAATCGGCGTCGCCTATCGCGAGCTGATCGGCAAGCATTTTCCTGCCATGACGGCGGTGCAGGTGGCGGGACTGATCGAGGACAGAGCGAAGGTCGAGATCGAAGTGACGGCGGTGCTGCCTGACTGAATTTCTGCTGCGAAATATTGCATATTGGCATCTAAATAATAAATATAAAAACAATATCTATCGTGTTATATTTGGCAACCGGAAAATACGCCGGTTTTAAATACTGACAGTCGAGGTAGAGGATGCGTAATAATTTCAGAGCGGCAAGAAGCGTGGCGCTGGCGGTGGCCGGCATGGTTGTTAGCCTGGGGGCGCTGGCCGATTCCGGTCCCTCGCTACTCTCTCCCGGCCACAAGACGCAACTGGAAACCTGGCTCGGCGAAGGCCGCCTGTCGCTGACGAATATTTATACCAAGGCGGCGGGCGATACCTCGCTGGACTTTCATAAGGCATCCGACGGCAAGGGACGTACTTTTTCCGTCATGGAGGCCACGAATTCATCGGGCAAGACGTGGCTGGTGGGCGGCTACAATCCGCAAAGCTGGAGTTCCACCGATGGCGCGCATGTCACCATGGACGACAGCCAGCGGACCGCCTTTCTGTTCAATTTGACCTCGGACTTCATGCTGCCGCAATTGAAGCAGTATTTTAACGGCGACGGCATCGGCAAGGACCAGACCTACAATCTGGCCAATTACGGCCCTACTTTTGGCTACGGCCATGATCTGTATGTGCCGCAGGACCTCACGCACGGCGGCAGTTCCTTCCTGTACACGTATAACTATCTGGGCCAGCCATCGACCGGCGTCAGTCTGCTCGACGGTTCCATCTGGCATGGCAACGATATCACTTTCGGTGCCATCCAGGTGTTTTCCATCAGTGCCGTGCCGGAGCCGGGAACGTATGGAATGTTCATGGCGGGATTGCTGCTGATGGCGGCGCGTCGCCGTGGCAAACGTGCGGTTGACAATGCGCAGGCTGTTAAATGCCGTTGATACAAAATGGTGTGCCGCTGTCCCAGGCGAGCATCGCGGGATGGCGGGTTACGCGCTAGCCAGTTACTCGTGGGGGCGATAAAGCGAACATGTAGGGCGCTTGTTTCGAAATCGGCCCGGCCTTCGGTCTTCGTCTGCTGGATGGGCGTACATGAGCCAAGTCACAAGTATGCCGGGCCATCCATAATCCTCCGTACGCCAATTTATTACCAGTAGGAATCCGCGGTGTTATTTAACACATTTGCTTTCTTCTTGATCTTTTTGCCATTGGCGCTGCTTGGCTATTTTCTCCTGTCAAAGTATTCGTTGCGTGTGTCGATTATCTTCTTGCTGCTGGCATCGCTCGCATTCTATTGTTATTGGGATATTCGTTTTTTGCCATTGCTGGTCTTGTCAATCTGTGTCAATTTTGCGGTAGGGCGCGGGATTTCACAGCGTTATGAACGGGGCAGTAGGCGCTCCGCCAAGGCATGGCTTGGCGTTGGACTGGTTTTCAATCTTTCCCTGCTGATTTTCTTCAAGTATTTTGATTTCCTTATAGAAAATATAGCCGTCCTGACCGGTGCGCCGCTGGCACCGATCGGCATCGTCTTGCCGATCGGGATATCGTTTTTCACGTTTACGCAGATTGCATACCTCGTCGACTGTCATGCAGGGAAGGTCAGGGAGTACCAGCCGGAAAGCTATGGTCTGTTCGTCACGTATTTCCCGCACCTGATCGCTGGTCCTATCTTGCATCATAAAGACATGATGCCGCAGTTTTCACAGCCGGAATCACACTTGTTGCGGCGAGGGCGTATCATCGTCGGCCTGACGTTTTTCACCATCGGCCTGTTCAAGAAAGTGATATTGGCCGATGGCGTGGCCCGTTACGTCGCGCCCGTGTTCGATGCGTACCACCAGAATCTGAGCATGCTGGAAGCCTGGGCCGGAGCTCTGGCGTACACCTTCCAGTTGTATTTCGACTTTTCCGCCTATTCGGACATGGCATACGGCCTGTCCTATATGTTTGGCATCATATTACCCATCAATTTCAACTCGCCGTACCAGGCGACTTCCATCATCGATTTCTGGCGTCGCTGGCACATCACGCTGTCCACATTCTTGCGCGATTATCTGTACATTCCCTTGGGGGGAAATCGCCAGGGCGCCTTCCAGCGCTACCGTAATCTGTTCGTGACCATGCTGCTGGGTGGCTTGTGGCATGGCGCCAACTGGACTTTTCTCATATGGGGCATGCTGCACGGTATTTACCTGATTATTAATCATGCGCTACGCCATGTTCTTGGTGGACGCAGCAATCTGCCGATACGCGTTGCCGGTAGCATCGCCACCTTCCTGGCGGTTGTTTTGGCATGGGTCTTTTTCCGTGCCAGTTCGGTGGGGGTGGCGCTGGATGTACTGCAAGCCATGGGCGGAGGTACTCTGACGCCAGCGATGCAGGGAGCGATGCTGGGAATCGACCGGATTATGGCACTGCAGAGCTGCCTGTGGTGGTTGCTTGCTTGCGCGGCCATTGCCTTCCTCACGCCAAATGCCTACGTCCTGCTGGGTCGGGGAATTTTACGCACACAGGAACAGCGCTTATCCGGCCAGGGCGGCAATATCGTTTTGGGTGCGCTATTGATTCTCTGTTTGCTTTTGCTGGCGATTAGCGAAACGCGTGGTATTTCTGAATTTCTTTATTTTAATTTCTAAATCATATGCGTCCTTTATCTGCCATAGGCTTGGGCATGCTGGCAACGGTGCTGGTGCTCGAGGCCATCCTGCAATGCCTGCCTGTCTCGTCCGGCTTGCGGCTGGAAAATAGCGACCCGCAAATTCCATTTCGCCGCTATCTGGCGTACCAGTCCTATGTGTATTCGTATGGTTGGGCGTTGAACAACGCGCGCAGCGGCGTGATCAATGCCCAAGGGGCATCGAATTCGCGTGACTTCAAGGATGGCGCTGCCGTACTGGTACTCGGTGACAGTTTTGTCGAGAGCTTGATGCTCGATTATTCCGATACCATGCAGGGACAGCTGGAGCATGCGCTTGGCGGCGGGGTGTATGCTGCCGGTAATTCCGGCAATGGCCTTGCCGATACACTGGCCATGGCGCGCTATTATTTGCCGCGCGTGCATCCGCGCACCGTAGTGTTATTTGTCGATGGCAGTAATCTTGCCACCTTGCTGGAACCGGCGAAACGTGGCCACAATCAGATCGAGGCCGGCCCAGTTGGCTTGCACATGGTGCATACGCCGTATATGGAACCCAAGATGAAGCGGGTGGTGTCCTATTCGGCATTGGCCCGGTATTGTTATTACAATCTCAAGTTACCCGATTGGCTATCGTCCACACTGCGCCGCAAGAGTCGGCCACAGGCGGCTCCGTTGCCGGTCCGGGACACGGCGGCGCTGGCATTGGTGCTCGACTACTATCTGACACAGCTGCGTGCCATCGAAGGTAGTTCTAAGGTGCAGTTTCTATTTCTCGTCGATGGTGAGCGGGGCCTGCTGTACGATGCGCGCAAGGGCGAGCCGTCCTGGCAGGTCGGGGATCGGGCATTTTTCCTAGACCGTTTGAAACGGCATGGCTATGCCGCAATCGACATGCAAACTGTGTTCGCGCGGCATTGGGCGGCACAGCGCGAGCGGATGGACTTCGCTCCCATGGATGCGCACTGGAACAAGGTGTCCCATACGCTGGCTGCCCAGCAAATATTGTCCCGGCTAAAATAGACGGCTCCAGCGACTTAGCGTGCGCGCAATGGCAGATGGTACTCGAACCGCCTGCTTGCCACGCTGTCAATGGCGGGCGCTTGCCTGTATAATGCCGCTGCGCGTGTCGCCATCGTACAATGGATAGTACAAGGTCCTCCTAAGACTTAAATGCAGGTTCGATTCCTGCTGGCGACACCACGTTTCCACGCAACGCGCGTCGGCAGCCTGTGGTCATCCAGGCGGTAGTTACTGGTCGATGGCGATTGAAGTCCAGGTTATCGGTACAATGCGTGCTTCATTCATCTAATCGGCGGCTGTTTGGCACACCACGCGGTGTGCGCGAGACGGCGCCCGAGCACTCTTACTCATTATGGCTGTCATTTCTCTTTCATCGGCGCAACTTGCGTTCGGTCACGTCGCGCTGCTCGATCACGCGGAATTTTCACTGGAAACCTCGGAACGGGTCGGCTTGATCGGCCGCAACGGCACGGGCAAATCCTCGCTGTTGAAGGTTATTTCGGGCAAATTCAAGCTCGACGACGGTTTGTTGGTGATGCAGCAAGGCATCAAGATCGCCTATGTGGAGCAGGAACCGCAATTCGACCCGGAGATGTCCGTGTTCGATGCCGTCGCTTCCGGCATGGGCGAGTCGCAGGCGTGGCTGAAGGAATACGATGCGCTGACGGGCCAGTTTGGCCAGGGCAATGACGATGAACTGATGGAACGCATGCACGACATCCAGGTCAAACTCGATGCGGCCGATGCGTGGAGCTTGCCGAACAAGGTGGAAACCGTGCTCGACCGCTTGAACCTGACGGGCGACATGCTGATGAAGACCCTGTCCGGCGGGATGCAAAAGCGCGTGGCGCTGGCGCGCGCGCTGGTGTCGGCGCCCGACGTGTTGCTGCTCGATGAACCGACCAACCATCTGGACTTCAGCTCCATCCTGTGGCTGGAAGGTTTGCTGCGCGACTTCAAGGGCAGCGTGCTGTTCATTACCCATGACCGCTCCTTCCTCGACAACGTCGCCACGCGCATCATCGAACTCGACCGCGGCCGCTTGCTGTCGTATCCGGGCAATTTCACGGCGTACCAGACCCGCAAGGCGGAGCAGCTGGAAATCGAGGAAGTGGAAAACGCCAAGTTCGACAAGTTCCTGGCGCAGGAAGAAGTGTGGATACGCAAGGGCGTCAAGGCCCGCCGCGTGCGCGACGAAGGCCGCGTGCGCCGCCTGGAAGCGCTGCGCCTGACGCGCAATGCGCGCCGCGAACAGCAGGGACAAGTCAAGCTGGACGTGTCGGCCGGCGAACGCTCGGGCAAGATCGTGGCGGATCTGGAAAACGTCTCGAAGATTTATGGCGACAAGGTCATCGTCAAGGATTTCAGTGCCACCATCTTGCGCGGCGACAAGGTCGGCCTGATCGGCGCCAACGGCGCCGGCAAGACCACCTTGCTGAAGATGATCCTCGGCCAGGAAGAGTCGGACACGGGCACCATCCGCCTGGGCACCAAGCTGCAAGTGGCGTATTTCGACCAGATGCGTACGCAGCTGAACGAAGAGGCGAACCTGATGGAAACCATCGCGCCGGGCAGCGATTGGGTCGAGATCAACGGTCAGCGCCGTCACGTGATGACGTATCTGAATGACTTCCTGTTCGCGCCGGAACGCGCCCGTTCGCCCGTCAAGTCGCTGTCCGGTGGCGAGCGCAACCGTTTGCTGCTGGCGCGTCTGTTCGCCAAGCCGGCCAACGTGCTGGTGCTCGATGAGCCGACCAATGACTTGGATATCGATACCCTGGAATTGCTGGAAGAGTTGCTGGAAGAATACACCGGCACCGTCTTCCTCGTCAGCCATGACCGCACCTTCCTCGACAATGTCGTCACCCAGGTGATCGTCGCCGAAGGCGAGGGCAAGTGGCGCGAATTCGTCGGCGGCTATACGGACTGGGAGCGCGTGCGCACCTTGCCGATCGCCACGGCGCCAGCCAGCAAGCCGGCCGTCAAGGTCGAGGCAGCCGCTCCGGCCGCCAAGCAGAAAAAGCTCAGCTACAAGGAACAGCGCGAGCTGGAAGAGTTGCCGAAACTGATTGCCAAGCTGGAAGACGAGCAATCGGTACTGGCCGCCGAGCTGTCGCACCCTGACTTCTACAAGAAGACGCCGGCTGAAGGCAAGCGCCTGAACGCGCGCGTGGCCGAGATCGAAGGCGAACTGCTGGAAGCGCTGGAAAAGTGGGAGCAGATCGAGGCGCGCGCCAACGGTTGATTGTTTTCTGCCTCTTCTGTTGTAATTAAGTTAGGATTACTTGCCACGGCAACGGTTCAGCTTGATATAATTATATAATTATATAATTATATTTATTACATCGGGGGATGCATGTTTGTCATGAACAACACGCGATCCGGACCACGGCGTCCGGCGCGTGGTTTTACCTCCGGTGCGCATCAGCATGTTTGACCGCGCCGCCTTGCCACGCGTAGCGCCATTCCTGGCCTACCTCTCCTTCATCTTCATCGCCGACATGCTGGGCCGGGCGGGCTATGCCGCGCAAGACTTGCGCTGGCTGTACGCCGTCAAGATCGGCGTCGTGCTGGGCATGTTGTTGTACTGGCGCCGCAGTTATGCGGAACTGGCCTGGACGAGACTCGGTGCGCGCGCCACTGCCGTGGCCATCGCCGCCGGGTTTGTTGTTTTTCTGCTGTGGATTAATTTGAATGCAGGCTGGATGATGATCGGCAGTGCCGACGGCTTCGATCCGCGCAATGATGGCCAGATCGAGTGGAGCCTGGTGGTCTTGCGCATCGCCGGCGCCGCTCTCGTGGTGCCCGTGATGGAAGAGCTGTTCTGGCGCTCGTTCCTGCTGCGCTGGATCGACGCCCCTGATTTCCTGAAATATCAGCCACGCCTGGCCAGCGCCAAGGCGTTTGTTGTCAGCGTGGTACTGTTTGGCTTCGAACATAATTTGTGGCTGGCCGGCATCGTTGCCGGCGCCGTGTATAGCTTGCTGTACATGCGCAGCCAGTCGCTGTGGTCGCCCATCCTCGCCCATGGCGTGACGAATGGCGTGCTGGGTCTCTGGATTGTTTCCGGTGGACACTGGACTTACTGGTAATATTGCCAACCAACTGTTTGCTCTTTCAAAGACAATACCCATGTTGAATTCCTTGCCTCATAGCCCAGCCTCTGCCGGGCAACCCAGAATGCAACGCAAGCGATTGGCCTTGGCCATGGCGCGCATCTTGCCTGCCTCGTTGCTGTTGCTCGGCGGCGTGGCCTGCAGCGTACCGGCCTGGGCGGCGATCAGTGACACGATTTCCCCGTTCATCGCGACAACTTATTCATATGATAATAATTTGTTCCGGCTAGACGACAGTGCTCCCGATTTCGACGGCGCGCGCTCCGATACGTCGCGCCAGGTGCAAGCGGGTTTCCTGATTAATCGCCCGATCGGGCGGCAACGCCTGACGGGCCAGGTAAAGTGGTCGCGCGTGTATTTCGATCACTTCGACCAGCTCGACTATACGGGCAAAGACTACCTGGCCGACCTGGAATGGCATATTGCCAATCATCTCGAAGGCCATGTGGGCGCCAGTTATTCGCAGACCTTGACGCCGTTCAGCGACTTGCAAAGTACGGGACGTAACTTGCGCACGATACGCCGTGAATATGTCAATGGTGGCTGGCGCTTCCATCCCAGCTGGCGCGTGCGCGGCGGTTTTGCGCGCGACAAATATACCTATGATGCCATCGCGCAGAAATTTTCGGAGCGCCAGGAAGATGCGTACGAGCTCGGCCTTGATTACCTGCCGGCCAGCGAGAGCCGCATCGGGATCCAGTTGCGCCATCTGAAAGGCACGTATCCGAACCGGGCCAGCCTGGCCGCCTTTGGTGTGGAACAAGGGTATGAGCAGGATGAGGTCAAGGCCAATATCTATTGGCGCTTTAGCGGCATCACGCAAGTGCAGTTGCTCGGCGGCTGGGTGAAGCGCAAGAACCAGCTGTTCAGCGGACGCGATTCCAGTGGCGCCAATGGACGCGTGATCGTGTATTGGGCGCCGCTTGGAAAAGTGCGGTTTACTGGCAGCTTGTGGCATGAGTTTGCCGCTGTGGAAAATTCATTGATTACCAGCAGCTTGAATAATGGCGCCAGCCTGGCAGCGGCCTGGGATATTTCCGCCAAGGTCAGGATGGATGCGCAGGTGCGGCGCGAGAAGCGCGATTTTTCCGCCGCAAGTGGCTTGTCCTTGCCCGTCGATGTCAGCGACACGACCCGCACCGCGACCGTGGGCCTGACGTATGCGCCACGGCCGAATATCCAGTTAGGCGTGAATGCCTTCCGCGATGCACGCCGAGGCGCTCCGTTCATTAATACCAGCAGTTATCACGCCAACGGCATTTCCTTCAATGCCAGTGCCCAGTTTTGAAGAGCATCATGACGGTTAATGATATACCCCTGATTTCGTTTTTCCAGCGCATACTCGACCCATTGATCATCATGGGTACGCTGTATCTGCTGTCCGCCTTGTCAGGTTCGCCATTTACCGGTTACTCGCTGGTATTGATGATCCTTGCGTTCTTTATTTCATCATCCGTATTCCAGTATGTCGATCCGTATCGCACCTGGCGCAGCGGTCGCATGCTGGCCTATGCCCGCGATGTTTTTGTCAGCTGGGGCATCACGGCCCTGATCCTGGTATTTCTGGGCTCGGCGACAGGACTGGCGTTTCATTATGACCGAGAGCTGGTGCTGGCCTGGTTCATGCTGACGCCATTCATCTTGCTGCTCAGTCATCTGGCAGCGCGGCGCATGGTGGCCGATCCCGGGCGCGACAGTGAAGTGCGCTCCGTCGTCATCATCGGCGCCAATGACGCCAGCCTGAAGTTCGCCGCCACCGTCGAGCGTAATCCGAACCTGTTCATGAGCGTGCGCGGTTTTTTTGACGACCGCACCGATGACCGCTGGCCGGAGAAGATGCGTGAACCCATGCTGGGCAAGATGGCCGATATTGCCGCCTATGTGCGCGAACACAATATCAAGATGATATTCATCAGCCAGCCTATTTCGGCCCAGCCGCGCATCCGCAAGATGCTCGATGAATTGCAGGATACGACAGCATCCGTGTATTTCTTGCCGGATATTTATATCTTCGATTTGATGCAGGCGCGCTTCGACAATGTGGGCGGCATGCCGGTGATCGCCATTCGCGAGTCGCCGTTCACCGGTTTTAACAGCATGGTCAAGCGTGGGAGCGACATCGTACTGGGCTTGCTGATCCAGATCATGCTGTTGCCGGTGATGCTGGTCATCGCCATCGCCGTCAAGATGACATCGAAGGGGCCCGTGATTTTTCGTCAGCGCCGCTACGGCCTGTATGGCGAGGAAATCATCGTGTATAAATTCCGCTCGATGACGGTCAGCGAGGATGGTGACAAGGTCGTGCAAGCCACCAAGGACGACCAGCGCGTCACGCCCATCGGTGGTTTTTTACGCCGCAGTTCGCTTGACGAATTGCCGCAATTTATTAATGTATTGCAAGGACGCATGAGTATTGTCGGTCCCCGTCCCCATGCGGTGGCGCATAACGAGCAGTACCGTAAACTGATCAAGGGCTACATGTTGCGCCACAAGGTCAAGCCCGGCATCACGGGGTGGGCCCAGGTCAACGGTTTACGTGGCGAAACGGAGACGTTGGACAAGATGGAAGCGCGCATCCATTTTGACCTCGATTATCTGCGTAACTGGTCACTGTGGCTCGATATCTGGATCATCTTGCGGACAGTGAAAGTCGTGCTGAAGCGTGACAATGCGCATTGATTGCAGGTGCCTGGAAAATGATGTGCAATTTAGTTTGCGCTCAGTCAATACGCGATAAAATATGTCCAGTCAGGTAGCGTTGGGTGCAGTCAGGTATAACCCAGGTGGAGGGTGGCTCGGTGATATGTTCAAACGTCAACGACAGAGTGCACTGGCAATGCATGCTCCCAGTGTCACGGCCGCCCATATGGGCGGCAGCCTATATCATCACTGTCGCTCAGCGGACGTCGCTTGCGACCTGCATGACTCTTGAATCGGCCTCATCCTCGCCGTCATCCGCTGTTAGCGGCCCCCAAGTTCAGCCGCTTGTGATCTAGATGCATTACGAGCCAAGGCGCTATCGCTCTGAACCGATCCACAATGAAGAATATTTCTTTTGTGTAACTATTTTTTTGGGGCTCGACTATGGAAATAGTTGTATTAAAAGCTTCTTAATAGATTTTTAAGCAAAAATGTTTCCATATTGGCTTGCATCTTGTGTATCATATTTACAATATTAATAATTGTTTGCATAGCTTGCTAGTCGCTGGTGACTTGTGTCATTTTGGTAAAGTCCTATGTCTATGCTATCGCGCTGCGTTGCAGTAAATTGTGTTTTTAATAATGAATCCGAAGGAGTAATCTTGAATCATTTCCACAACTCTCGTTTGACTATGCCCAAACCAGCCGGCAACACCCGATTGTTGTGCGCTGTGCTGGTGCTTTTTGCTGCTGCCGGATTGTCCGCTTGCGGAGGTAAGGAAAAAAAGGCCGGTCAGGCGTTGGCGAGCGTCAACGGCGAGGAAATCACAGTACTGCAGCTGAATGAGGAGTTGCAGCGTGCCAATGTTCCCGCAGTACAACAGGAAGCGGCCAGCAAACAATTGCTGGAGTCGTTGATCGACCGCCAGTTATTGCAGAACGAGGCGATCAAGGACAAGGTCGACCGTGATCCGAAGGTCGTGCAAGCCGTTGAGCGGGCCAAGGCGCTGATCGTTGCCCAAGCCTATATGCAAAAACGCATAGGCACCATCAACAAGCCCTCACCGGCGGAAGTGGAAGATTACTTCAACAAGAATCCTCAGTACTTTACCCAGCGCAAGCAGTTCGACATGCGTGAACTGATCATCGCTTCGTCCGACATGAATGATGGCTTGAAGAAGGCGATGGATGACGCGAAAACGCTGGACGAGGTTGCGGCATGGCTGGATGCCAACAAGGTCAAATATGGGCGTACGCAATTGTCGCGCACCAGCGCTGACCTCGCGCCTGAATTGAGCGGCAAACTGGCCGGGATGCCAAAAGGCCAGTTGTTCATCATTCGCGAAGGTGATCGTACTCTGCTGATTTCCCTGGCCGACATCAAGGACACCCCGGTGACGCTGGCGCAGGCGGCGCCGCAGATCGAACAGTTCCTTTTCAATAAAAAGAACAAGGAGGCCGCGGACGCCGAGTTGAAGCGTTTGCGTGCCAGCGCCAAGATCGAGTATCTGAACAAGACGGACAAGCCGGCATCGGCATCGGCGTCCGCTTCAGCCGCTGTTGCCGCTTCAGTGCCAGTGGTGGCGCCAGTGGTGGCGCCAGTGGTGGCGCCAGCTGCACCGGCGGCCGACAGTGGCGACGTGAATGCGCGCGGTGTGGCAGGCATGAAGTAAGAGTGTGCAGGGATCTTTCGGATTTAACAGAAGTTTTTAAAGGGATAGAGCAAATCATGAAACGACTTGCGATGTGGGCAGCCGCCGTACTGATGGCTTGCAGTGTTGGTGTGGCCGGGGCCGCCGAGGTGTTGCTCGGCGCTGGCGATGTATTGAAAATTTCCGTGTATGGCAGTCCTGACCTGGGTTTGGAGACACGTGTCAGCGAGGCCGGCAGCATTACCTTTCCGCTGGTTGGCAGTGTTGCCATAGGGGGCTTGTCCGTTGCTGCTGCAGAAAAGAAACTGGGACAGGCGCTGGAGAGCGGTGGCTTCCTGCGCAAGGCACAGGTCAATATCATTGTCACTGCCCTGCAAAGTCAGCAAGTGTCCGTGCTGGGGCAAGTCAATCGCCCGGGCCGGTATCCGATTGAAGGCAAGCGCAGCTTGCTCGACATCCTGGCTATGGCAGGCGGCCAGAATACCGATGGAGGTGACGTCGTTAGCCTGATCCGCAAGCGCGGCGGCACCACCACCAAGGAAACCATCGATATCGTCGACATGATGCGCAGCGCCGACCTGGCCCGCGATTTCGACCTGACCGGCAACGATGTGCTGTACGTCGAACGGGCGCCACGGTTTTACATTTATGGCGAAGTGCAGCGTCCCGGGGCGTTCCGCCTGGAACGCTCGATGACGGTGCTGCAGGCCTTGTCCGTTGGGGGTGGTTTGACGCAGCGCGGCACCGAGCGTGGCGTGCGCATCAAGCGCCGCGATGCGGCAGGTGTAATGCAAATAATCGACGCCAAGCATGACGACATCATCCAAATCGATGACGTGGTGTATGTCAAAGAAAGCTTGTTCTAAGCTGCGTAGTTCCGGCGCTATGGCCAGGCTGGCTTTGTTTATCAATATGAGAGTTGACCATGAATTTCCACCAGTTTCTGCTCGTCTTGCTTGCCCGCAAACGGATTTTACTATTCACTTTGCTTATCACAGTCGGGGCGACGATGGTGGTGAGCCTGCTGTTGCCCAAGACGTATAAAGGCACGGCATCCCTCCTGATCAACTACAAGGGCGTCGATCCCGTTACGGGTCTGGCATTGCCGATGCAGTTGTTGCCAGGTTATATGGCGACGCAAATTGACATTATCAGCAGCAAGAATGTGGCGCTGAAGGTCGTGGATAATTTGCATCTGGCGGATAATCCTGCCGTCGTCGCCCAGTTTAATGAAGCCACGGAAGGCAAGGGCACCGTGCGCGATTGGCTGGCGGATCTGCTGCTGGCGAAGCTCGAGATCGTACCGTCGCGCGAAAGCAGCGTGGTCGATATCAGTTTCAAGGGTAACGATCCGCAGTTTGTCGCCGTTATTGCGAATGCCTTTGCCGAGGAATACCAGAAAACCAGCATCCAGCTGAAAGTCGACCCCTTGAAAAAGGTGGCCGTGTATTTCAATGAGCAAACGAAGCTGCTGCGCGACAATCTCGAAGTGGCGCAAAGCCGCCTGTCGAAGTACCAGCAGGAACACGGCATCGTCAGCGTCGATAACCGTCTTGACGTCGAATCGAATCGCTTGAATGACCTGTCGGCACAGCTCGTGGCCGCACAAGGACAGGCGATGGAAGCCTCCTCGCGTCAGCGTATGGCCGAAGGCAATGCCGGTTTCGAGTCGCCGGATGTGGCGTCGAATCCGTTGGTGCAGAATCTGAAGCTGAGTTTGGCAACGGCCGAATCGAAGCTGGCCGAGATGGCGCAGCGCCTGGGACGCAATCATCCGCAATATGAAAGCCTGAACGCCGAAGTCGAGCGCATGCGCCGGGAATTGGCGGACGGCACGCGCGTGACGTCGAGCTCGGTGAGCAAGAATGCCGGTATCCTGCAGCAGCGCGAAGGCGCCGTGCGTGCGGCACTGGCGGCGCAAAAGGACAAGGTTCTGGAATTGAACCGTACCCGCGACGAAATGGGCGTCTTGCAAAAAGATGTGGAAAGTGCCCAGCGCGCCTTCGATATCGCCTCGCAACGCTTCTCGCAAACCCGCATCGAGGGGCAATCGGAGCAGTCGGATATCTCCCTGCTCAACCCTGCCGTGGCACCGATCAAGCCGGCCGGTCCGAAAGTGATGTTGAACACGCTGTTGGCCCTGTTTCTGGGTGGCTTGCTGGGCGTGGGTTTTTCCTTGCTGGCCGAGATGCTGGACCGTCGCGTACGTTCCGAAGCCGATTTGAGCGATTTGTTGCAGTTGCCCGTGCTTGGCTCGATCGACTGGAGCGCGCCGACGCGTCCGCGCTTGAATCGCTTCAAATCGTTGTTGCCCCGCAGCTTGCGTCTTAATTAAGTATTGGAAATAATATGAATCCAGCATTGCAACCGCTAGTATCCGCGGCGCCGCGGACGGCCGATTCCAGCATCGGTGGGCTGTTACTCGCATCAGGCAAGATTACGCCGGAAAGTGCCGAACGTGTCCTGCGCATGCAAAAGGAATTGGGCATCCGTTTCGGCGAAGCTGCCCAGCGACTGGGTCTGGTGACGGAGGCGGATATTCAGCAAGTCCTGGCGCGCCAGTTCGACTATCCGTATCTGCAACAGGGCGAGGGCAAGTATTCCGACAAGCTGATCGCCGCTTATCAGCCATTCAGCCCGCAAGTGGAAACGCTGCGCGCCATCCGCAGCCAGCTGATGCTGCGCTGGATGGCGTTGGGCCGCAAGTCGCTGGTGGTTGTGGGCGTCAACGATGGCGACGGCACCAGCCTGTTCGCGGCCAACCTGGCCGTGGTGTTTTCCCAGTTGGGCGAACAGACTTTGCTGGTCGACGCAAATCTGCGCAACCCCAGCCAGCACGAGATCTTTGGCCTTGCAGGGCGCCAGGGCTTGTCCGACATCCTGGCGGGACGTGCCGAGCGCGATGTCATCACGCGTATCGAATCGTTCGTCGATCTGTCCGTGCTGGGAGCCGGCACCTTGCCGCCGAATCCGCAGGAACTGTTGAGCCGCCCCGCGTTTTCTTCGCTGCGCACGGAACTTGAATCGTCTTACGATGTGGTGCTGTACGACTCGGCAGCGTTCTCACTGGGCTCCGATGCGCTGGCCCTGGCCGCCCGGACCGGCGGCGTCCTGCTGGTGGCGCGCAAGAACCACACGCCTGTCGGCGACATCAACGCCATGACCGAGCAGATGCTGCACAGCGGTGCGCAGGTGGTCGGCTCGGTACTGGTCGATTTCTGATGAATACGAGCAGCCGGATGAATCTGCCCCTAGCTTTGCCGCGTCGTGGCCAGTTGCTCGAATGGCTGCCGATCGCCATCGGCCTTGCTGTGCTGTATATTCCGTCGTTCTATACCTTGTTTACCGGTGTATGGGCGACGGAAGAGCAGGCGCATGGCCCCATTATCCTGGCGCTTTCACTCTGGCTCCTGTGGCGCCAGCGTGAACAGATTGTAGCCGTTGCGCAATATAACCGCGCACCGTTGTCCGGCTGGATATTATTGACAACAGGCCTGCTGTTATATATCGCCGGTCGTTCGCAGCAGATACTCGCTTTCGAGATTAGCTCGTTCATTGCCGTTATTGCGTCGGTCCTCGTGATCAAGTTGGGAACACGTGCGCTGGCAGTTGCTTGGTTCCCCTTCTTTTTCATGCTTTTCATGATACCGCTGCCTAGCGCGGTGGTCAGTGCGCTCACCTTGCCAATGAAAATGGCCGTATCGTATGTCTGTGAGCATATCCTGTTCTGGCTGAACTATCCGATTGCGCGCAGTGGCGTAATTTTACAAATAGGTCAATATCAGCTGCTGGTGGCGGATGCCTGTGCCGGCTTGCAAACCCTGCTGACGCTTGAGGCGCTAGGATTGTTCTACCTGAATCTGGTGCGCCATACTTCCGCCATCCGTAACATTGGCCTAGCCATCCTGATCATTCCCATCTCGTTTACTGCCAACGTGATGCGTGTGCTGACATTGACATTGATTACCTATTATTTCGGCGATGCGGCTGGACAGGGCTTCTTGCATGGCTTCGCGGGAATGGTGCTGTTCGTGAGCGCTCTGGTGCTGATTTTGAGTTTGGATTCTCTGCTGCAATGGTTCGCGCGTCGGTGGGAACGCAGAAAGGTGGCCATATGAATAAGAGTGCCGTGATTGGCCTAGTGATGGGGAGCATGATGCTGGCCGGTGCCTTGTGTACCAAGGCTGTCACGCCGACAATACGCCTGTCTGACACCCGCCCGCAAATTGTCCTCAGCGGTGCAATTCCCAGCAAGTTTGGCGACTGGCAGGAGGACGTCACCCAAGTGGCGGCTGTGGTCAATCCAACGACCGTGGCCGAATTGAACAAGATTTATGCAGAGACGCTGTCGCGTACCTACGTCAATAGCCAAGGCCAGCGAATCATGCTGTCGATTGCTTACGGCACGGACCAGCGCGATAACTTGTCTGTCCACTTTCCAGAAGGGTGTTATGGCGGGCAGGGCTTCGCTGTTGGACCCACGTCAACAATTTCTTTGCCCACGAAGGCCGGGAATATTTCCGCTTCGCGCATGGTGGCTACGTTGAATAACCGGATCGAACCGATTACCTATTGGGTAGTCGTGGGTGACAAAGCGGTCCCGAACTCATGGGAAGTCAAGAAGGTGAAGCTGGCCTATGCGGTCAGGGGAATGATTCCTGATGCAACGTTGATGCGTGTATCAAGCATAGGCGGAGATACGAGCGAAGGTTATCAACTGCAGCAGAATTTTGTAGATCAGATGCTGCAAGCCATGCCATCGAATTTACGTACGCATTTTGCAGGGCTTGCTCAGTAAAACTTACCGTTGCGTAAAAAAAGGGCAGGCATTCCCTTCCGAATGCCGCCTGTGTCCAGGTTCAGTGTCACCTGGTGATCGTCTATCAACAGCCTTAAATTAAATGAAGCGTGGTGCACCATGCTTCGCATGGAGCAGATATGAGTTTTTTTCCCCGAAGGCTGCGGATGAGTTCGTCTTCGATATCGGGTGCTGGCTCTCGTGACAAGTCAACAAGGGCCAAGAAGCGCGGCATGCCTGCCGCATCTTCCATACTGATGGTCTTTTGTGGCCTAATCACGGCTTTGTTGCTTGGTATGGTCATTGCTTTAGGTGCAATTCAGCTGACTATCTTGCTGACGGGCATACTGGTTTTTATTCCTATTTTATTCGTCGTCAGCACTAAAAGGCTGTTGCCGATCATGTTTGTCGCGATTTTTTTCGTTGCTGGCACGGCACAGTATTTCTTTAGCTTACGTTTAGCCACATGGCTTGCGAGTGGCTTGAGTGCCTTGTTCTTTGCGCGTGCGATTTTGGAATTGACATTATCGCAAGGGCGGAGCCATATGCCGCTGGGGGAGAATTCGGTGGGCGCCTCTCGCATTATTATTGCTGTATGGATTTATCTTCTGTTTTATGCCTTCAGTATCTTCCTGGGGCATGCATCGACCGTCCAGTTAATTTCGGTCTTGCGCTTTTGCATACCCATGTTTGGCCTTCTATTTGCGATGTACTGGTTTCACTGGTCATGCCGGCGCCTGTTAGTGTTGTGGACCTTAATCGTGCTGATCGCCCTGGCACAATTACCATTGGTTGTTTATCAACATTTCTTCAAAATATCCACTTTGGGATGGGATGGCGTGGTGGGGTCGTTCGGCGGAAACATGAGTCCGGTTCTGGTGCTATT
This sequence comes from Janthinobacterium sp. OK676, assembly GCF_900103595.1. Lineage (NCBI taxonomy): Bacteria > Pseudomonadati > Pseudomonadota > Betaproteobacteria > Burkholderiales > Oxalobacteraceae > Janthinobacterium > Janthinobacterium sp. OK676. Next base: position 223,439 of record NZ_FNHA01000008.1, read on the forward strand.
CGTCGTGTCTGCCATGTTGTATATGTTGGCACGCTGGATACGTGGAATCACCCCGTTGTGGCAACTGATTATGGTCTTTATTATAGGCCTCGCCGTTATTTTGCTCGGTGAAGTCAAGGCGGTATTCCTTTGGCTGCCCATAGGCGTGTTCTGGGTTGCACGTAATAAGGTGATGAAAAACTTAGCCTCTTTCATCATATTCGCAGCAATGATGACGGCAATCAGTTCTGGTATTTTCATGGCATATCATGCGATGTATTGGGGGGGCCATACCAAAACCGACACCATGGAGGAGAAAGTGACCAGCGTAGGCGGCTACGTGGTCGATCCGAACGGGATCAACTATGTTACAGGCGAGATGAGCCGTGCCGCTACATTGGTGCTATGGTACAACGACCCAATGCCCACAATTCAGGAACGATTGATAGGTTATGGGCCTGGAGCAAGTTTGACCAGTCAGTCCACGGGACGTGGAGTGGTCGCTGCCCGCTATCGCAATCTTCAAATTGGCTCCACAGGACTGGCGGTATTGCTATGGGATGTCGGCATACTGGGTACCATGGCTTTCCTGTCGATCTTTGTTGGCGGCATCATTCTAGGAATACGCTATGTCTCCCGCAGTAAGGCTGGCCCTGAACAGATGGCCATGGCCGATACCAGCGTGATCGTACTCGCGCTGTATTTGTCCACGCTGGTCTATAACAAAACCATGATCGACGAACCCAGTGCGCAATTGCTGTGTTATTTCTGCCTGGGTTGCATCATTCAGTTTGCACGGTATGCGCCAGCAGCTCCAGTCACTATTTCCACGGGAGATGCGCAGCAAGAAACCATGATTTTGCAGCGTGGGATATCGGCGCAACGATGACTGCTTCAAACAAGGCATTTAGTAACTTAGTCAAAAACAGTTCCATGATGTTCCTATTGAATGTCGCAGGGGCTGGCGTCAGTGTGATCACCATACCGGTGATGCTGGCCATTGCTGGCGTCGAGGCATATGGCCATCTGGTACTTGTACAGTCGATTGCATTAGCGGTGTTTACCGTATGTGGATTTCAGTACTGGCAAGGCATGCTGGTCACTATGCCTGGGCATCAAATTGATGCACGCAGCCTGCGGATGGCGGTTGTTAAAAGTGTGCGCTACGAATTATTGGCCTTGAGCATGGTGTTGTTGGTCGCTTGCGGGCTTGCCGTATCGTCGCTGCCTCAGGTGAAGGAATTTTCCACCTTGAATTTGTTGCTGCTTTCGTTGGCGGCGGTATTTCCGGTCATTGGTACTCAAAGTGCCTATTTCAGGCTGGTAAATCAATACCATGTCTTGATGTTTGCCGGCTTTTTTGCCAATCTGCTCAAGCTGTTCGTGCTGTTTCTAGTCGCGCGATACCAACCTACCCTGTCCGGTATGGTACTGGCTTATACCTTGCCTGAAGTCCTACGTTGCACCTTGTTGTTTACTTTGATAGCCCGACGTAAAACTGGGCTTGATGGCAGCTTGCTGAAAAGCGAGATGAGTCATCGTCGGATAATGGAAGTGGGGAAATGGGGAACCTTGCAGGCTATTTGTGACCTGCCGGTAGTTCAGCTGGACCGTATCATTATTGGTTTTGCTTTGCCGGGTAGTAGTTTAGGTGTGTTTAGCATCCTCAAGCGTATTTATTCACTGATTAATTTGGCCACGGCACCGTTTTACTCCACATCGATTCCGGAATTTGCCGCACGAATCAATTCAGGAGACTTGGGGGAGGCGTTCAAGCTGTGGATCAAGACCATGAAAATGCTTTTTGCCGTGACAGGATTGGCCGCCATTATTTGCTATGCCAGCAAGTTTTTCTGGATGCCGCTGCTGCTGCCTGTCTTACAGGACTATTTATCAGAGTTTTCTGTGGTGTTGCTGAGTGCCGTGTTTGCAGGCACCTTTGTCACGACTCATTCCTTTTATTGGGCAATGGGAAAGTTACGCCAGTCTACGATCATTGCAGTCGCCTCAAATCTGTTGTATTTGCTGGAGCTGTGGCTGTTGACGGTTTATTTCGGTTTGTTTGGTGCGGTGCTGGCTTTCCTTGTCCATGTTCTGTTCGTTGCCACAGTGAAAATTATCCTTTTGCGTAAAGTTGCATTGAAAAATATATGATTCCGAGAGTTATTCATTATTGTTGGTTTGGTGAAGGCGAAATGAGCGTACTCCATCGTCGTTGTATCGAGTCATGGCAAAAATATTGTCCTGAGTACGAGCTAATGTTATGGAATGAAAAAAACTCCGATATTCATAATGAGTATTGCAAAGAGGCCATTATTCAAAAAAAGTGGGCATTTGTTTCGGATTGGGTCCGTTTCGATGTCCTGGCCAAGTATGGCGGTATATACCTTGATACCGATTTGGAGCTGATTCGTTCATTGGATTCGTTGCTCGAACTGAAGGGCTGCCTCATGGCACGCGAGACCAGTTTGGATCTCGGGGGAGGTTATGGTACTGGCTTCCTTGCCTGTGAGGCGGAGAATCCCGTGATCTTGTTGGCGCGCCAACTGATGTCGCAGGAATTGATACCGAAAAAGGTGTTTGCCACCTCGCCGGTGGTACTGAAAAGGGCTGTCGAGATGGATGAGCAACGGCATAGCCTGCAACTCGATCCGGTATCGTTCTATCCATTCAACCCCCACGATCGCAGTAATCCACGCAATGCCATGCAATTGATGTACAGCGATATCACGCAGCAGACATTGGGTATCCATCATTATGGCTTGAAAGCCTCATGGGTTGACCGCCGAATGGCGCGCGCCATATTCAAGGCGCTCAAGTTGCTTGGTTTGCAGCGCCGCTGGGATATTTCCTTTACGCCATTTCAGCGTAGTGTCCGTGCAATTGACGCCTCTTGATGGTCGCCGGTCGCAGATATTGTCTTTGTCTTTAAGGTCATGATGGACGTACTGAGTTTTTTACCTGCCGCCGCCAGTTTGGCGTTGGCACTTCTGTGTTGCCTGTTCATCGTCAAACGGTGGGGGGCACCACCGCTTGCCGGCCGCTTTGCCACCATTGATGGCTTGCGCGGCTATCTGGCTTTCTTTGTATTCTTGCATCACTCCTGTATCTGGTATTTTTATGCACGCTATGGTTCCTGGTCGGTGCCACCGTCGAACATGTATACCAATTTTGGACAAGGCAGTGTTGCCATGTTTTTCATGATTACCAGTTTTCTATTCTTTACGAAATTGTTGCATTCTCGTCAGCACAGTTTTGACTGGGGTAAATTGTACACATCGCGAATCATGCGACTGACCCCCTTGTACATGTTTGCCATGCTGCTACTTTTCAGCATTGTATTTTATATATCTGGCGCCAGGCTTAATGTTGATATTTCGCAATTGTTACTGCAAATAGGGCAGTGGCTCATGTTCACGCCCCTCGGAGCGCCAGACTTGAATGGTGTTGCGCAAACGTCAGTCATTGTTGCCGGCGTCACATGGTCGCTGCCCTATGAGTGGTTGTTTTACCTGCTGCTTCCGCTGCTGGCTTTGCCATTAAGGATCATGCCGCCCTGGCCTTATCTTCTGCTCAGTATGCTGGTACTGGCTGTCACGCTGGTGCTTGTCTGGTACATGCAAGCGCCCGTCCACCATTTTCTTGCCTTTCTGTCTGGGATATGCGCGGCGTTGCTTGTGCAGCGTGAGGCATTTCGACGGTTTTGCGCGGGACGCTGGGCCAGTATCCTGGCAGTTACCTGTCTCGTTGTTGCCTGTCTTGCCTTTCCCACGGCTCACGAAGGCTTTTCTCTCCTATTACTATCCGTCGGCTTCGCCCTGATTGCCGGGGGCAGCAGTCTGTTTGGTGTGCTGAACCTATCCGTTTCGCGTACTTTGGGGGAGTTTGCCTACAGCATATATTTGTTGCATGGCCTGCTTCTGTTTGTCACGTTTCATTTTCTCCTGGGAAGTGAGCGGGCGCGAGAGTTATCGCCAGCCATGCACTGGTCCGTAATCATGTTGCTCACTCCTGTGCTCGTCTTTGGTTGTTTAATGACATTTCGATGTATTGAACGGCCTGGCATGCATTACCGAGGAACTCCCATCAGGTACTTAAGTATGTTTTTGGGAAGCAAGCCTAGTAAGGATGTCCCCGCCCCCTGAGCTGAGTATCGCGGCAGAGGGATAACGTTGTGGCGATGACCAGGCACTGCCGTGAATACTGGCGCCGCGAAACTTGTATAAGTAAAATGACTATGCAAAAAATTCCTCCCAATACATCGATTTGGCTCAATGTCATGCGCGCGTTGGCCGCTCAGGCCGTTGTAATCGGCCATGCGAATTACCTCTTTTTTAGCTATGACAATGCAAGTGGGAATAAGTTGGCTTGGTTGATGAGTTTTTTCGGATCTGGTGCGCACAAAGCTGTGGTCATGTTTTTTGTCATGAGTGGTTTTCTAATCGGCGGCCCGGTCATTCTTGCCTGGCGTTCCAATACTTTTGATGCCACCAAATACTTCGTCGGCCGCCTTACGCGCTTATGGATTGTGATACTTCCAGCTTTGCTGCTGACAGCATTGCTAGATGGCGTGGCCTTTCAGTATGGCAATGGCGCGCACCTGCTGTCGTCGCGTGTGCCGTTCTTTCCAGAATGGTGGGCGTCCATCGAACCAAATTCTCTGCGCACGTTTTTGTTCAATGTTTTCTTTCTGCAAATGATAATCGGTTTTCAATACGGAACCAATCTTTCACTGTGGAGTATTTCAAATGAATTTTGGTATTACATTCTATTGCCTGCAGCCTTGGGTATATATTCGATTGAAAGAAGAACGCGGCTCGTTTTTTTTGCGGTTACTGTGGGGGTGATCTTGCTTTTCATGAGTTCTGCCAAGCCGAATGATCTTGGTCGGCCTGCCGCTTATTTTTTCATGTTTATTTTGTGGATAATGGGTGCGATTCTTTATGTTTATTATGAGTCCAAAGCAAGGAGGATGATATCTCTGACGCTTTTCCTGCTTGGTATGGCTGCATTTGTATTATTCAAGATTATTTACCCTGATGCATTTGGATATGATCTGGCAATGGCTTTTTTTGCCTTGTCATTGATTGCAATTGCCAAGGATGTTCCAGCTGCCAGGCTAAAGAAATTTGCGGATTTTTTTTCCAGTTACAGCTTTTCCTTGTATGCGTTACATTTGCCATTGACCTTTTTTTTGCTTAGCTTCGATCCCGAACTAAGCGAGATGCAGGCATTGCGCGGTGATACCTTGCTGCGTTTTTTCGCCTATCTGCTGGTGATAAATATAGCTGCCATTGCCATGTGGGCGTTGACAGAACGGCATACAGACAAGCTGCGACGCTTCACTATGATCCGACTGGCTGCGTTCAGACCGGCACGGTAAACGAGATGGTAGGCCGCTTGGGCCGTTCCTGTTCGATGCAGAGTCGACGGCGAACATGGCTGTTGCTTGTTCGTATGGATAGTTTGTCTTTATAGAATGTATTTTGTTGCTGCATAAGTGAAATGCGGAAATGGTTAAATTTACAAGGATGGTATTTTATATTTTCATAGCTTGAAGAATGAACGGCTGGAATAAGTTGTGTCAATATTATTTATTTCGTCTGTCGCTAGATTTTTTCTTGTTGTATTGGATGGTTATTTGATTACATTTATGATTTGCAATTAATTTGGTTGGAAAGTAATGCTGATGGTGTTTTATTTTTAATGGATTTGTCGTTGTTGATTTATCACAACGTATGTAGTAAGTTTGAAATGTATGGTTTTTAGTGTTGAATAATGTCGAGTGGGTTTATAATTGCGCTGCTCGCAGTATGTTTTTATCACGGGGTCCGGTGCGCTTTGCTTCATGTAAGGCAGGTCATCCCGTATCGCGGGGTATTACCTGTAGCTTATGATCGTTGTTTTGAGGGAGCCAAGAATGAATATGAAGACGTCTCTTTTTGCAGGCAGTCTTGCACTTGCAATGAGTTTGACCACCGGATCATGTTGGGCGGATTGGGCCGAAGTTGCCGATCTCTACGTCGTGCGCCCTGCGCCGCTTGATCGCCAGATTCAGCCCCAAAACCCGCCTGCTTTTGCGTGGGCGCGTTATCCATCGGCGACCAAGCCGACGTCGTACACGCTGGAAGTGAGCAAAGATGGTCTGGTGGTGGCGACCTATACCTCGACGCGTAACTTCTATCTGCCATCGAAAGCTTTCGAATCCGGGCAATATACTTGGCGGGTACGGCCAAATGTGAAGGAAGATTGGTCGACACCACGCAGCTTTACGATCAATGCGACCTCCAAGGTGTTTGAAGTTCCGGAAACGACGGCGGTTCGCAGTGCCATTCTGGCCCATCCGCGGCCGCGTCAGCAACGGCGTGATTTCTTGCCGCTCAGTGCCTGGACACCCGCGATGCGTACTGCCCGTGGCGCGGCCGTCACGCGTATGGCGACTCTGGTGAGCAGCCAGATGGCAGGGCAGCCAGCGGCCTTGGCCGCGCCGACCAACGACCAATGGCCGTTGACCTCCACGTTGTCGACTGCGGCGCGTGCGCTTTACATTACGCAAATCACGCGTTCGATAGGCAATGTTACCAACCAATTGCTGGGGGCTGCCTTACTGTATCGGCTGACTGGAGAAGCCAAATACTTGCAGGAGGCTTTTGCACGTGGAGACCAGTTGGCCGCACTCGACCCGAATGGCATGACGAGCTATGTGAATCACGATGTGGCGACGCGCAGTATCATGTTGGCGCTCGCCAAGGCGGCCGACTTCCTTTATCCTGAACTGGCGAGTAACGTAACCCGCAAGGCGGCCTGGATGGGAGCCATCCGTGCGAGGGTGGCTCCCATGTACGTGGACCTGGCTGGCGCGAACAGTCGTTTGGACGAACAGCCCTATGATTCGCATGGCACGGTGGCACTTGGATACCTGGCGGTCATCGCCACCCTGACTTTGGGGGATTTGCCTGAAGCGACGGAATGGTTTGACTTTTCTTTCCGCGCCTATGTGAACGCCGTCTATGTCTGGAGCGGGCCGGAAGGGGGCTATGGCAACGGCACGGGCTACGCCATGTTCAGCACCGAGTATGCGATGCAGCTTTGGCAGCCTCTCATCGAAGCGACAGGCGTCAATATTTTCACCAAGCCGTGGGCGGAAGGTTTCTCTCGCTTCCTCATGCATTTCATTCCACCAGGTGCGCCAGGGTTGGTATTTGGTGACCAGCATGAGTTGTATATCTATAATTTTGCTCTGAAAGGGTTTGCTTCCCGTATCAAATCTGCGAACGCGGCATGGTATGTGAAGAACATTGTAGGGGAGGAGGCAGATCTGACTCTGCTGCAGGCACCGTATCCCTTGCCCGTCGATACGGTAACGGAGACGCCTGTGCCACCACCCAATGCTGCCTTATATCCGAGTATCGGCTGGGTTGCAATGCATAGCAGTATGGCCGACCGTGCGCGGACATCCGTGTACTTCAAGTCAAGTCCGTATGGTTCATACAACCATAGCCATGGTGATCAGAACTCCATCGTGATCGATAGCGGTGGCCGTCGACTTCTGATTGAATCCGGTTATGAGGATTACTATTACTCCCCATTGGTTCTGTCCTGGTATCGGCAAACCAAGGCGCATAACGCGATTACCTATAATAGCGGCGTAGGCCAGGTGATTGATGAAAATGTCAATAACATCGCGCGTAATGGAAAAATAACGGCTTTTTCGACGACACCGACTCTTGATTATGCCGCTGGGGATGCGACACCCGCATATGGTGCCGCGTTGACGTCTGCCGTCCGCAAGGTATGGTACCTGCGTGGGCAGGATGCGGTCGTGGTGGTCGATAAACTGGCGGCGCCGACTGGCCTGACGTTTGAGTGGAATCTGCATACGGTGGCACCCATTGTCGTCGAAGCGAGCGATAGAGTGAAGACTACCAATGTCGATCGTACGTTGTGTGTGCGTTACCTCGGCGCGGACAAGACCGCTTATCAGCCACGCTCTGGACCGCCTCCTGCACCCGGCAAGACGGAGAGTCACGGAGCGTTTGTGAAGCCGGCTGCAGCCAATAGCGCTGAATTCATCGTCTTGCTGGATGTCGGCTGCAAACGGCCGAACGTGACTCTGACGCCGACGGCTGTGGGCAAGACTCTGGTGGTTGGTACGCAGTCGATCGTCATTCCAAACTAAGCTATCTTGACATGCACAGAGCATCGGCAATTTGCCGATGCTCTTTTTTACGGCCTATCATTCTGAAATAGCTGGTCACTAACACGCCCGCTGGCGGTGATAGCGAGATGCCTTCGGGGGCATGGTTTACGCAGGCGCCTGATCTTCAGGCATGTCGCTGGAGGTCATGCTAATGTATGGGCAGGCCATGCAAGCATATCAGCTCAGCTCAGCAGGAATTGTTCGATTTCCTCTCCTGGGCTGTTGCGCTTTTCTAGGCGTTGCCATGCCTTCACGATGTCGGAGGAAAGGCTGGCGCGAAAAGCCGGTTCCCGCAGGGCGCGAATCAATGCCGAGCGCATGGCATCGACATCGCCATGTGGAACGAAACCTGGATACGCCAGCCCCAGGTAGGCTTCGATGGCTTCGTGGCGAGTGGCAATCAGTGGTTTGCCATTGCGTAGCACGCGCAGCAGGACACTTTGGCCACACGCTTCTCCTTGACTCAGCAGTGGCATGGCGACCACGCGGCTTTTGGCCAAAAGAACTTCGAATGCGGCCTCCGGTAAGTCACGATGGACTGTCGTGCCGATGCTTGCACTGGCATCGATCTGATTTTGTTCCGACGCCACGATCATCAGGGGCGTATCGATGTCCTGCTTGGCGGCGAGTAGTAAGTCATAGTCGCGGTTGGAGAACCCTCCGCTGAAAATGTATCCTTCGTCAGTGATGGCTGATGCATCGGTTTGACCATCGAGCTCCTGGCGCCACAAATGAAAATGTACCGAAGAGGCGGGCATCTCCACCTCCTCGATCAGATTGCGCACCTCTCCCTGCGAGAAGGCTATGAAGCCAAGTCCAGGAAAACGCAAGTAGCGCCATAGGCGATTGACCACCCGGCGGGCGCGCTGACCGTGGATAAAACATGCCATGAGCAATAATTTCTTTGGCCGTGGCAATAGGCCTATTTTGATCATGGCCAGTACAGGTAATGCCTGCCAACCGACCACGAGTACGCGATCTTCGCGTTTCCATGCTCCGCGTGCGCGCAGCAAGGCCGGCGACAGCATCGATGTGAGAATATCTTTTTTTTTGCGGATGTTCGCTGTTTTCTTTTCCGGACCGATCAGGGTTACATGAGCCCCGTTTGACTGTAAGTGCTCGATGACGTCGCGATAGCTGTCTGGCTGTGACAAAAGAATTTGGATCATCTGCGGCCCCGTAAAAGACTGCAATTATCGCACTATCGGTGTCTATTTTTATGCTTTTTCGATAAAAGTAATGTCTTCAAGTTAAGTTTTTATGGTGTGTGGTATATTCTTATAACTTTGTTATTGTTTCGCCGGCGTGTGCCGCGATAACGTTTCCACCTGATCGCTTATGTCCCTTAAAATCTTGCAGTTCGTGCCTGAAGCCTTGCCAACCTTCCGCGCTGACGTCAGCGTATTATTTGGGAAATACTTGCCTCGCCACCAGATCCGCTGCGAAGTCGTGGGCATGGCATCGGCAGAAGCGGCCGCCGGGCAAGGTTTTGATGCGGCGCATCGCCCCCGGTATCACCGGAGTCGTATCCGCCGCGAATGGTCCTATTTTTGGCTGAGTCTGAGAACTTTGCTGGCCGCGAAGCGCGTTGACTATGCCGCCATCCAGGTGCGCGACATGGTGCCGATAGGCTTGTTGGCCATGCTCGTTTGCAGGTGGAAGAGAATTCCCTTTTACTATTGGGTGTCGTATCTGATGAGCGAAGGCCGCATTGAGCGGGCACAGGAGCAGTTGCGTGCAGGCGCTGGCTTGCGCAGCCGCTTGGTGTTGTGGAAAGGCCAGTTGGAACAGGCTCTGCTTTACAAGGTGTTGTTGCCGCGGGTCGATCATGTTTTTGTGCAAAGCGAGGCCATGCTGACCGTGTTCCAGGAAAAGGGCATACCCGCGCAGAGGATGATGGCGGTGCCGATGGGCGTCGATATGGAATTGCTCGGCAAGTCGCAACTTCCGCGGCGCCGACCGGAGGGCTGGGATGACCTGCCGCTGATCGCGTATCTGGGCACGCTGGACAAGGCGCGTCAGCTGGAGCGTGTAGTCGACGCCTTGGCACTCGTGCGGGCAACTTCCCCAACAGCTTGCTTGTTGTTGATCGGCAATTCACCGACGCCGCGCGATGAAGTTGAGTTGCTTGAGTATGTGCGCAACGCTGGCCTGGCGGATGCGGTGCACATCACGGGATGGTTGCCGTCGGCGCAGGCATGGCAACTGCTGGCGGGAGCCGATGCTGCCGTGTCCTACATTCCCCGCGGCCCATTGTATGACGTCAGTTCACCCACCAAGCTGCTCGAATATTTGGCGCTGGGCATGCCGGCTGTTGGCAATGATAGCCCGGACCAGGCGCATGTACTGCAAGCAAGTGGTGCTGGCTGGCTGACAGGCAGCGACCCTGGCGCACTGGCGCAGGCGTTGAACGAAGTCCTGGCTGATCCGGCCGCCGCGCGCCGCCGCGCCGCCGCCGGCCCGGCCTACATTGACGCGCAGCGCAGCTATCGTGAGCTGGCCGCCATGCTGGCCAGGCGCTATCACGCCCTGCTGCTCAAGTCCCCCCAGGTGCCTTAGCGCTTCTTCCCGCAGCGCAGTACATCCGCTGCTGGCATCGCACTGCAGCGAGAGGGCGTTGGCCGTTGTCGCATGGTTCGCCAGGCTTCCTTGCGCCTGGTCGGTGATTACGATGCGTTGACGGCGGAAAGCGCTCATCCAGGGATCGTGCTTAGGGACTGGCGGCCGGCATTACCAGTTATAGGGCTTGTGCAGGCCGCTGCGGATCGCCAGTTTGCGTACCTCCACTTTAGCGTCAAGCAGTGCCTGCTTGACGGCCGAGTCTATGCGGCCCCAGCCGCGGTAACTCCAGAATACCGTGTTGGCTCGCTTGCCTTCGCTGCCAAATCGGCCCGTTCTGGCAAACCATTTGCGGTACTGGGCATCGTCCATGCCTGCAAACGGGGTGCGCTGTTGTAATTTGGCATCAGATTCTGCCGCATGCGTACCCTGAAAGGACAGGCTCTGATGCTGTGGATCGTAGCGTAGCCAGTGTGAGCGCACCCCGGTCGGCGTTAGTTCCAGCATCAGCTGATCGCAGACTGCTGGCGTGTTGTAATGTAGCTTACGACCGCGGAAGTCTACTTGCGGCAATAAAAGATTTCCCAGGGAGTATGCTATTGCCCCGTGTTTGTAGATTTCATAGCCCTGCGCCACATGCGGGTGGTGGCCAATGACGAAGTCCACGCCCATATCAATCGCCTCGCGTGCCCATTCGCGGTCTGCTGGCTGGGGGAAAGTAGCCAGTTCGTAGCCCCAGTGCATGAATGCGATCAGTTTTGCATTGGGAAAATCCCGTCGCAGTTTGGCCAGCGTTGCCAGCGCTGCCGCGGGCTGGAAGATCAGTGCCGCGTCGTCATGCGTTTCGCGACGCGGTTCGGGTAGGGGGGAACAGGCTGCAAATAGAACATACTGCTGGTCTTTGACCTGCAACTCGCACCAAGGGTGGGCGCGCGTGCCAAATATGCCGATGGCATGTTCAGCCAGCATGGCCTTGCTGGCGTCGATCCCACCTACATAGTCGGATATATGGTTATTGGCCAATCCGCAGGCGCGTACGTTGAGGGCCTTGAGCGTTTCGATAACGCAGGCGTCCGAATACAGATTGAATTTGTGGAGGTTATGGACGCGACTATCATTGGCGCTCGCCTCAAGTACGCCGCCTTCCAGGTTTACGACCATCTGGCCATCTGCGCATACTTTCCGCAGTTCATCAAAAGCGATAATGTCCGCTCCTGGCCAGGCCAGGTCGCCAGCGAAAAAAAGGCTCATCAGGATACTTTCGAAAGGTCTTGGTAAGCTTGTTGTAGGCGGGAAACGGCTTGCTCCGTGGAGAAAAGCTGCCGCGTACGTTCCATCGCCGCGGTGGACAATGCCGACCAGTGTTTCTTCTGCCACAGTGCCAAAATGGCAGACGCATAGGCACTGGCGTCTGCATCGAAGGGCACCACGACGCCGCAATCGCCGATCACCGTGCGGTTGAATCCATTGTCGGTGGCCACTGGTACACACCCCATCGCCATGGCTTCGGTCAGTGCATTGGAATGCCCCTCGCCAAGATGGCGCGTGGGAAAAATGAATATATGCGCCTCGCCAAGCGCCGCGAGTACTTGCGTTGCTGGCAGCGACCCCAGCCATTGCACGCCGACGTCGGCATAATCACGCACCATGTCGTCGATCAACTTCTTATCGCCGGGACCTATGATGCTGATTTCGCAGGCCAGTCCGTTTGCCTGCAGCAGGCCGGCTGTCTGTACTGCTGTCGCAACACCTTTTTCCAGCGTTACGCGGCCCACATAGACCAGGCGCAGCGGAGTGCTGGCACTGAGCGGTATACGGGGCGGCAAATTGCTCGTATCGATGTGATTGGGAAGATAGAAGGCCCGCCGGTATGTTGTCTGTTCGACAAACTGCGCATAGTCCATGCCTTCGATCATGACCTGGTCCGCGCCGCGCAGCAGATGGCAAAACAGCCAGCGATAGAGCGGACCCAGGCGCGCGTAATGCTTGTGCATCGCACCGGCGCGTATATCGTAGATCGTTTTGAGGCCGTGTTTGCGGGCCTGCCACATTAGCAGGATCTCAAAGGCCGTAAATTGTTTGTACAGTCCGGTCAAGTGAAAGATTCTGGCATCCGGCGAGGCTTGGCTTACATGCGCGATTTTCCGGTATAAGGAGAGGTAGCCGCGCAGGTAACCCCCCAGCTTGGCCAGCGGGCTTCCCTTGGGTACTGGATAGTTGAGTTCATGCACGACTGTACCGCCTGCCCGCAATGCTTCGATCGTGCGCACGTTACACGCTTCGTAGCCGCCCACTGGCGTGGCGCCAGGCTGGGGAATGGGGCCGCAAAACAGAATGCTTTCCTTCATGGTGTCTCCGAGAGTGTTTTTGCGCCGGACCATTCCTGCACGATCCACTTGAACTTGCCGCTGGATTGCAGGGCCAGATCGTCTACCAGCACGATGTCAGCCGCCACTTTCAGGCTGACATATTTATTGAAATGTTCGCGCAACGCCAGGCCGTCGGCACTCGTGTAGCCCTGATCCGGCACGACGCGCAATTGCCATTGCCCTGGACCCACCTGCGCTACCTGCGTTTTTTGGATATTGGTGAGAAACTTGACGGCAAACGTAATGATGCCCGCACTGATGGGCGTGCCTTCGCTGTCATATAGCTGATCCTCAACCTTGCCGGAGGATAGTTCGATACGGGGATAATGTCTGCCGCAGGGGCAGGCGCCCGGTACCCAGCGTGCTCGGTCGGCAATCCGGTAGCGTACCAGCGGCATCACGTGGTTATGCAAGGTGGTCCCGACCACGTAGCCGAAATCGTCCGTTGGCTGATCGTGCTGGTCTAGAATTTCCACATAGGAATATTCTGGATGCAGGTGGTAATACCCATGTTCACACTGGCCGGCAAAGGCGATGCGTTCGGCCATGCCGTAGAAGTCGAATACCTTGCAGCCAAAGGCGCGTTCGATTTGTTCGCGCTGGGCCGGATAGACGGGTTCGGAACCGGTGACGACGGCGCGCAGGCGTAAGGGGTGTGCCAGCCGTTCGGCCGCGCGCGCTAGCTCAAACGCTGACGATGGATAGGCCCGCAGCTGTCTGGCTCCCGCACGCGCTATGCTGTCGAGCATGCCCTCGGCCGTGGCGCGACTCAGGTGACGCGTCGATACCAGCAACTGCTTGCCGAAACGATCCCACAGCCAGGGTTGCGCATCCTGCTGGCTGATATCGATGACTTGGTCCCCCCGCAAGATGGCTTGTGCCTGGCCATTTTCATGGCCGGCCCAGTGCCAGAACTGTAACTGAAATGCTTCTTCCCAGATAATCGAATCGATACTGCGGAACACTTCTAGCGGTGTGCCGGATGAGCCGCTGGTTTTTCCCGGTGCCCACCATGGCCGGCGTTTTCCCTCGTTCGGATAAAAACTGCCGCGCCCGGAGACGAGATCGGGTTTGCTGATCACAGGATGCGTCGCGCTCAGCCAGTCGCGGATGGCCACATTGCCTGGCGCCTCGGCAATATGGGCATAGCGAGGCAGGCGGCGCGCGCTCGCGAGAGTGGCGCGCAGCAGGCTTTCTTGGCGTGCCATCAACTGTTCCACAGGCCAGAGCTCGCGTGCGACGAGGTTGCGTGCGCGTGCCAGGGCAAAGGGATTGCGACGTACCAGATGGCGTGTCAGGAACGATAAATTTTTCGCAACTGGGAAAGGCATACGTGAGTTTCTTAGATAGGAGGGGGCCGGTGCACACAGGCGGTGGGGGATACGGGTCGAGTATGTTGACGTATATGAAATTTTCCCACTTGCCCGGACTATAGCGTTATCGGGCCATCTCCGTCAAATGGGTAAGTAAAATAGGCTTTCTCACAGGCATCATGCGTGCGATGGAGAATGTTGCTCAGCGTCATAGACTTCGCAGTTTTGCTGCAATACGGTATTATCATGTCATTGAATTAATAATAATTCCACAAGGAAATTCCTGCTGGTGTGCATTGGATGCGCTTGAAGATGGCAGGCGACAACATGAAAAGAATGGAACGGTAAGGGTATGACGTCGATCGCATGGAAAATCAACCGCATGAAGCTGATGGGCGCGCCCGAAATTGTCTGGCGGGTGCAGCAATTGCTGCAAAAAAAAGCCAGCAAACTGGGCATCGGCTTGCTGCGCCGCGTGCCGGCGCCGCAATTGCAGCATCTGGGCCGGCCCTTCCTGGCCGGTGACGGCCGCGACACGGATATCGCCGCCCTGCGCACCGCGGCCGATGCCGTGCTGGCGGGCCGCTGGAATGTCTTCGCCCTGCGCGGCGCGGAACTGGGTTTCCCACCGCAATGGAACCGCGATCCGAAGACGGGTACCGTGGCGCCGTTGACCCTGGGCAAGCAGATCGATTACCGCAGCGAAAAAGTGGTGGGCGACATCAAATACTTGTGGGAACCGAACCGCCACCTGGAACTGGTGACGCTGGCGCAGGCATGGAAGGCCACTGGCGAAGCGCGCTATGCGGACGGTGCGCGCGTGCTGCTCCAATCGTGGTTCGAGCAATGCCCGTATCCCATGGGCGTGCACTGGACCAGTTCGCTTGAGCTGGCGCTGCGCCTGCTGAACTGGGCTTGCGCCTGGGAATTGCTGGGCGGCCTGGCATCGCCGTTGTTCCAGGGCGAGGCGGGCCAGCGTTTCCTGCAGCAGTGGCTTGCCGCCATCTACCAGCATGCGCACTTTATCGCCGGCTATTTTTCGCGCCACTCGTCGGCGAACAACCATCTGTTCGGCGAATACATGGGCTTGTTTGTGGCCAGTAGCGTATGGCCTTGCTGGCAGGAAAGTGCGAAATGGCAGGCGCTGGCGCGCAAGGGGTTGGAGGAGGAGGCGCTCAAGCAAAATACGCCCGATGGCGTGAACCGCGAGCAAGCCGTCTATTATCAGCATGAGGTGATGGACATGATGCTGCTGTGCCATAGGATCGGCCAGGCCAACGGTGCGGGCTTTTCCACGGCGTACCTGGAGCGCCTGGAGTGCCTGGCTGAGTTCATCGCCGCGCTGATGGACGTGGACGGCAACGTACCGATGACGGGCGATGCCGACGATGCGCAGATGGTGCGCCTGGCGCACGAGGATGGCTGGCATCGCTACCGCTCGCTGCTGGCCAGCTGCGCCGTATTGTTTGGTCGCGCCGACTTCAAGCGCAAGGCCAGGCATTTTGACGACAAGAACCGCTGGCTGTTCGGTGTGGCTGGCTTGCAACACTGGCAGGCGCTCGATGGCGGCTTGCCGGAGGCGCCCGTGATGGCGTTTCCCGACGGCGGCTACTTCCTGCTCGGCAGCGACTTTGGCACGCCCGAGGAAGTGCGTCTGGTGGCCGATTGCGCGCCGCTCGGCTATCTCTCCATTGCCGCGCATGGCCATGCCGATGCGCTGGCCTTTACCCTTTCCGTCGCCGGTGAAGAGTTGCTCACCGATCCCGGCACCTACGCCTATCACACGCAAAAAAAATGGCGCGACTACTTCCGCAGCACGCCCGCGCATAACACGGTAGCCGTCGACGGCCTGGACCAGTCTGAAATCGGCGGCAATTTCATGTGGCTGAAAAAAGCCAATGCGCGCATGATTGTTCATGAAACGAATTCCGACGTGCAAGTTTTTGAGGGCGAGCACGATGGCTATGGCCGCCTGGCCGATCCCGTGCTGCACCGGCGTCGTATCGAGTTCAACTTTAATAATAAATGCATTGTTGTAAAAGACATATTACAATGTATAAATGTACATGATATTTCCGTGCACTGGCAGTTCGGCGACCACTGCGTGGTCACCGTCGACGACGGGCAATTGCAGGCGCAGGGACTGCGGTCCGGATTGCGCATGCGCTGTTCGCATGGAACGCTGGACCTCTTGCGCGGCAGCGATACACCGCCTGGCGGCTGGATATCGCGCCGTTTCGACGAGAAAGCACCGATCGCCAGCGCCGCCTGGCGCGTGAGGGTGCAGGGAACCACTGAAATCGTGACGCACATCGAGCTGATGCCGCAGGCGTCGCCGGCTGATTCGCCGGCTAATCATTAAGGGAGCATATTTTGAAAATCAGTATTTTTGGCCTTGGCTACGTGGGTGCGGTCTCTGCCGGTTGCCTGGCAACGGATGGACACGAAGTGATCGGCGTCGATCCGAACAGGACCAAGGTGGAACTGATCAACCAGGGCACCACGCCCATCATCGAAAAAGACATCGGCGAGATGATCGCCGCCACCGTGAAAAGCGGCCATTTGCGCGCCACGTTCGACGTGCGCGACGCCGTTTTCGGCTCGGACATGTCGCTCATTTGCGTGGGCACGCCGTCGCAGCTCAATGGCAACCTGGACCTGAGCCACGTGCGCAAGGTGTGCCAGGAAATCGGCGCCGCCATCCGTGAAAAAGACAGCTTCCACGTCGTCGTGGCGCGCTCGACCATGCTGCCTGGCTCCATGCGTTCGCTCGTCATTCCGACCCTGGAAGCGGCCTCGGGCAAGGTGGCCGGCGTCGATTTCGGCGTGTGCAACAACCCGGAGTTCCTGCGCGAAGGCACGGCCGTCTACGATTACTACAATCCGCCGAAGACCGTCATCGGCGAGTCCGACGAAAAGGCTGGCGCGCTGCTGGTGCAGCTGTATCAAAAGATGGACGCGCCGCTGGTGCGCACGGACGTCGAGACGGCCGAGATGGTCAAGTACACGGACAATACCTGGCACGCCGTCAAGGTGGCGTTCGCCAACGAGATCGGCAACATCTGCAAGGCCGTCGGCATCGATGGCCACAAGGTGATGGAAATCTTCTGCCAGGACACCAAGCTGAACCTGTCGCCGTACTACATGAAGCCGGGCTTCGCCTTCGGCGGTTCGTGCCTGCCGAAAGACGTGCGCGCGCTGACCTACAAGGCGCGCAGCCTGGACCTCGATTTGCCGCTGCTCAATTCCATCCTGCCGTCGAACCAGCGGCAAGTGGAAAAGGGCATCAAGATGATCGTCGACAAGGGCGCGCGCAAGGTGGGTATCCTGGGTTTCTCGTTCAAGGCCGGCACGGACGACTTGCGCGAATCGCCGCTGGTCGACGTCATCGAGTACCTGCTGGGCAAGGGCTACGAGCTGAAGCTGTACGACAAGAACGTCAACCTGGCCGCCTTGACGGGCGCCAACCAGGATTACATCCTCAACCACATCCCGCACATTTCCAAGCTGATGGTAACGAACATGCAGGACGTGCTCGATTTTGCCGACACCATCGTCATCGGCAATGGCGCGGCCGAATTCAAGACCGTGCCTGGCAGCCTCAAGCCGCACCAGCACATCGTCGACCTGGTGCGCATCAGCAAGGAACAAAGTGGAGAGCAATATGACGGCATCTGCTGGTAAGACCGTGGCAGGTCAGCCGCGTCGCGTGCTGATCCTGGTGGAAAACCTGCCGTCGCCATTCGACCGGCGCGTGTGGCAGGAAGCGACCACACTGCATGCGAACGGCTATGAAGTATCGATCATCTGCCCGACGGGCAAGGGCTACGAGTCGCGCTACGAAGCCATCGACGGCATTCATATCTACCGCTACAACCTGCCGCTGGAAGCGGAGGGTGCGAAGGGGTATCTGGTCGAATATTCGCTGGCGCTGTTCCACACTTTCCGCCTGGCGTGGAAAGTGCATTTCGCGCGCGGCTTCGACGTCATCCACGCCTGCAACCCGCCCGACCTGCTGTTCCTCATCGGCGGTTTTTTCAAGCTGACGATGGGCAAGCGTTTCCTGTTCGACCACCACGACATCAATCCGGAACTGTATGAAGCCAAGTTCGGCCGACGCGATTTCTTTTACAAACTGATGGTGCTGTTCGAGCGCTGGTCATTCCAGAGCGCCGACGTGTCGATCGCCACCAACGAGTCGTACAAGAAGATCGCCATCGAGCGGGGCGGCATGAAGCCCGAGGATGTCTACGTGGTGCGCAGCGGACCCAAGCTGGACCGCCTGCGCGTGCTGCCGCCCGTGCCGGAACTCAAGAGGGACCGTGCCTACCTGGTCGGCTATGTCGGCGTGATGGGCGCGCAGGAAGGCATCGACCTGCTGCTGCAGGCGGCGCAATACATCGTGCAGACCCTGAAGCGCGAGGATGTGCAGTTCGGCCTGGTGGGCGGCGGCACCTCGCTGGAACAGATGAAGCAGATGGCGCAGGACATGGGCATCGCCGACTACGTGACCTTCACGGGACGCGTGCCGGACCAGCAATTGCTGGAAATGCTCAACACGTCCGACGTGTGCGTGAACCCGGACGTGGCCAACGACATGAACGACAAGTCGACCATGAACAAGATCATGGAATACATGGCATTGGGAAAACCGATCGTGCAATTCGACCTGGTCGAGGGCAAGGTCTCCGCGCAGCAGGCATCGCTGTATGCCTTGAAGAACGACCCCATCGACATGGCGCGCAAGATCGTCGAATTGCTCGACGACCCCGCCCGCCGCGAGCAGATGGGCGCGTTCGGCCGCCATCGTGTGATCAACGAGCTGGAGTGGGAATATGAAGCGCCGAAGCTGCTGGCCGCGTATGCGCGCCTGTTTCCCGCCGCCGCGCCCGCCATTCCCGTGACCTTGAGCAAGGATGGCGGCTGACATGCGCCGCCTGGCCAGCCATCCCCAACCCTGATGGAGCATCCCCGACGATGAAAGCAATGATTTTAGCGGCAGGCAAGGGCACGCGCGTGCGGCCCCTGACCTATGATTTGCCCAAGCCGATGATCCCCATCCTGGGCAAGCCCGTGATGGCTTACCTGGTGGAACACCTGGCGCAGCATGGCGTGACCGATATCATGGTCAACGTCAGCTACCTGCATGAAAAGATCGAGGAATATTTTGGCGAGGGCCACCAGTTCGGCGTACAGATCGGTTATTCCTTCGAAGGCTATACGAATGATGCTGGCGAGGTCGTGCCGCAACCGCTGGGTTCGGCTGGCGGCATGAAAAAGATCCAGGAGTTTGGCGGCTTTTTTGATGACACGACGATCGTGCTGTGCGGTGATGCATTGATCGATCTCGACCTGGAGGCGGCGCTGCGCGAACACCGCAGCAAGGGCGCGCTGGCGTCCGTCATCACTCTGGAAGTGCCCTGGGACAAGGTATCGAGCTATGGCGTGGTGGTCAGCGACGACGATGGACGCATCCGTGCCTTCCAGGAAAAACCGGCGCAGGCCGACGCGTTGTCCAATTGCGTCAGCACCGGCATCTATCTGTTCGAGCCGGAAGTGCTGGACCTGATACCCTGCGACCGATCGTTCGATATTGGTTCGGAACTGTTTCCTCTGCTGGTCGAGAAGGGCTTGCCCTTCTATGCGCAGAAGCGCCAGTACAACTGGATCGACATCGGCAGCGTCAAGGATTACTGGGAAGTGCTGCAAAGCGTGCTGATGGGGGAGGTGGCCCAGTTGCACGTGCCTGGCACCCAGATTGCCGATGGCGTATGGGCGGGCCTGAACACCAGCATCGACTGGAGCGAGGGCACGTGTATCGAAGGCCCCGTCTACATCGGCTCAGGCTGTCGTATCGAAGCGGGCGCGACCATTATCGGCCCCACCTGGATCGGCCACGGCAGCCATGTGTGTGGCGGCGCGGAAGTGGTGCGCAGCGTGCTGTTCGAATACACGCGCGTGCTGCCGGACGTGGTGCTCGATGAAATGATCGTCTTCAAGGATTACAGTGTCGACCGTGCCGGCGAGATGCGCCATGTCTCCGATTACGCGACCGATGCCTGGGGCAATGCGCGCGACCGTCGCAGCCAGCGCCGCGCGGAAATGCCGCCGGCCCGGTACGCTACCCTATAAACTGTTTGCGAAGTGAAACCATGAAAATTTACCCAGTCATTCTGTCCGGCGGTTCGGGCACTCGTTTGTGGCCGCTGTCGCGCGCCGTGCTACCCAAGCAACTATTACCGCTGGTAACGGACAAGACCATGCTGCAGGAAACGGCGCTGCGCGTGATCAGTCTGCCCAACCGTCGTGCCGGCGATAGCGGACTGGCCGGTTTCGACGTCATGCCGCCGCTGGTGGTGTGCGGCAACGAGCACCGCTTCATGGTGGCCGAGCAACTGCGCGAGATCGGCTTGCCGCCGCTGGGTATTTTACTTGAGCCGGTTGGACGCAACACGGCGCCGGCCGTGGCCGTGGCCGCGCAATACCTGCTGGCCATCGACCCGCAGGCGCTGATGCTGGTCTTGCCGGCCGACCATGTCATTAGCGATGTTGCTGCTTTTCACCAGTCCATCGCCGACGCGGCACTGCTGGCGGCCGATGGCGCGCTGGCCACCTTCGGCATCGTGCCGACGGCGCCCGAAACTGGCTATGGCTACATCCGCAGCGGCGCGCCCGTGACCCCTGGCGCCGTGGGTTGCAAGGTCGAGCGTTTCGTGGAAAAGCCGGACCTGGCCACGGCGCAGTCGTTCCTGGCTGCCGGCAATTATTTCTGGAACAGCGGCATGTTCATGTTCCGCGCCGAACGCTATTTGACCGAACTGGAGCAATTCCAGCCAGCCATGCTGGCCGCCTGCGAAGCGGCCGTGCGCGACGGCTACCGCGACCTCGATTTCTGCCGCCTGGAAGAGACGGCCTTCGCTGCCTGCCCGTCCGATTCGATCGACTATGCGGTCATGGAGCATACGGCGCATGCGGTGGTGCTGCCGGCCGCCATCGGCTGGAGCGATGTCGGTTCCTGGTCGGCCCTGTGGGAAGTGCAGCACGGTGATGCCAACGGCAACGTGGTGCGCGGCGACGTGTATCTCGATGGCGTGAGCAATTGCCTGATACGCGCCGAGCGCCGCATGGTGGCCGTGCTGGGCGTGCAAGACCTGGTCGTGGTGGAAACGGACGATGCCATCCTGGTGGCGCACAAGGACCAGGTACAGCGCGTGAAACAGGTGGTCGATCACTTGAAGCAGGCGGGGCGCAGCGAACACGTGCAGCACCGCAAGGTGTACCGCCCTTGGGGCAGCTATGAAGGCATCGATATCGGCGAGCGCTTCCAGGTCAAGCGCATCACGGTCAATCCGGGTGGCAAGCTGTCCTTGCAGATGCACCATCACCGCGCCGAACACTGGGTGGTCGTCAGCGGCACGGCGCAAGTGACGTGCGGCGAGAAAGTGACCTTGCTGACGGAAAACGAATCGACCTACATCCCCATTGGCATGACGCACCGGCTGGAAAATCCGGGCAAGCTGCCCTTGCACTTGATCGAAGTGCAGTCGGGCAGTTACCTGGGCGAAGACGACATTGTGCGCCTGGAAGATGTCTACCAGCGTGCCTGATGTGCGGTCTTTACGATATCCGTACAATGGAAACTATTGTCTCTAGGAATGATGCTATAAAGTAACTTCTACTTAAGTAATAGTCAACATAAAAAATTGCTTTATGCTATGATTCTGCCTGGTTTGATCAGATAACTCATGTGGACGCACTGGCGCGTCCGCATTCACGTTGAGTGGAATCGCATGAAGAAAAATACGTATTCGGCGCTGGCCGCGTTGGCCTTTGCCGGCTCAGCCTTATTTTCGCAGGCAGCCGTTGCCGCGCCCGTCGATATCAGCTCTACGCCTGGGGTTGTCAACCTGGCGGCGGGCGGTTCGCTGACCTTCGGCGACAAGTTCAAAAACAATCAAAAGAGCAATTTTTTCAATGACCTGTTCACGTTCAATGTGACACAGGCCAGCGACCTGAGCGTGGTGCTGAATTCGCGCAGCAGCAGCGCGACGAATGGCCTGAACCTGACGGGTTTTGGCTTGTACAGCAGCGTTGGCAATACCTTGTTGCTGGGCGGCGATCAACTGTTGAGCGGCATTGATGACAAGTGGACCCTGTCGTATGCCAACCTGGCTGCCGGTTCCTATTACCTGAAAGTCAGCGGCAACGTGGTCTCGAACACGGGCGCGGCCTTCGGTGCAAACGGCAGTCTGGTATCGGCCGTGCCTGAACCAGGTACGTATGCGATGTTGCTGGCGGGCTTGAGTCTGCTGGGCTTCATGGCACGCCGTCGCCAGAATGAGGCTTGAGTATCGCCTGGCTTCTGGCTGATTGGCGTCCTCGTTTGCGTTTCCATCCCGCAACTGGCTTGAGCCAGTTGCAGTCCTCTTGGTAAAAAGTATGAAAAAATTCCTGACATCCCTGTTTGTCGCCGCCATGTTTGCCGGCAGCAGCCTGGCAGCCCATGCGGCTCCCGTTGACATCAGCCACGCCACCGTGGATCTGACGCAAGACTTGCTCGATTATTCCAGCAGTGAGCTGCTGGGCTCGTTTTCGCTGGCGCCAGGCCAGCTGGCCGGCGCGGGCAATAACTTTTTCAGTGACAAATTCACGTTCAGCGTCACGGGCTTTAACGACCTGAGCGCATTGGCCACGTCGCTCAAGCCGAGCGCCAATTCCGGCCTGACCCTGACCGGCTTCAGCCTGGGCAATGCCAGCGGCATTCTGTTTCATGGCGCGCTTGATCTGATCAATTTCACGGCGCAAGACCAGGCGTGGTCGCTGCAGTCCGGCTCCTCGCCGTTGGCTGCGGGCAATTACTTCCTGCAAATTGACGGTTATGTTGCCTCGCCAACGGGCGGCAGCTATAGCGGCATCCTGGCCGTCACGCCGGTGCCGGAGCCGGAAACCTACGGCATGCTGTTGGCTGGTCTGGGCCTGGTAGGCTTCGCGGCGCGCCGCCGCAAGCTGCAAGCCTGAAGGTAAAAAATTCTGTACATGAAACGGAGGCTGCGGCCTCCGTTTTTCTTGTCGCCGGCCGACGTGGCGCTATAATCGTCACGCACAGTGGGTGGCTGCGGCATGGCTGCTTCGATCTTCCTCAACGGCGATATTGACCTTGCAGAAATCTCTTTTCCTTTCGCTGGCGCTGGCCGCCGGCATCGCACGTGCCGATGCGCCGTCCATGCCGCCAGGATTGACTGCGCCGCAATTGGCGGTCGTGATCAATGACGCCGAGCCGAACAGCATCGCGGTGGGGGAGTATTACCGCCAGGCGCATGGTATTCCTCCTGCAAACGTGGTGCACGTGAATATCCCGAATCGCCCGCGCAAGCTCAGCGTGGCTCAGTTCGCGCAGTTGAAGGAGCATATCGACGCTCAGTTGAAGCCTCATATCCAGGCCGTGCTGATGGTGTGGAGCGCGCCGTACGCGGTCGAATGCAATTCCATCACGTCCGCCTATACCCTGGGCTACGATGCGGCGCAGTGCGCGAAAACGTGTGACGCCGGCAAGCCCAGCACGTATTTCAACAGCAATGTGCCGCAACCATTCACGCAGATGGGCATGCGCCTGTCCATGCTGCTGCCCATCGATTTTGTGGAAGAGGCCAAGGCCGTGGTGGATCGCGGGACGGTCAGCGGTTTTTCCGTGCCCGCCGCCAGCGCGTATTATCTGACCACCAGCGAAAATGCGCGCAACAGCCGTGCCGCCTTTTTCCCGCCTGCCGGGATCGTGCGCCAGCGCAAGCTGACGGTCAAGAACCTGAAGGCCGATGTACTCGATGGCGCGCAAGACATCATGGTGTACCAGACCGGCATGGCCAAGGTCGCCAAGCTCGACACCTTGCGCTTCCTGCCGGGCGCCCTGGCGGATCACCTGACTTCGTTTGGTGGCGATCTGCAGGGGACGGCGCAAATGAGCAGCCAGCGCTGGCTGGAGGCGGGCGCGACGGCCAGCTACGGGACCGTCAGCGAGCCGTGTAACTATTGGCAGAAATTTCCGAATTCGACCGTCTTGCTGCGGCGCTACCTGAGCGGGATGACGGCACTGGAAGCATACTGGGGAAGTGTGGCGTGGCCGGCACAAGGTCTGTTCATCGGCGACCCACTGGCGGCGCCCTATGGGGCGTTCCGACGTTAACGGTGCCAGATCATGTTGCTGTCAGTGAAATAAAAAAAGGCTCTTGCGAGCCTTTTTTATCAGGTTGTAGCCGCACGCTTCCGGCGTCCCATGAAGGCCACCAGCCCCAATCCGGCCAACAACATGGCATAGGTTTCCGGTTCTGGAACGGCGAGTACCGGCGGCAATATGGTGGCGGGAGTAATGCCGCGGCCCTCGATGCCACCGCCGGCGCCGCCGGAGCCGACTCCACCTCCGCCACCTGCAGGTGCCGAGGGGGCGCTATCGGACGATGTCAGCAGCGCAGCGTATTGTTCCGGCATCGCACGTGCGAAACCGCGATACCCGTCGCCAGCAATGGGTTCCTGTTTTTCTTGAGTAACAAAATCGCGCGTTCCCGCACTGTAGTCAAAGCCATCTTGCGTGATGCCTTTTCCCAGGCCGTTGCGGCTGGCACGGCCGTTCGTATCGAACTGGCTCAAATCATGGCCGCGGCTGTCGAAATGCGGCTTGCGCAATACTTGTGACGATTCTTCATTGCCAAATTCGGGCGTGGCCCCTTTGCCGTCGTTGGTGCGCCAACCCATGCCCACGGCACCGTTGGCCAAGCGGCAAGCGCTGTAGGTGCTGTTCATGTCTGCGTCATTGGGATTGCCATTGCCATTGGCGCTGTTTGCTTCGCAGCGCTTGTCATTGGCGGCGGCCGGTGTCGCCGTTTGCGCGCGCGCGTAGCCCGCACTCAATGCCAAGGCGGCGGTGATCAGGGAGAGCTGGACGGTGGTGCTGAATTTTTTCATGGTGTGTTCTCGCTAGGTGTTCATGCTGGCCATGCCTGCATGCCGCTTGATCCGTTTGGTCCTGCAACAGATTCAAGGCCGTTCATCGACTCGGATGGATCGCATTCCGAGGAGTCAGGCGTGGACTGGGCCTTCCCCATCGTACTCATTGCATATTTGCTGATAGGCAAGCTTTTTAAACTTGCAAGGAATAAAACTTATTTAATAGAAATATATCATGTTTCGGCTAAACATGCAGTTCCAGCTTGCGCCCAGGCCCCGCCTGTTGCGGTTTTGATACTTGCTGAAAAAATAAGCGCACATGGCTTTTACTCCGTTCGGCTTAATCAAATGTCATCAAGTCGTCATCCCCGGCCTTTAATATGCAAATAACAAGTCTGAAATACTTTTGTTAATTGTGGCGCGCCGGCCGATCATGTGGGGCCGGCGTCATTTATTTACCGACCGGGATCCTCATGCACACTTCGTTTTCCCCCTTGCGCACGCCGCTGCGCCTGACCGTCATGGCCGCCGTGCTGGCCAGCCTGTCCGTCCCAGCCCTGGCTGCTTCCGATATCGTCATCAGCCAGGTGTATGGCGGTGGCGGCAATACGGGGGCGCTGTACCGCAACGATTTCATCGAAGTCTTCAACCGCGGCGCCAGTCCCGTGAACCTGGGCAACTGGAGCGTGCAATACGCGTCCGCCGCTGGCACGAGCTGGTCCGTGACGGCCTTGCCGGCTATCGATTTGCAACCAGGCCAGTATCTGCTGGTCCAGCAAGCCAAGGGCGCGGGCGGCACGCAGGACTTGCCTGCGCCAGATGCCACGGGCAGCCTGGCCATGTCCGGCACGGCAGGCAAGGTGTTGTTGAGCAATAGCAAGACGGCCCAGACGGGCGCCAGCCCCACGGGCGCCGCCATCGTCGACCTGGTCGGTTTCGGCACGGCCAACGGTTTTGAAGGCGCCGTGGCGCCCGCGCCATCGAATACCCTGTCGATTACGCGCGCGAATGGCGGCTGCGGCGACACGGACGACAATAGCGCGGACTTCGCGGCCGGCAGCGTGGCGCCACGCAATACGGCGTCGCCCTTGAATGTGTGCGGCGGTCCCGTCGTGCACCAGATCGTCACCACTTGCCCGGCCAGCCTGGCCTTGGCTGTGGGCAATGGCGGCAACGCCGTGCTGCGCGCGTCCGACGTCGATGGCGTCGTGAATGCTGCTATCTTGAGCTCGCCGGCCGTGGCCGGCATCAGCCTGGCTAATTTCAGCGCGGCCGGCGTGGCGGGCGAAAGCGCCAGCGTGAACCTGCTGGTGGCCGCCGGCGTGCCGGTGGGCAATTATCCCGTCATCGTCAATTTCAGCAACGACCAGCTGCAAAGCGCCAGCTGCAAGATCGATGTCGCCGTGCAAGGACTGGCCGCCGTCAGCCACACGATCCCGCAAATCCAGGGCAGCGGTGCCAGCAGCCCCTACGCCAATTCCGTGCAGACGACGGAAGGCGTGGTGACCCTGAAAGTGGGCACGGGCTTCTTTATCCAGGACGCGGCCGGCGATGGCGACCCGTCGACGTCGGACGGCATCTTCGTGTACACGGGCGCGACGGCCACCACCGTGCAGCCGGGCGAACTGGTGCGCGTGACGGGCACGGTGGTCGAATACACGCCATCGGGCGCGAAAAATTCCTATACGGAATTCAAGGACGTGACGGCCATCCTCACGCAAAGCGCGGGCCACAGCATCGTGCCGGCGAACGTGACCTTGCCGAACGAGAACCTGGCGGCAGTGGAAGGCATGCTCGTGCGCTTCACGCAACCGTTGACCGTGTCGCAAAACGCCTATCTGGGCGCGCGCGGCGAACTGAGTCTGTCGGCGGGGCGTCGCGAAGTCCCGACCAACCGCTACCCGGCCGGTTCCGCCGAGGCGCAAGCCTTGACCGCCGCCAATGCGAACAACCTGATCGTGCTCGATGACGGCATTTTCGTGGTGCCAGCGACGATACCGTACATCGGCCAGGACAACACCGTGCGCAGCGGCGACACGGTGGCCGATCTGACGGGCGTGGTGGACTTTGGCGCCATCGGCGGTGGCGGCGCCGCGTACAAATTGCAGCCGACGCAAACGCCGCAATTCTCGCGCGACAACCCGCGCACGGGCAGCCCGGAACTGCCGTCCGGCAACGTCAAGGTGGCCAGCGCCAACGTGCTGAATTTCTTTACGACCTTTACCAATGGAAATAACGTATTTGGCCAGACGGGGCAGGGCTGCACCGTGGGCACTTCGACCACGAAGAGCAATTGCCGCGGCGCCGACAACCTGGCCGAGTTCGTGCGCCAGCGCGACAAGATCGTCGCCGAACTCAAGACCATCGATGCGGACGTGGTGGGCTTGATGGAAATCCAGAACAATGGCGAAACAGCCGTCACGTACCTGGTCGAACAGCTGAACGCGGCCATCGGCGGCGTCACGTACGCCGTGGTGCCGAAGCCGGCCGCCACGGGCACGGACGCCATCCGCGTGGCCATGATCTACAAGCCTGCCAAGCTGGGCCTCGTGGGCGGCGCCTTGTCGGACGCCAACGCCATCAACAACCGTCCGCCGATGGCGCAAACCTTCCGTGCCGGCAATGGCGAGAAATTCTCGCTGATCGTCAATCACCTGAAGTCGAAGGGCAGCTGCCCCTCGAGCGGACTGGACGCGGACCAGAACGATAGCCAGAGCTGCTGGAACGCCACCCGCGTGCAGCAGGCCCAGCGCCTGGTGGGCAGCTTCGTGCCGCAGGTGGCGGCCGCCGCCGGCGACGCGGACGTGCTGGTCATCGGCGACTTGAATTCGTATGGCGCGGAAGACCCGATCCAGGTCATCACGGGCGCCGGCTTCGTCAATGAACTCGAGCGTTTCGTGCGGCCGTCCGGCATGCCGTATTCGTACGTGTTTGGCGGCCAGAGCGGCTACCTCGACCATGCACTGGCCAGCGCTTCGCTGAGCCCGCAAGTGGCCGGCGTGGCCGAATGGCATGTGAATGCGGACGAGCCGGAAGTGATCGACTACAACATCGACTCGGCCAAGCCGCAAGACCTGTACAACGCCTTGCCTTACCGCGCCTCGGACCACGATCCCGTCGTCATCAGCCTGGACTTGCAGCCCGCCTACCGCGACATCACGGCCGGCGTGGCGCAAGCGAGCTCGGGCCTGGCCTACAACCGCGCGACGCAAAAATACACGGGCACGTTCTCGTTCACCAATACGGGCACGAGCGCCTTGAACGGCCCGTTCCAAGTGGTGTTCGGCGGCTTGCCTGCCGGCGTCAGCCTGGCCAATGCCACGGGCAGCCATGCGGGCGCCGCCTACGTCACCGTCAACGCGGCCAGCCTGGCGCCAGGCGCGACGGCCTCGTTTGCCGTCAGTTTCACCAATCCGTCGAAAGTGACGATCAATTACTCGGCCAGCATCTTCGCTGGCAACTTCTAAGGACACCATCATGTTGACAACGACACTCAACCTCACCCTGCGTCGCGCCGTGTTGGCCGCCGTGCTGGCCGGCAGCTCCAGCCTGGCGCTGGCGGACCCGCTCGGCTACCACGTGGAGATCGACACGAGCGCCTTTTCCGGCGCCGGCTTCCTCGACTTCGCCTTTATCGCCGGTAACAGCCCCGCGCCGGGCGCCAGCGCCGTGCTCAGCAATTTCTCGGGCGCCTTTGGCGCACTGGAATCGGTGGAAGGCAACGTCAGCGGCAGCTTGCCCGGCACCTTGACCTTTGGTAATAGCGGCGCTTACAACGACTGGTTCCACAACGTGACCCTGGGCGGCAAGTTCGGTTTCAACATCGTCTTTGGCGGCGACTTCCTGAACACGGCCGGCAACGCGGGCACGACGTTTGGCGTGGGCTTGCTCGACTACACCGGCATGGCTTACCTGGGCAATACGAACGGCAACCTGGTGCAGTTCGAACTGACCCCGCTCAACGGTGGTTTGCCGGCCAGCATCGCCGGCAGCACGTATGCGGGCATCGCATCGATCTCGGCCGTGCCGGAAGCGTCGGAATGGATGATGCTGACGGGCGGCCTGGCGCTGATCGGTTTTGCCCTGCGCCGCCGCCAGCCAGTCACACGCGCATAGTTTTTTTTCCAGCCTGGACACAGCGCGCCTGCGGGCCGCTGTGTTTTTTTATCTATTTATTCGTAATAGCTATAAATCAGGAAACTAAATTGTATTAGTCACCGTTTTACGCTTGATGCATAGTCAAAAACTTGTCGGGCAGTCTAGTATTTTCATGACTGCCGCCAACTTTTTCGGGAGATGCATCGATGCCTGGCCATATCCTGGTGCTGGACCCTGCGCCCTCCATGCAGGCGCTGCTGGCGCACAACCTTGAGGGCGCCGGCTACCGGGTCAGCTGCGCCGTTGACGCGCGCGGCGCGCTGGCGCTGCTGGCGACCGACCCGCCCGACGTGCTGCTGCTGGAATGGGAGTTGCCCGATGCGTCCGGCATCGCGCTGCTGCGCCAGGTGCGCCAGGATGGCGTGCTATGCGACTTGCCCATCATCATGATCAGCACGCGCGACAGCGAACAGGACAAGGTGCTGGCGCTGGAAAGCGGCGCCGACGATTATCTGTGCAAGCCTTTCGGTCCCCGTGAAATGCTGGCCCGCGTGCACGCGCTGCTGCGCCGTCGTGCGCCATCTGCCTTGCGCGCTGGTACAGGCACGGCCGGGGCTGCCGCCTTGCGGCTCGATCCGCACACCTTGCGCGTGACGGCGGGCAAGGTGCCCATCCACCTTGGCCGCGTTGAATTCAAGCTGCTGCATTTCCTCATGGACCATCCGGGAAGGGTGCATAGCCGCGCGCAACTGCTGGACCAGGTGTGGGGCCATGCCGCCTATCTCGACGAGCGCACGGTCGATGCCCACGTGGGACGCTTGCGCCACGCCTTGCAGCCGGGCGGTTGCGGCCACCGCATCGAAACCGTGCGGGGCAGCGGCTACCGCTATCTGGCGTTTGATACCGCCGATGCGGCCGTGTACGCATGATGCTGCTGACGGGGCGGGAGCAGGAATATCTGTTGCACGCCATCCTCGGCGCGCATGGCATCGCCGCGCCCGGCGATTTCTTTCTGTGGAGCCAGGGGCCGCTGCAAACGTTGTTGCCGCACGACATATTGATGTGCGCGCAGCTGGACGCCGACGGGGCCGTGCTGTGCAGCGAAGCCTGGCACAGCGCCGCGCCCGACCACGCGCTGCTGCGCCAGCGCCAGGGGCAGCTGGCGCACCTTGCGCTGGCCTGGCGCGCGGGCGGCCGGAGGGCGGGCGTCATCGACGGCGTGCTGGTGCATGGCAGCGTGGGCGACGCCGGCGGCAGCTTTTTTGCCCTCTTCGCCGTGACGCCTGCGGACGCGGCGCGGCAAGCGTATGTGCTGGAATTGCTGCTGCCCTATCTGCACGTGCACTGGCTGGCGTTGCCAGGCAGCCAGCGTGCGCGCGTGACGGGCCCGGCTGCCACGCGCGCGGCCAGCGCGCGCGAACTGGAAGTGCTGCATTGGGTCCGCGAGGGGAAAAGCAATGACGAGGTGGGGCAAATTCTCGGCATCAGCGGCGCCACCGTGAAAAGCCATTTGCAGCGTATCTACAAATTACTCGGTGTCAGCAACCGCACGCAAGCCGTGTCGCGCGGCATCGCGCTGCGCCTGCTCAGCCATTAGCGCTGGTCCCGCGGCCGGGCCTGACTCTTTTCATTACCATCTTGCATGTGTTCGATGCTGCCGGGCGATACCCGCGCCACGTCCGGGCTCGCCTGCAGGCGGGCCACTTCGACCGGTGTCAGCATGGCGGCAAAGCCATTGAAGGCCGCCGTGTAGCGGTATTGCACGGGGGCATCTGGTACCAGCGCCAGCACGGCGTGCTGCTGCGCTTCCAGCCGGGCCGTATAGCGCCGCGCCGCGTCGCTGTTCGTATCGAGCCCATGCACGCCGTCCGCTTGCGAGGCCAGCGGCGGGGTGCGCAATTGCACCACATAGGACTGCCGCGCCTCGGCGGCCTGCGTCGCCACAGGCAGGGCATGGATGCCGGTCATGCCGGCCAGGATGGCAATGCAGAGGCGAAATGTGGACATGCGTCGATTGTACGCGCGTCGCGCATAAAAAACGCGCCCCGCAGGGCGCGCCGTGTTACTGCATGAGCGATACCGTTACAGCTTGGCGTCCGCCCTCACGTTGCGCTGGCTGGGGACGGCCAGCGGCAAGGGGTTGTTGGTCTCCACCGACAGCACGGTGGTGGATGCCGCCGCGTTGTTGCCATCAAGGAAGACCACGCCGCCCAGGTAGCGTTTGCCCGTTTCCAGCCCCGACCAGCTGACGCCGGCCGTGGCGCTGCCGCCCACATATACCTTGGTTGGCAGGGTGGCTTTCAGGTTGCCGCCCTTGTCGGCTGTCGTGACGACGGCCGACGACAGGCCGAAGCCGGTCGAGACGCCATTTGCCAGTTCGTAGCCGATCACGCACACCTTGTAGTTGCCTGCCGCCGGGGTGGTGACGGTGATGGCCTCGTTCGAGCCGGCCGTGGCCGAGGTGGCGACCGTTGCGCCGGCGCTGTTGAGCAGCAGCATGTCGAGGTCATTGCCGGCGCCTTCCGTGGTGTCGCGGTCGAAGATTTCGAAGCGCGCCACGACGGTGCTGGCGGGAATGCTGACATTGACTGCGCGCACGCCGCTGCCGCCCGCCTTGCACGCGTCGGCCATCTGCGCCAGCGTTTCCACGCTGCCCGGCGCGGCCTGGTTGACGGTTTGCTCGCTGCGCGCCACTTCCTTCAGGCCGCCCGTCGCCGCGCCGACCTTGCCGGCAAAGCCGGTGGACAGGGTCAGCGAACGCAGGCCGCTGACCTTGTCGGCTTGCAGCAATGCGGGCGACTGCACCGCGCGGCCTGAGCGGGCCGTGACGGGGCTGCGCACCGTGTGCACGCCGTCGCTCCACACGAGGGCGCCATACTGCCAGGCATTGTCCGGCGCCGTCGTGCGCGCCAGGGTCACGGTGAAGGACTTGGTTTCGCCGGGCGCCAGTGCCAGGGTGGCAGGCGTTACCGTCACGCTGTAGCCGCTGAGCGAGGCGCTGGCCGTGTAGGTGGCGCTGCTGCTGCCCACGTTGGTGACGCGGCGCGTCACCGTTTGCGTGCCCAGCACGTTGCCGATGGTGATGGACGGCATGTTCAGATTGTAGCCGGCCAGGGTGCCGCCCGCGCATTCGGCCGTCATGCCGACGCCGCACATGTATTTCTTGTAGTCGGCCAGGCTGGCGTCATACACGAGGCCCGGATCGGTCGCCTTGTTTGGCGTCACGTGGCCCGCGCCCTGGCCCCATGGCAGGATGCCGCGCGCGTCGCCGGCCTGGATGTCGGGCAAGGTGGCGCTGCCGGTCGTCATCAGGGCCGACTTGATGGCGGCCGGGCTCCAGTCCGGATGCTGCTGGCGCAGCAGGGCGGCCAGGCCGGCCACGTGCGGGCTGGCCATCGAGGTGCCTTGCAGGAAGATGTAGGCTTGCGCCGGTACCAGGCTGCCATCCTGCACGGCGTCGCGCTGGGCGCGCGACAGGGCAGGCGTGCCGCCGGCCAGGATGTCCACGCCCGGCGCGGTGACGTCCGGCTTGAGCAGGTTGGCGTCGTACAGGTTCGGGCCGCGCGACGAGAAGTCGGCCACCACGGGGGCGGCGGGGCCGTTGCCGTTGGTGACGAAGCGCGAGATGGCGGCCGTGGCCGCGCCCGTTTGCGCCTGGGCGTTGATCAGCGCGCCATCGGCGGCGCTCACGTGCACGGCCGGCAGCACGTGCGGGTCGGACACCAGGCCCACGCCCGTGTCGACCAGCACCATGCCGGCGCCGCCCGCTTCGAGCACGGCGACGCCCTTGTCGGTACGCGCCGTGGTGCCGCGCAGGCAGCTGACGACCTTGCCGGCGACCTTGGCCGGGTCCAGCAGGGCCACGCCGCCGTTGTCGCCGGCGCGATAGCACAGGGCCAGTTTTTGCGCATCGGCGCCGGGCAGGCCCGCGTCTTGCGCGCGGATCAGGGCGGTGGCAGGCAGCGGGTTGTAGTTGAGCGAAGCGCCCGTGTAGCTGGCGCCATTGCTCAAAGTCACCTTGGCCTGGTTGGCGCGGTTATGCGTCGAGGCGGCCACCGTCGTGATCCACGGGCTGACGTGGGCTACCGTGTTCGCCGGTCCCGCATTGCCGGCGGACGCGGCAACGAAGACGCCCGCATTCGACGCATGCAGGAAGGCTTGCTCGACCGGGTCATTGACGGTGCCGCCGCCGCTGATCGAGTAGTTGATCACGTGCACGCCATCCTGCACGGCTTTTTCGATCGCCGCCACGCTGTCGCCGCCGTAGCAGCCGTTCTTCGCACCGGTCGGCTGGGTGGCCAGGTTGTACGACCAGCACACCTTGTAGACGGACAGGCGGGCGCGCGGCGCCACGCCGGAAATGGCGCCCAGCGGCGTGCCGTTGACGCTCACGGGCACGCCCGCGTTGCCGCCCGCGGTGGACGAGGTGTGCGTGCCGTGGCCGCCTTCGCCGTTCGGGTCGCCGATGGAGTCGCGCGGCGAGGTGAATTCGCTCCAGTGCTGGATCTTGTCCGTCTCGGTCAGGCGCACGGCGTTGAAGTATTGCGCGCCCAGCAGCTTGTTGTTGCAGTGGTCGGACGTAAAGCCTTCGCCTGCCTGGCAGCTGCCTTTCCAGGCGGCCGGCGCGGCGCCGTAGGCCAGGGTGGCGTTCGGGTCGAAGGTGGGGGCGCCGTTGGCGTCGACCTTGTCCGCATACGACAGGTTTTCCGGCCACACGCCGCCATCGACGATGCCGATGATGATGTTCTCGCCCGCATGCTGCTTGCCGCCCAGCTGGCTCCACAGGCCGCCCGGCTGGTCCAGGCCCAGGAAGGTGGGCGTGTAGTTCGTTTGCAGGGCGCGCGGCTCGTCGGGCGCGATGCTGGCCACTTCGCCGCTCGCCTGCAGCTGGCGCACTTCGGCGTCGGTCAGCAGGGCGGAAAAACCGTTGAGGACGATCTTGTATTGGTATTGCACGGGCGCGGCGGCGACGAGCGCCTGTACCCGCGCCTGTTTCTGCTCAAGGTAATCGCCGTACAGCTGCACTTGCGTGCTGGCCAGGTCGAGGCGGCTGCCGGCGGCAGGCTGGGTGGCATCGAGGCCTTCCACCGAGCCGGTGTAGGAGGCGATCGGTTTGTCGGTCAGCTGCACGATGTAGGGGCGGCGCAGGTCGTCGGCGTGGGCCTGGAAGCTGAGGCTGGCAAACAGGCTCAGCACGGCGAGCGAAATGGGACGCAAGGCGGGACGGAATGTCATGTAGGGTTTCCTGGTGACGGTAGCGGAATCGAAAGGGAGCGATCAGGCTTGCTGGCGGCGGCGCGCCGCGAAACCGATGCCTGCCAGGCCCAGCAGCATCATCGCGTAGGTCGATGGCTCCGGTACCGAGGCGACGATATTGTCGAGCGCAAACTGGCCCTTGTTGGTGCTGAACGCATTGCAACTGCCGGCCGTGTTGCAAGTGAAGCCGAAGAAGGCCAGCGAGGCGAATTGCTGGCTGCCGAAGCTGGCGCTGGTGTTGTAGTGCTGGAACAGGAAGTTGCCGCCGACGGGGCCGCCCAGCTGATAGGTTTCATAAATGGAAGAACCGTTGGCGTAGAAGCCTTGCACGCGCAGCAGGCCGGCCACGGCTGGGTAGGTGACGCCCTGGGCGTAGCCGATGAAGCTGGCGTCGAAGCCCTGCAGGCTGACGCTGCCGCCCGTCTTCAGGGGATCGAGGTAGACGATGCCGTCGTTCAGCGATGCATAGTAATTGCTCGTATTGTTGGTCGGGCACGCCATGCCGCAGGCGGCGCGGTCCGTGCCATCGAACACGGCGCCGACCAGGTCGCCATAATTGGCACCGGCGGCATTCGAAGCACCCGTCAGCAGGAATTTGCCAAATTCCAGGGAGTCGCCATGGCCGACGAACTGGCTGTCGACGTTGTCAAAGTTGATCACGTCCGCGATGGCGGCGGGGGCCCAGGCGGCGGACAGGGCCAGGATGGCGGCGCCGGTCCACTGCTTGGCCGAGAAAGGACTTGCTGCGGCAGTTGCCTTCGAATGCACAATACGAGTCATGAATTTTCCCTTGGTGATTATGTAGGATGCAATATGTTTTGCGTCTGGGATGCTCTCTCCTGCGCGGCCGGATAGGATTAATGCGGACCAATGCGTAGAAAATTGATTTTTACTATAGCAAAAGAGGCAATTTCATTGTTTGATATTCTTGCAAATTTAATTTGAAAGTTACAAATAATGAATGAATAAAATTCATCATTTACTATGAGTTGGTAACCAGGAGTAGATAGTTTCTGGATTGAAAATAGTTGAGTAATTAACCAGGCTGTCAAGCGCGCGCGGCGCCGTGGCGGTTTCGCGCACACTGGATGGTTTCCGCGAGAATTTGTTGTTCACAGTACAAAGAAAAGATTGTATTAACCATAACCGGCATGGTAGGCTGATACGCATCAGGCAAGCGCGTGTCGCCCGTGCGTGGCCATCCGCCGCGCATGGCGACGCAATGTATTGAAGGTAGGCAATAAGGAGTTAGCGGATGCATGCAGCACACAGGCAGAACCTTGCGGCAACGCGCCATGCGCGCGGCTTTACCTTGCTCGAATTGCTGGTCGTGATCGTGATCATCGGCTTGCTGGCGGCGTATGTCGGCCCCAAGTATTTCGCCCAGTTGGGCAAGTCGGAAGTGACGGTGGCCAAGGCGCAGATCGAGGCGTTTGAAAAATCGCTCGACACCTACCGCCTCGACGTGGGCCGCTATCCGACCACGGAAGAAGGCCTGGCCGCGCTGCTGGTGGCACCGCCCGCCGCCGGCACGCGCTGGAATGGCCCTTACCTGAAAAAAGCCGTGCCGCTCGACCCGTGGGGTCATGCCTATCAATACCGCGCACCCGGCAGCAAGGGCGAATATGACATCGTCTCGATGGGCAAGGATGGCCAGCCGGGCGGCAGCGGCGAGAACGCCGACATCAGCTCGCAATAGCGCCAGCGCCATTCTTTTTCCTACGGACAAGCCATCATGCAGTTCGAAGTACGCGCGCTTTCCACGGACCAGGCCGTAGCTACCTTGCAGACGTGCGTGATCGACGGGCGCGACGAGGCCGACGCGCGCCGCCAGGCCGAGGCGCGCGGCCTGTTCGTCAGCGCCATCCGCCCCGTGCGGGCCACGCCGTTCAGCGCGGCCGGGCGCCAGCGGGCGCGGGCGCTGCCCCTGCTGCTGTTCAGCCAGGAATTGCTGGCGCTGCTGCAGGCGGGCCTGGGCATCGTCGAAGCGCTGGAAGCCTTGCTGGAAAAGGAAGCCTCGCCGGCCACGCGCAGCGTGCTCACGCGCCTGCTGGAAGGCTTACGCGAAGGCAAGCGCTTTTCCGCCGTGCTGGGCGAGCAATCTGAACTGTTTCCTCCCTTGTACATCGGCATCGTCAAGGCGGCCGAGGGCACGAGCGACTTGCCGCGCGCGCTGTCGCGTTACATCGATTACCAGCAGCGCATCGATGCGGTGCGGTCCAAGATCGTCAGCGCCGCCATCTATCCCGCCATCCTGCTGGCCGTGGGCGGCGGCGTCAGCGCCTTCCTGATCAGCTATGTGGTGCCCCGTTTCGCCGAGGTATACCAGGGCGCCGGGCGCAACCTGCCGTGGATGTCGCAAGTGATGCTCAGCTGGGGCCAGTTCGTCACGCAGCATGGCGTGTTGCTGTTGCTGGGGATGGCGCTGGTCGGCAGCATCGTGTTGACTGCCGTGCGGCGCGTGCTGCGCAATGGCGGCGTGGCGCGCCTGCTGGCGAAACTGCCCGGCATCGGCGAGCGCGTGCGCATCTATGAATTGTCGCGCCTGTACCTGACCCTGGGCATGCTGGCCGAGGGCGGCATCACCATCGTGCAGGCGATCGCCACCGTGCAGGCCATGGTCTCGCCGGGCATGCAGGCGTCCTTGCAGCGGGCGCGCGGCGCCATCGAGGCGGGTCAGCCCCTGTCGTCGGCGTTCGAGCAGCACCAATTGACGACGCCCATTTCCCTGCGCATGCTGCGCGTGGGCGAGCGCACGGGCGACATGGGGCCCATGCTGACGCAGTCGGCCGCTTTTTACGACGGCGAAATCAGCCGCTGGATCGACCGTTTTACGCGCACCTTCGAACCCTTGCTGATGGCCGCCATCGGCCTGGTCGTGGGCGCCATCGTGATCCTGCTGTACATGCCCATCTTTGACCTTGCCGGCGATATTTCATGAACCAGATTTCCTCCGTTCCTGTCGCCATCGATCCCGCGCTGCTGCAGCGCGCGCGTATCCTGAGCCGGCAATCGAAGCGCAGCCTGGTCGAGGAATTGCAGGAGCTGAGCGGCATCGAGGCGCGCGCCGTAGTGCGCGAACTGGCGCGCCCGTTCGGCCTGGACGTGCTGGAAACGGCCGACATGCTGGCCTTGTCTCCCGCCTTCGACGTGCTGCCCCTGTCGCAGGCGCTGGCGCGCCACAGCGTGCTGCTGCGCGCCGCCGGCGGCCAGCTGGTGGGCGTGATCGCCGACCCGTTCGACCTCGACCTGCAAACCTGGCTCGGCGCGCGCGCCGGGCAGGGCGTCTTGGACGTGCGCCTGGCGCTGCAGGCCGACATCGGCGCCTATTTGTCGAAGCAGGAAGAATCGGCGCGCGCCGTCGACAGCCTGCTGCCGGGCGCCGCCACCGACGCGCGGCGCGACGGCAAGACGGCCGCCGTGCTGTCGTTCGCCAGCGTCTCGGAAGCGGCCAGCCCCGCCGTCAAGCTGGTCAACTCGACCCTGTATGACGCGCTGAAGGCGGGCGCCTCGGACATCCACCTGGAAAGCACGGCTGGCGGCCTGGCCGTCAAGTACAGGGTCGACGGCGTGCTCGATCACGCCACGTCCGTCAACGGCATCGAAGTGGCCGAGCACATCATCTCGCGCCTGAAAGTGCTGGCCGAACTCGATATCGCCGAGCGCCGCGTGCCGCAGGACGGCAGCTTCCGCGTCGAATCGGGCGGGCGCGAAATCGACTTGCGCGTCTCCATCATGCCCAGCATCCATGGCGAGGATGCCGTCATCCGCATCCTCGACAAGCGCGCCATGATAGAGGCGTATGGCGCGCTGACCCTTGAAGCCTTGGGCTTTGACTCGCCATCGCTGGTCGCCTTGCGCGCGCTGGCGCAGGAAGCCTACGGCATGCTGCTCGTCACCGGCCCCACGGGTTCGGGCAAGACGACGACCCTGTATGCGGCACTGACGGAAATCCATAACGGGCGCGAAAAGATCATCACCATCGAAGACCCCGTCGAATATCAGCTGCCCGGCATTTTGCAAATCCCTGTCAATGAAAAGAAGGGACTGACCTTTGCCAAGGGCTTGCGTTCCATCCTGCGCCACGACCCCGACAAGATCATGGTGGGCGAGATCCGCGACCGCGAGACGGCGGAAATCGCCGTGCAGTCGGCCCTCACGGGCCACCTGGTGCTCACCACCGTGCATGCGAATAATGTGTTCGACGTGTTCGGCCGTTTTACGCACATGGGCATCGACCCGTATGCCTTCGTCTCGGCCCTGAACGGCATCTGGGCGCAGCGGCTGATCCGCACCAACTGCCCCCATTGCGCCACGGAGTACACGCCGGACGACAGTGAGCTGGCCAGCGTGGGCCTGGCGCGCGCCGACGTGGGCGAGTATCAATTCAAGCAGGGCAAGGGTTGCGGCGATTGCCGCGGCACCGGTTACAAGGGGCGCCGCTCGATCGCCGAGATTCTCGTGCTGACCGATGAAATTCGCGAACTGATCGTCGATAAAAAACCGATCCGCCAGATCAAGGCGGCCGCGTATGCGAACGGCACGCGCAGCCTGCGCCTGGCGGCGCTGGAACTGGTCAAGCGGGGCGCCACCACCATCACGGAAATCAAGAGGGTCACCCTGCATGCGTAGAGGTCTCGGACAAGGATTGCGCCTGGGCGTGGCGGCGGGCAAGGTGAGCCTGTGGCGCAGCAGCCGCTGGCGCACGCCCGCCTGGACCTCGCTCGGCGAAGCCGCGTATGCACCGGACGACGCGGCGTACGGCGGCTTTGCCGCCCTGGGCCAGGCGCTGGAACAGATACTGCCGGCTGGCGAATACGCGGGCTGGCCCTTGTCCGTGGTGCTCGACGATGGATTGGCGCGCCTGTGGCAAGTGGACATGCCGCAAGGCGCGGCCCGCCTGGCCGACATCGAGGCGGCCGCCGCGCTGCGCTTCCAGTCGCTGTATGGCGATGCGCCGGGCCTGTGGCACATGAGCCGCGCCTGGGATGCGCGCGCGCCCTTCTTTTGCGCCGTGCCCCGTGCGCTGCTGGCGCAGCTGACGCGCGTGGCCGACGCTCGCAAGCTGGCCCTGATTTTCATTACGCCGCAATTCGCGCGCCACTGGAACCGCTGGCATGGCGCGTTGAAGCCGGGCGCCTGGTTTGGCCAGTTGCAGGAAAATACCCTGACCCTGGGCGTGCGCCACGAGGGCCGCCTGCGCGCCGTGCGCGCGCTGCCTGTGCCGCCTGGCACTGGCAGGGACTGGCTGGCGCAGACCTTGGCGCGCGAGGCGCTGCTGCAAGGCGTATGCGCACCGGCGCTGCTGCAGCTGTGCGGCGCGCCGCCACCCGCATGGCTGACGCCGGCGAAAGAACTCCACTGCCAGCTTTTTTCTACGCCGGACGGGGAAGGTGCCTTGTCGCCGGCCGCCCGGCTGGCGCATAGCGGAGGCGTGGCATGACGCGCCTCGATATCGATTTCGCGCCGCCAAACTGGCGCCGCAGCCTGCACCGCGTGCCCGCGTGGGCGTGGTGCGTCGGCGCGCTGGGCGTGGCGCTGGCCGTCACGGCGGCGTACGGCGGCAGCGCCGCGCTGCAGCGCCAGCAGCTGCGCGAGGGACAGTTGCAGCGCGCCCAGCAGCGCGTGCTGGCTGCCACGCAGGGGCCGGCGCCGGTGGTGTCCACGCCGATCGCACCCGCACAGGCGGCGGCCGTGAACGCGGCCATCCTGCAATTGAACCTGCCGTGGCGCGACCTGCAGGATGCGCTGGCCAGCGCCACGCCGCCCACCGTCGCGCTGCTGGCGCTGGAACCGGACGCGCGCAAGCGGATATTGAAAATCACGGCCGAAACCACCGGCAGCGACGCCATGGTGGCCTACATCGCGCAATTGAAGCGGCAGGAGCTGTTCGGCACGCGCGTGCAGCTGCTGCGCCATGAAATCAACGCGCTCGATCCGAACAAACCCTTGCGCTTCCAGCTCGAAGCGCGCTGGGGCACGCCATGATGGCCATCGACCTCAATACCTTGCGCCTGCGCGCGCAGCTGCTGTTGCGCCGCCTGGGCGCGCCAGCCTGCGTGGCCGTGGCCCTGCTCGCGCTGGGCGTGGCCGCCTGGGTGTGGGCCTGGCAGCAGTGTGCCGTGGCGACGCAGCTGGAAGCGCGGCCCTTGCCGCAGCCAGCGCTGGCCGTGGTGGCCGCGGCGGCGCCGGCGACGGCCAGCGAAAACCTGGCGCGCTTTTATGCCGCCCTGGGACAGCAGCGCCACGCGGAGCAGCAGGTCAAGCAGCTGTTCGACCTGGCCGCGAAAAACGGCTTGCTGCTGGCGCAGGGTGAATACAAGAGCGGCTACGACAAGGCCAGCCGGGTCGCTACATACCAGGTGACCTTGCCGCTGAAGGGCAGTTATGCGGCCGTGTCGCAGTTCGCGCTGCAAGCGCTGCGCGCCGTCCCCTTCGCCTCGCTCGACGAACTGAGTTTTCGCCGCGAGCAGATCGCCGATACGGATCTCGAAGCGCGCTTGCGCCTGACCTTTTATCTGAGCGATGCGCCGGGCGCTGCGGGAGAGGTGCCATGACCCCGCGCCATTATCTGATGCTGGCCGGCGTGCTGGGCGCGGGCGCCTTGCTGCTGTTCGGCGAGCGCCAGCCCGTGGCCGACGTGGCCGAAGCCGTGGAGCGGGCCGTCGCGCCCGCGCGCCGTGCCTCCGCCAGGGCGCCGGCCGCGCAGCCGGCCATCCTGGCCCTGCTGCCGCGCAGCGAAGTGGCGGGCGAGGATGGCGATACCTTTGGCGGCGCCGGCGCGGTCTTCCAGAGCCAGAACTGGAATCCGCCGCCGCCAAAAATGGCGGTGACGGCCGCGCCGCCGCCACCGCCGCCGATGGCGCCGCCGCTGCCCTTCGTCTACCTGGGCAAGGCGGCCGCCGACGGCGCCTGGGAAGTGTTTTTGTCGCGCGCCGACAAGACGTATATCGTGCGCGCCAATACCGTCATCGACGGCGCCTACAAGGTCGTGGCGATCGCGCCGCCCGTCATGACGCTCACTTATCTGCCGTTGAACCAGGTTCAGCAGCTCAACATTGGAGTACTCGATTGATGTCTCGTTCCTATTCACCGGCGCCGTTGCTGGCGCTGCTGGTGCTGCTGTCCGGCTGCGCAGGACAGCAAGCCTACCGCGACGGGCGCGAGCTGATTGCGCAAGACCAGGTGCCGGCCGGCCTGCAAAAGCTGCAGGAGGCGCTGCGGCAAGACCCCGGCAACGCGCAATACCGCAGCGCCTATCTGCAGGCGCGCGAACGGGCCACCGGCAGCCGTCTGCAGCAGGCCGAGCGCCAGGCGCAGGCGGGGCAGGGCGAGCTGGCGCGCGCGGGCTTTCTGAGCGTGCTGGAAATCGATGCGCAGAACGAGCGCGCCAACAGCGGCTTGCGCGCGCTCGAACGCGAGCAGCGCCAGGTGAAATTGCTGGCCGATGCGCGCACGGCGTTCGATGCCAAACAATACGACCCGGCGCGCCAGCGCCTGAACGCCATCCTGACGGAGCAGCCAGGTCACGCCGGTGCGCGCGCGCTGCTGCGCGAAGTCGATGACAAGACGGCGCCGCCCCTCGTCGAATCGGGCCTGGCCAAGTCGTACAAGCAGCCGATCACGATCGAGTTTCGCGACGCGCCGTTAAAACAGGTGTTCGAGCTGATCGCGCGCCGTTCCGGCCTCAATTTCGTCTTCGACAAGGACGTCAAGGCGGACGCGAAGACCTCGATCTTCCTGAAAAACAGCACGGTGGAATCGGCCGTGTACTTCCTGCTGGTGACGAACCAGCTGGAGCAGCAGGTGATGGATGCGAACACGATCCTGATTTACCCGAACGTGGCGGCCAAGCTGAAGGAATACCAGGAAGTGCTGGTGAAAACCTTCTTCCTGGCGAACGCGGACGCCAAGCAGGTGGCCAATACGCTCAAGACCATCCTCAAGACGCGCGACGTGGTGGCCGATGAAAAGCTCAACCTCGTCATCGTGCGCGACACGCCCGAGGCGATCCGCCTGGCCGAGCGCCTGATCGCGCTGCAGGACGTGCCCGAGGCGGAAGTGGTGCTGGAACTGGAAATCCTCGAAGTCAAGCGCAGCCGCCTGATGGAGCTGGGCGTGGCCTGGCCATCGAGCCTGACCCTGACGCCGCTTTCCACCTCGGGCGGGATCGGGCTGACCGTCAACGACCTGAATAACCTGAACCAGCGTACCATCGGCGTGAGCAACCTGGCCGTGACGGCGAACGCCAACAAGACGGACGGCGACGCGAACATCCTGGCCAACCCGCGCATCCGCGTGCGCAACCGGGAAAAGGCGAAATTCGTCATCGGCGACAGGGTGCCCGTGGTGACCACCACCATTTCACCGGGCACGGGCGGCTTCGCTTCCGAGTCGATCAGCTACCTGGACGTGGGCTTGACGGTGAACGCCGAGCCGACCATCTATTTGAACAATGAAGTGGGCATCCGCATCTCGCTCGAAGTGAGCAACCTGGGCGCGGCCACCACCACCCGGAGCGGCTCGACCCTGTACCAGATCGGCACGCGCCAGGCCTCGACCATGCTGCAGCTGAAGGATGGTGAAAACCAGGTGCTGGCGGGCTTGATCAACAATGAGGAGCGCAGTTCGGGCAACAAGGTGCCTGGCCTGGGCGACATCCCCGTGCTGGGACGGCTGTTCGGCAGCAGCAAGGATGACAGCCAGAAGACGGAGATCGTGCTGTCGATCACGCCGCACCTGGTGCGCACGGTGCAGCGCCCGGAAGCGAAGGAATCGGAATTCTCGGCCGGCACGGAAGGCAGCTTCCGCCGCCGTCCCGACATGGCGGCCAAGGCGCCCACGCAGATGCCTGGCACGGTGATCGTGCGTTCCGGTCCGTCCGCCGTCGGCATGCAGCCGGCGCCGGCGCAGCCGCTGATGGAACCCGTCCAAATTCCGTCGGCCTTGCCGCAAAGCGTGCCCGCGCCGGCAGTGGCGCCGTCGCCCGAACCGGCCGCCTCGCCCTTGCCGATATCGGCGGGCCAGCCCGTGCCGCTGCAGGCGGCGCCGTTGCCGCTGTCGTCGAGCCAGCCGGTGCCGGTGGCGCCGCCGCCCGTCAAATGAGACTGGCGCATCATGCGCAGGGGGCGCAGGGCGGCTTCACCCTGATCGAGCTGCTGGTGACCCTGGCCATCCTGGGCGTGCTGGCCACCCTGGTGATCCCCGTCACGCAGGTGACGGTGCAGCGGCGCCAGGAGCAGGAATTGCGGCGCGCGCTGCGCGAGATCCGCCAGGGGCTCGACGCCTATAAACGGGCCGGCGACGAAGGCCGCATTGCGCGCGCGCCCGACGCCAGCGGCTATCCGAAAAGCCTGGAACTGCTGGTCGAGGGCGTGCCGGACCAGCGCAACCCGAAGCGCAGCAAGCTGTTTTTTCTGCGCCGCGTGCCGCGCGACCCGTTCAATGCGGACGCGGTATTGAGCGATGCGCAGACGTGGGGCAAGCGCAGCTATACCAGCGAAGCGACCGAGCCGCGCGAAGGCGACGACGTGTACGACGTGTACTCGACTTCCAGCAAGACCGGCT
This sequence comes from Janthinobacterium sp. OK676, assembly GCF_900103595.1. NCBI lineage: Bacteria > Pseudomonadati > Pseudomonadota > Betaproteobacteria > Burkholderiales > Oxalobacteraceae > Janthinobacterium > Janthinobacterium sp. OK676. Next base: position 267,718 of record NZ_FNHA01000008.1, read on the forward strand.
TGAACAACGTGCCTTACCGTCTATGGTGAACCATGGCTGCTGACCCCCTTCCCGCCCGCAGGCGCGGCTTCACCCTGATCGAATTGCTGGTGGTGCTCGGCATCGTGGCGCTGCTGCTGACCCTGGCCGTGCCCCGCTACTTCCCCAGCCTCGACAAGGCGAAGGAAACCGTGTTGGCGGACAACTTGCGCAACCTGCGCACGACCATCGACCAGTTCCACGGCGATACGGGACGCTATCCCGACTCTCTGGAGCAACTGGTGGAAAAGAAATACCTGCGCGCCATGCCCATCGATCCCATCACGGACAGCGACGCCAGCTGGGTCACCGTGCCGCCACCCGACGACACGCCGGGCCAGGTGTATGACGTGAAAAGCGGCGCGCCCGGCAAGGACCGCAGCGGCACGCCGTTCGCCGACTGGTAGCGGCCATGCACCGTCCTGCGCGCCGCCAGCGCGGTTTTACGTATCTGGGCCTGATCATCCTGGTGGCCATCCTGGGGCTGGTGGGGGCGGCCGGGCTGAAGATGGGCTCGCTGCTGCAGCGCCAGGCGGCCGAGCAGGAATTGCTCGACATCGGCGCGCAGTTTTCCGACGCCTTGTACAGCTATGCGGCCGCCACGCCGCCCGGCCAGCCGCAACAGCCGCCGACCCTGGCCGCCTTGCTGCGCGATCCGCGCTTTCCGCAAGTGCGCCGCCATTTGCGCAAGCTGTTTGTCGACCCCGTCACGGGGCGCGCCGAGTGGGGGTTGCTGTACCAGCCGGGCAGCCAGGGCATCATCGGTGTGCACAGCCTGTCGCAGGCGGCGCCATTGAAGGTTGGCAACTTCGAGGCCCGTTACGCCGGTTTTGAAGGCAAGGCGCACCTGTCGGAGTGGCAGTTCATGTTGCCTGCCCAGCCAGCGCCGCCGTCCAGTGCGGCGCAGGCGCCTGGCAGCGATGGCGCGCCCGCCGCGCCGGACGTGCCGGCGCCCGCGTTGTTTTCTCGTCCTATTTCCCCTACGCAAGAAACCGAGCCTGCGCCCGCGCCGGAAGAGGTCGAATTGCCCGCGCCAAGTCCGGAACAGGCAGTTTCACCTGAAAAGTAAGGTAAAAAGCCATCGATACCATGTGAACTGTTTTTGTCGGGAAAGTACTCGGCGAAGGTAACTATTGCAGTCAAAAAATAGTTATTAGAAGTGAAACTAACATAAAATATTTATAATTAAATCAATGTAATTATGCTACCATTCTCATCGGTACTTCCGGTACTACAACTATTGGTGGCCTGCGCATTGCAGCCATAAATTACTTTTGAGGATAAACTATGAAATTGAAATTTATCGCTGCAGGCATTCTGGCAGCAGCATCGTTCAGCGCATCGGCAGCGACGTACGACCTGGGTATCCTGGATCCAACGGGTTCCGACACCCTGTCGGCCATCACCACCAAGTTTGCCGCAAACAGCGCGGTCGATGACTACTGGACCTTCAAACTGGTCACGCCATCGTCGACCTCGTTTGGCGCGCTGCAAACGTTTTCCGTGGTCGAAGGCGCGATCAAGGATTTCTCGGCCACCTTGCTGGGCTACGGCAACCTGACCTACACCGCCGCTGCCGGCATCCAGAGCCTGAGCTGGGATGGCCAACTGGCCGCCGGTTCGTACACCGTGCACGTCACGGGCCTGACGGGTCTGAAAAACGCCGCTTACCTGGGTTCCGTCTCCGCACTGCCAGTGCCAGAGCCAGAAACCTATGGCATGCTGCTCGGCGGCCTGGCGCTGGTCGGTTTCGCCGCCCGCCGTCGCGCCCAAAAAGCTGCCTAAGCTTACGCCGCAACGAGAAAAAACCCGCTTCGGCGGGTTTTTTTTCGTCTTTCGTCTTTCGTCTTTCCTCGGTACAGCGAGGCGCCGGCAACAACGTCCTGCACAGCTTGTCACGCGTGGCGCTTGAAGGCGCGGAAGCGGAAGCCCACCGCAAGTAAGGTCGCAAAATACGCCGCACCGCACACGGCCACCACCAGGGCCAGCGCGCCGGCCCGCAACAGCGGATGGGCTTGCATAGCGATCCAGTCGATGCGTACGGCGCCAAGATAGGCCACGCCGCCCATCACGATGAGCGCCGGCAGCAGGCGCAGGAAGAACTTGGCCCAGCCCGGTTTCGGCTGGTAGATGCCGCGCTTGCGCAAGCCCCAGTACAGGAAACTGGCGTTCAGGCAGGCGCCCAGGCCGATCGACAGGGCCAGGCCGGCCACGGCGATGTAGGGCACGAACAGCAGATTCATCAGCTGCGTGGCGATCAAGACGCCGATGGCGATCTTCACGGGCGTGCGGATGTCCTGGCGCGCATAGAAGGCGGGCGCCAGGGTTTTCACGAGGATGATGCCGATCAGGCCCAGGCTGTAGGCCACCAGCGGCTGCGTCGACATGGTCACGGATTCGGCCGTGAACTTGCCATAATGGAAGAGGGTGGCGATCAGCGGCGTGGCCAGGGTCGCCATGCCGACGGCGGCGGGCAGGGCCAGCAAAAAGGTCAGGCGCAAGCCCCAGTCCAGCAGGGCCGAGTATTCCGTCTTGTCGCCATCCACGTTCGCCTTCGACAGGCTGGGCAGCAAGATGGTGCCCAGGGCCACGCCCAGCATGGCGGTGGGGAACTCCATCAGGCGGTCCGCATACGACAGCCAGGAAATGCTGCCCTCGGCCAGGCGCGAGGCGATGCTCGTGTTGATCATCAGGCTGATCTGCGCTGCCGAGACGGCGAACACGGCCGGTCCCATCTTTTTCAGCACGCGGCGCACGCCGCCGTCGGACAGGCCGATGGCGGGATTGATCGACAGGCGCGGCAGCATGCCGATCTTGATCAGCGCGGGAATCTGGATGGCCACCTGCAGCAGGCCGCCGGCGAACACGGCAATGGCCATGGCGTAGATCGGTTGTTTCAAATAGGGAGCGAGGAACAGCGAGGCGGCGATGAACGACAGGTTCAGCAGCACCGGCGTGAACGCGGGAATCTTGAATTCGCGCCAGGTGTTCAGGATGCCGCCGGCCAGGGCCACGAAGGACATGCAACTAATATAAGGGAACATCAGCCGCGTCATCCACACGGCCGCGTCAAAAGCGCCCGCATCCTTGGTCAGGCCCGTGGCGATCGCATACACGAACCAGGGCGCGCCGATGATGCCGATGGCGGACACGAGCAAGGTGGCCCAGACGAGCGTGGTGGCCACGTGGTCGGCCAACTGCTTGCTCGCTTCCTGGCCATGCTGGTTCTTGTATTCAGACAAGATCGGCACGAAGGCTTGCGAGAACGCCCCCTCGGCAAACAGCCGGCGCAACAGGTTGGGGATGCGGAAGGCAACAATGAAGGCGTCCGTGTAGGCGCCGGCGCCAAAGGCGCGCGCGAACAGGCTCTCGCGCAATAATCCGGTTACACGGGACAGCATGGTCATGCTGGAAATGGCGGCGAGGGTTTTAAGCAAGTTCATGGGGGCAGATTATAGCCGGGAGCGGTACCGGAAAACGGTTAAAATATGGTAACAACCGCTGCCGATTCGCCCTTGCCCGCCTCATTTTCACGTGTTTTTGGCGTGACACACGGTTTTTTGATTTGCCCCCGCTTGAAAATATCGCTATAATCGAAGGCTGTACAGAATTCTGTTACGCAGACACTAATGTTTGACAGGCACTGGTTTGGCACACATGGTTCGGCAGACGCACAGAACGCACCGGTTGGCAAACACTAATGTTTGCAAACGCACTTTGACCCTGTTTTAGGAAATTCCATGGCAAATACCGCACAAGCGCGCAAACGCGCTCGTCAAGCAGTTAAGCAAAACGCACACAATTCGTCCCAACGTTCGACCTTGCGCACGGCTATCAAAGCTGCTCGCAAAGCGATCCAGGGCGGCGACAAGGCAGCTGCTGCTGCAATCTTCCAAGCATCCGTGTCGACCATCGACCGTATCGCTGACAAGAAGATCATCCACAAAAACAAGGCAGCTCGCCATAAGAGCCGTCTGGCAGCTGCTTTGAAAGCACTGTCCGCTTAATATTCGCCAGCAGGCAAGCCACCATGGTGGCCTTGCCTGTGCCGGTATGCTGGCACTGGTTGAAAAGCAAAAACCCGCAGATTCGTTCTGGCGGGTTTTTCGCGTTCCCGCGCCGGTTTTTAAGGCCGTGGCCGTCTGCGGTCGCCCGTATCTTGCGCGCTAGCGCGCCGCCGGCAAGTTGCCGATGCTCATGCCTGGCTTGATGTTCTTTTGCTTGAACCAGCCCAGATGCATTTCCAGCGCATAGCGCACGGGCACGGTCTTGGTGGAGCAATGGCTGTCGAGCGTGTGCGGCTGCATGTCTTCGATGTTGACGATCTTGCCGCTGGCATCGATAAAGGCCACCGACAGGGGCAGCGGCGTGTTTTTCATCCACATGCATTGCGTGGATGGATTGCCAAAGACAAACAGCATGCCTGCATTGGCCGGCATCTTTTCGCGGTACATCAAGCCCTGTTCGCGCTGCGCTTCCGTGGCGGCCACTTCCGCCTGGATCAAATGCATGCCGGCTGACAGTTGCAAGCTCCTCGTTTGCGCCTGGGCCATGCTGACGCAAGACAGCAGGGCGATGGACAGACTGAGACGGCGCAGGCAATTTTTCATGGGGCGGGGCGGTGGCGATCGAAGCGGCGATTAAGCCATGCTGGCGCACGCCTGGTCAAGCCTGCCGCCCGGCCGCGCCGAAAGCGTGGGGTTACCGCAACATGCTCGCCGTCGCCACCCCGGAAACTGCGTTTACTTGACGGGCTTGCCTGCTTCGGCGGGCTGCTTCGTCTTGCGTGCCAGGGGAATCAGGCGCGCCGCATCGGTCGCGGCGGAAGCGTGCACCTGGGCGCCCGACTGGGCCAGTGCGGCGCCGGCAAGCGGGGAGGCGGCCAGGGTTGATATTGCTTTTTTCATCATCTTCCCTTTTGTATCATGTCAGGGTCCGATGATCTTAATTGCATTATCTAAAAATAAATAGTGCTTTCTAGAAAAATTTAGTGCCGCGGCCGCTTTTCCTGGTCGCTTTACGCTTTGCCTATGTTCTCGGCCGGCACTTCGCACCATTCTCCCGGCATCAATGGATGGCTGGCCAGCGAGAACGGGCCGATGGCGCTGCGCACGAGGCGCAGGGTGGGCAGGCCGACGGCCGCCGTCATGCGCCGCACTTGCCGGTTTTTTCCTTCTTTCAAGGTGATCGCCAGCCATGAGGTCGGCTTGTCGGCGCGCGCGCGGATGGGGGGATTGCGGGGCCACAGCCAGTCCGGCTCGGCGATGCGCACGGCCTTGCACGGCTTGGTGATGAAGTCGCCCAGGTCCAGCGGCGCCTGCAGGCGCGCCAGGCTGGCCGCATCGGGCACGCCGTCGACCTGCACCAGATAGGTTTTCGCTTCCTTGCGGTCCGGATGGCTGATCTCGTGCTGCAGGCGGCCGTCGTCCGTCAGCAGCAGCAAGCCTTCGCTGTCGGCGTCGAGCCGGCCGGCCGGATAGATGCCGGGGATGGTGAGATGGTCGGCCAGGGTGGCGCGGCCCTCCTGCGGCGAAAACTGGCACAGGACCTGGAACGGTTTATTGAAGAGGATGAGTGGCATGCTGGTAGAGGAATTGATGTAAACGATGGTGGCTGCTGGTCGGCGCCGCAAAAGCGTGGCGCCCTGTAAGATACTGGTGCATAATGTGAAACGTTAGTCTTATGTCTTATAGAAGACTGTGGCGGTGGGCTTCTTTGGCGATGCGGATGGCCCGGGTGTTCTTTCCCTGCTAAAGTGCGTTGTTGCCGCCCTGTTCGGACTTGTTTTTGTAAACTCTGCAACCGCAGAGCGCGTCGCCGGCCTGCGTTGCCCGCCAGCGGTGTGTCCCACTTCGGAGATCACGATGTATCAACATATCACTGTACCTGCTGACGGCCAAAAAATCACCGTCAACGCCGATTTTTCGCTGAATGTACCAGATAATCCCATCGTTCCCTTCATTGAAGGCGATGGCACGGGCATCGACATCAGCCCGGTCATGATCAAGGTGATCGACGCGGCCGTGGCCAAGGCCTACGGCGGCGCGCGCAAGATCAGCTGGATGGAAATCTACGCAGGCGAAAAATCGACGAATGTGTACGGCCCCGATGTGTGGCTGCCGGAAGAAACACTGGAAGTGCTGAAAGATTACGTGGTGTCCATCAAGGGCCCGCTGACGACGCCCGTCGGCGGCGGCATCCGTTCGCTGAACGTGGCCCTGCGCCAGCAGCTGGACCTGTACGTCTGCCTGCGCCCCGTGCGCTACTTCACGGGCGTGCCGTCGCCCGTGAAAGAGCCGGAAAAGACGGACATGGTGATTTTCCGCGAAAACTCGGAAGATATCTACGCCGGCATCGAATACCAGCAAGGTTCCCCTGAAGCCAAGAAATTGATGGATTTCCTCGTCAATGAAATGGGCGTGACCAAGATCCGCTTCCCGGCCACGTCGGGCCTGGGCATCAAGCCCGTGTCCATCGAAGGCACGGAGCGTCTCGTGCGCAAGGCCATCCAGTACGCGATCGACAATGACAAGCCATCCGTGACGATCGTGCACAAAGGTAACATCATGAAGTACACGGAAGGCGGCTTCCGCGACTGGGCGTATGCGCTGGCGCAAAAGGAATTCGGCGCCGAGCTGATCGATGGCGGCCCATGGTGCAAGTTCAAGAATCCGAAGACGGGCCGCGACATCATCGTCAAGGATTCCATTGCTGACGCGTTCCTGCAACAAATCCTGCTGCGTCCGGCCGAATACAGCGTCATCGCCACCCTGAATCTGAACGGCGATTACATTTCCGACGCGCTGGCGGCGCAAGTGGGCGGCATCGGCATCGCGCCGGGCGCCAACCTGTCCGACTCCGTCGCCATGTTTGAAGCGACGCACGGCACGGCGCCCAAGTATGCGGGCAAGGATTACGTGAACCCCGGTTCCTTGATTTTGTCGGCGGAAATGATGCTGCGCCACATGGGCTGGCTGGAAGCGGCCGACCTGGTCATTTCCTCGATGCAAAAGTCGATCGCCTCGAAGCGCGTCACCTACGATTTCGCCCGCCTGATGGAAGGCGCGACGCAAGTGTCGTGCTCGGGCTTCGGCGAGGTGATGATCGAGCACATGTAATGGAGGGGCAGGGCGCTGCGCGCCCTGCGGACGAAAAAAAACCCCGTTCGAAAACGGGGTTTTTCACATCTGAGGGCCGGCGATGCTTAGGCTGCTTGGATGTTGGAAGCTTGCTTGCCTTTAGGGCCTTGCGTGACTTCGAATTGAACTTTTTGACCTTCTTTGAGGGTCTTGAAACCGTTCATGTTGATTGCGGAGAAATGAGCAAACAAATCTTCGCCGCCATCATCTGGAGTGATGAAGCCAAAACCTTTGGAATCATTGAACCACTTAACTGTACCTGTTGCCATAAAAAGAACTTTCAAAATTAAAACAAATCACACGAGCCATAAAAGCAAGAAGCTTCTTGCCCCCTCCTCGACGTCTCACTTCTTATCAAGCTGTACATTACTGCAACAGTCGATACAGCATTGTTGGCGGAATAAATAATGAAGTCAAGCGCTTTTCCATCGATATTGCCAAATTCTTCACGACAACCAAAAAAGCAACTCTTGATTTTGACGGCAAGGTCGCCATCTGCGCACTATTAAGAAAACGCGTAAGATTGAAAACAATTGGAAAGGCGTAGATATTGCGCATGACAACCACTGTGAAAGCATTAGAATAAGCGTATGGCAACCAAGCACGACACAGAAACCCTGCTGGAGCGGCAAGTGCTGAAGCCGCCACCGCTCTACCAGGTGGCCTTGCTCAATGACGACTACACCCCGATGGAATTCGTGGTGGCCATCATTCAGGAGTATTTCAACAAGGACCGTGAAACGGCGACGCAAATCATGCTCAGTGTTCATCGCTACGGCAAAGGAGTGTGCGGCGTGTTCTCTAAAGATATAGCGTGTACCAAAGTGGAGTTCGTTTTAACGCATGCGCGCAAGGCGGGGCATCCCCTGCAGTGCGTGATGGAGGAAGTATGATTGCGCAGGAATTAGAAGTAAGTTTGCACATGGCGTTTGTCGAAGCTCGGCAGGCACGGCACGAATTCATCACGGTTGAGCATTTACTGCTGGCACTGCTGGACAATCCCTCCGCTGCCGAGGTATTGCGTGCCTGCGCGGTCAATATTGAAGACCTGCGCAAGACCCTCACCAATTTCATCGGCGATAACACGCCGACCGTGCCTGGCACGGGCGAAGTCGACACCCAGCCGACGCTTGGTTTCCAGCGCGTGATCCAGCGCGCCATCATGCACGTCCAGTCCGCCTCGAACGGCAAGAAGGAAGTCACGGGCGCCAATGTGCTCGTGGCCATCTTCGGCGAAAAGGACTCGCATGCTGTTTACTACCTGCACCAGCAGGGCGTGACGCGCCTGGACGTGGTCAATTTCATTTCGCACGGCGTGCGCAAGGACCAGTCGACGGAAAGCGCGAAAGCCTCCGAAGGCGTGGAAGAAGCGCCCGTCGATGGCCAGCCGAAGGAAAGCCCGCTCGACCAGTTCACGCAAAACCTGAACAAGGCCGCGGCCGAAGGCAGGATCGACCCGCTGATCGGGCGCGAGGACGAAGTCGACCGCGTGATCCAGATCCTCTGCCGTCGCCGCAAGAACAATCCGCTGCTCGTGGGTGAAGCGGGCGTGGGCAAGACGGCCATCGCCGAAGGCCTGGCCTACCGCGTCACGCAAAGCGACGTGCCGGAAATCCTGCAGAATGCCGTCGTGTATTCGCTGGACATGGGCGCCTTGCTGGCCGGTACCAAATACCGCGGCGACTTCGAACAGCGTTTGAAAGCCGTGCTGAAACAGTTGAAGGACAATCCGAACGGCATCCTGTTCATTGACGAGATCCACACCATCATCGGTGCCGGCTCGGCCTCGGGCGGCACGCTGGACGCGTCCAACCTGCTGAAACCGGCACTGGCGAATGGCCAGCTGAAGTGCATCGGCGCGACCACGTACACGGAATTCCGCGGCGTGTTCGAGAAAGACCATGCGCTCTCGCGCCGCTTCCAGAAAGTGGACGTCAACGAGCCGACCGTCGAGCAAACCGTGCAAATCTTGCGCGGCCTCAAATCGCGCTTCGAAGAGCACCATGGCGTGAAATACTCGGCTTCGGCCCTGTCGACGGCGGCCGAACTGGCGGCGCGCTTCATCAACGACCGCCATCTGCCCGACAAGGCGATCGACGTGATCGATGAAGCGGGCGCGGCGCAGCGCATCTTGCCGAAGTCGAAACAAAAGAAAACCATCGGCAAGGCCGAGATCGAGGACATCATCGCCAAGATCGCGCGCATTCCGCCGCAAACGGTCAACCAGGACGACCGCAGCAAGCTGCAGACGATCGACCGCGACCTGCGCAATGTCGTCTTCGGGCAAGATCCCGCCATCGACGCGCTGGCTTCGGCCATCAAGATGGCGCGTGCCGGCCTGGGCAAGACGGACAAGCCGATCGGCTCCTTCTTGTTCTCCGGTCCGACCGGCGTCGGCAAGACCGAGGTGGCCAAGCAACTGGCCTTCATCCTCGGTATCGAGCTGATCCGTTTCGACATGTCGGAATACATGGAACGCCACGCCGTCAGCCGTTTGATCGGCGCGCCGCCGGGCTACGTCGGTTTCGACCAGGGCGGCTTGCTGACGGAAGCGATCACCAAGAAGCCGCATGCGGTCTTGCTGCTCGATGAAATTGAAAAAGCCCATCCGGACATTTTCAATATCCTGCTGCAAGTGATGGACCATGGCACCTTGACGGACAACAATGGCCGCAAAGCCGATTTCCGCAACGTGATCATCATCATGACGACCAATGCGGGCGCGGAAAGCTTGCAAAAGACGTCGATCGGCTTCACCAATTCGAAGCAGGCCGGCGACGAGATGGCCGACATCAAGCGCATGTTCACGCCGGAGTTCCGCAACCGTATCGACGCGACCATCAGCTTCCGCGCGCTGGACCAGGAAATCATCCTGCGCGTGGTCGACAAGTTCCTCATGCAGCTGGAAGAGCAGTTGCACGAGAAAAAGGTCGAAGCCGTGTTTACCGAGAAGCTGCGTGCCTTCCTTGGCAAGAAAGGCTTCGATCCGCTGATGGGCGCGCGGCCGATGGCGCGCTTGATTCAGGACATGATCCGCAAGGCCCTGGCCGACGAACTGCTGTTCGGCCGCCTGGTCACCGGCGGACGCGTCACGGTCGACCTCGACGACAAGGACCAGGTCTTGCTGGAATTCCCGGAACCGCCAGATGCGGCGCCGACGGCTGCGCCGGAAACGGTGGAAGTGGAATAAACTTCCTGCAGTCAATGAAAAACCCGCCCACGCAAGTGGCGCGGGTTTTTTTACGTTTTTGTGGGCAATAAAGAAGGTTTTCTTTGGTCGCGCTTATGCCAGAATTGCTATCCGGTATCGACATGATGTCCATGCCGCCTTGACCGCTATCTGGATGCCCACATGAAAATTTCCCGCAATCTAACCTTGCTCCTGTTGTCCGCCGGCCTGCTGGCTGACGCGGCTGCGGCCGCTCCTGCCGGCAGCTATTTCCGTTTCCCCGCCGTACGCGGCGATACCGTCGTTTTCACGGCTGAAGGTGATTTGTGGAAAAGCAATATCCACGGTGGCGCGGCGCAGCGCCTGACCACGCATCCCGGCTATGAAACGAACGCGGCAATTTCGCGCGACGGCCAGTGGCTGGCGTTTTCCGCCGCCTATGAAGGGGCGCAGGAAGCGTACGTGATGCCGCTGGCGGGCGGCTTGCCGCGCCGCATTTCGTATGACAATGGCGGCGTGCTGGTGCTGGGCTGGACGGCGCAGGGCGAGGTGCTGGTCAGCACGCAAAATACGGATGGGCCGGCATCGCGCCGCATCGTCGCCGCCATCGATCCCGTGAAACAGACGCGGCGCGTGTTTCCCGTGGCCGACGCCAACGACGCCACGCTCGACGACGCGGGCAAGACGCTGTTCTTCACGCGTTTCGGCCTGGCCATGACCAACGACAATGTGCGCAACTACCGGGGCGGCGCGCATGCCACCCTGTGGCGCTTTGACCTCGATGGCAAGGGCGAGGCCGTGCGCATGCATGCGGAGCCTGCCGTGTTGGCGGGCAACAACAAGCGCCCCATGTGGTGGCAGGGCCGCGTCTATTACATCAGCGACGCGGGCGGCAGCGACAATCTGTGGAGCATGCTGCCCGACGGCTCCGACCGCCGCGCCTTGACGACCCACACGCAGTGGGACGTGCGCAATGCCCAGCTGGGCGATGGCAAGATCGTGTATCAATTGGGCGCGGACCTGCAGGTGCTGGACCTGGCGGCAGGCACGGACTCGCCGCCACTAGCGATCAGCCTCGTGTCCGACTTCGACCAGCAGCGCGCGCGCCAGATCCGCTCGCCATTGGACACCCTTTCCAACGTGCAGCTGTCAGGCAAGGATGAGCGCATCATCCTGACGGCGCGCGGCAAGGTCAGCATCGCCGGCACGGGCAGCCTGCGCCGGGTCGATATCGCCATTCCCGATGGGGCAAGGGCGCGCGACGCCGTCTTTTCCAGCGACGAGAAATCCGTCTTCGCCATCGTCGACACGAGCGGAGAAAACGAAATCTGGAAGTATGCCGCCGATGGCTCGGGCAAGGGCGAGCAGCTGACGACGCAGGGCGACAACCACCGCTGGAAGCTGTACCCGTCGCCGGATGGGCGCTGGCTGGCGCACACGGACAAGAAGGGCCGCTTCTGGCTGCTGGACCTGGCGACCAGGGGCAACCAGCTGATCGACGATGCGGGCAAGGCGGGCGTGGACAAGCACGACGAAGTGCAATGGTCGCCCGACAGCCGCAACCTGGCCATCGTGCGCGTGGCCAGCAACGAGCAGCGCGAGCAGATCGGCCTGTACAACCTTGCATCGAAACAGCTGCAATTCGTCACCAGCGACCGTTATACCTCCGGTTCGCCCGTGTTTTCGCCCGACGGCAAGTGGTTGTACTTTTTGTCGGCGCGCAATTTTCAGCTGGCCAATGGCTCGCCATGGGGCGACCGCAACATGGGTCCCGTGTTCGACAAGCGCATCGGCGTGTATGCGCTGGCGCTGCAGCCGGGCAACCGTTTCCCGTTCCAGGCCGACGATGAGCTGAGCCGTCCGGGAGTGAAACCGGCCGAGACGGACGATGAAAAGGCGGCCGAACAGGCGGCGGAAAAAGCGCTGGAAAAGGCCGGTGGCAAGTCGGCCGTGAAAAAGGCGCCGGCCGCCTTGCCTGCCATCGTCAGCCAGAGCCTGGCCGAGCGTTTGTATGAAGTGCCGCTGGCTGCGGGCAACTACAGTGCGCTGGCTGTGGACGACAAGCGCCTGTATTTCCTCGAACGCGACAGCGGCGAGAACAAGTCCAGCCTGAAGACGCTTGCCATAGGCAATGCGGGCTCGAAGCCGGAACTGCTGGTGACCAATGTGCGCGAATTCGACCTGGCGCAGGATAAAAAACATTTGTACTACCGCACGGCCACGGCCACCGGCCCGGGCGAGATGCTGGTGATCGAGGCGGGCGCCAAGCTGCCGGCCGACCTGTCGAAAGCCAAGGTCAAGGTCGACGACTGGACGTTCGTGTCGAATCCGCGCCTGGAATGGAAACAGATGTTCAACGACGCCTGGCGCCTGCACCGCGACTTCCTGTACGACGCGAAGATGCGCGGCGTGAACTGGAAGGCGGCGCGCGACAAATATGCGCCGCTGGTCGAGCGGGTCACGGACCGGGCCGAACTCAATGACGTGCTGGGCATGATGGTGGCCGAAGTGGGCGCCCTGCATTCGCAGATACGCCCCGGCGAATTGCGCCGCACGGAGCAGGAAGGTACGCCGGCGGGCTTGGGCGCCGTGCTGGCGCGCACCAGCGATGGCTACTTGGTCGAGCATGTCTACCGCAGCGAAGCGGAATTGCCGTCGGCGCGCGCGCCGCTGTCGCGCCCCGACGTGGACGTGAAGGCGGGCGACGTGATCACGGCCGTCAACGGCAAGGACGTGCTGGCCGCGCGCGATATCAGCGATTTGCTGTTGAATCAGGCCGACAAGCAGGTGCTGCTGCAGGTCAAACGTGGCAAGGGCGCGCCGCGCGCCGTCATCGTCACGCCCGTCAACATGGCGAAACAGACGGTGCTGCGCTATGGCGACTGGGAATTGAGCCGCGCCGAGCAGGTGGCTGCCGCCTCGCAGGGACGCATCGGCTACCTGCACCTGCGCGCCATGGGCGCCAATGACATCGCCTCGTTCGCCCGCGATTTTTACGCCAACATCAACCGCGAAGGCTTGATCATCGACGTGCGGCGCAATAACGGCGGCAATATCGACAGCTGGATCATCGAAAAACTGCTGCGCAAGGCCTGGGCTTACTGGGCGCCGCCAGGCGTGCAGCCGTCGTCGAACATGCAGAACACCTTCCGCGGCCATTTGGTGGTGTTGGTCGATGAACTCACGTATTCGGATGGCGAGACTTTCGCCGCCGGCATCAAGGCATTGAAACTGGCGCCGCTGGTGGGCAAGCGCACGGCCGGCGCCGGCGTCTGGCTCAGCGACAATACGCGCCTGGCCGACAACGGCATGGCGCGCGTGGCGGAAAACGGCCAGTTCGGCATCGACGGCCAGTGGCTGATCGAAGGCGTGGGCGTGGTGCCGGATGTGGAGGTGGAAAACCCGCCGCACGCTACCTTCAATGGCGCCGACCGCCAGCTGGAAGTGGCGCTCGACATGCTGGCGAAAAAGCTCAAGGAGCAGCCGCGCCCCGCCTTCCAGGCGCAGCCGATCCCCGCGCTCAGGTAGTCCCGCTACAGGCCGCAGGCGGCCTTGAACTGCTGCGCGCGGCGGCGCGACACCTCGACCACGCTGCCGTCCAGCAGGTGCAGGACCAGGCCATCGGCGGCGTTCGGCGCCAGCTGCGCCACCTGCGCCAGGTTGACGATCTGGCGCCGGTTGGCGCGCAGGAACAGGGCGGGATCGAGCTTTTCTTCCAGCTGGTTCAGGGTGCGCAGCATCAGCGGCCGCTGCGCGCCGAAATGCACGCGCGTGTAATTGCCTTCCGATTCCAGCAGGCGGATATCGCCAAACGCGACGAACCAGCAGCGTTCCCCATCCTTGATGAAGACCTTGCGCGGCGCAGGCGGCGGCACGGCTTGGGCCCGCGCGCCGGCGCGCGCCAGCGCCGTGGCCAGGCGCGCCGCCTGCACGGGTTTTTGCAGGTAGTCGAGGGCGCTCACCTCGAACGCCTGTAGCGCGTACTGGTCGAAGGCCGTGCAAAAGATGACGTCGGGCGCATCATCGAGCGCGGCCAGCAGGTCGAAGCCGGAGCCGCCCGGCATCTGCACGTCGAGCAGCAGCAGGTCGGGGCGCAGCTTGCCGATCTGCGCGACGGCATCGGCTGCGCTGGCCGCCTCGCCGACGATCTCCACGGCGCCGCACTGCACATGCGGTGCCAGCAGCCGACGCAGCTCGGCGCGCGCCAGGCGCTCGTCATCGACCAGCATGACCTTGAGCGGCGATCCGTTCATGGCCGCTCCGGCAGGTCGATGGTGGCGTAGACCCAGCCCGCCTCTTGGCGCAAGGCCAGGCTGGCGCGCTCGCCGCAGGCCAGCTGCAAGCGCTGGCGCGCATTGCGCAAGCCGATGCCGGTGGAGCCGGACGCGCCGCGCAGCTGGCCCGTGTTGGCCACCTCGATCCGCAGCATGTCCACGCCGGTGCTGCGCTGCGCGGCAATGCGGATATCGCCGCCGTCGGCGCTCGCTTCGACGCCGTATTTGACGGCGTTTTCCACCAGCGTTTGCACGGCCATGGGCGGCACGCGCACGTGTTCCAGGTCGGGCGCGCTGATCTCGACCGCGAAGCTGACGCGCAGGCGTTCCTCGAAGCGTATCTGTTCGATGGCCAGGTAGGCGCGCACGGCGTCCAGTTCGGCCGCCAGCGGCACGGTGGGGTGCTGGCCCGATTGCAGCGCGTGGCGCATCAGCTTGGCCAGCTGGTCGATCATGTGCGCGGCCGCGTCGCGGTCTTCGAAGATCAGCGCACGCACGCTATTGAGGCTGTTGAAGAAGAAATGCGGATTGACCTGCGCCTGCAAGGCGCGCAGTTCCGCTTCCCGCCCACGCAGTTGCAGGCGCAGGGTTTCCGCTTCCAGGTGGGCGGCGCGGCGCAGCGACAGCGTGGTGAAGTAAAACACCGTCCAGGTCAAAAATACCCCGAACCAGAACAGCAGCGCGCCGGGCAGCCAGGCGATGCCCCGGATGGTGCCGGGCGGGTACATGACGTGGAAGGCTACCGTCACGCTGGCCGTCTGGATGGCGGCCAGCACCATCAGCGACGGCACGATGCGTTTCCAGCGCAAGCCGTTTGCCGCCCAGCCGCGCCGGAGCAGGACGCCATGCCACAGGTGCGACAGCAGCAGCCCGCCCAGCGAGCCCCAGCAGGCAATCGTCACGACGATGCGCAGCTGCGAGGAGCCGCCATACACGCTGTTGAACAGGGCGAGGGCGCCCCAGCCGGCCAGCTGGAAGGTCCAGTACCAGTTGATCCTGGCCAGCAGCGGCGGCCGGTGCACGGGCAGGTTCACCGCTTAGTCCAGGAACTGTTCAATGCGTGCAACCATCCAGTCCGGCTGGTCGTACATGATGAAGTGGCGCGCCGTGTCGGCCAGCGCGATCCGCACGCCGGGCAGTTGTGCATACTGCTGCTGGAAGGTCGCTTCGATGGCGGCGCGCGGCGCGTAATCCTTGTAGGCGATCCAGGTGCCCAGCACCAGGGTCGGCGATTTGATTTTCGCCACATCCTGGCGCAGGTCGCTGGCAATCAGGGTGCCCATGGCGTTGATGACCGTTTCGCGGTCCGAGCGCTGGCCCCAGCCGATGATGCGTTCCACATCGGCCGGCGCGCTGGCCATGCCGCTTACCGTGCGGCGCTGGCTGGCGCTGGCGCCGGCCGCATCCTGGGCCCGCATGGCCGCTTGCATCTGCGTCGCCATGGCTTGCAGCTGTTCCGGCGTGCTCGATGGCAGCTGCGCCGCGCCCAGCGCCGGCAGCGAGTCGACGATCACCAGCTTGCCCGTCTGCCGCGGATGGTCGATGGCCATTTTCAGGGCCACGAAGCCGCCCAGGCTATGCCCGATGATGGCCGGCTGGGCCAGTTTTTTCGCCACGATGTAGTCGGCCAGTTGCTGTTCCGCCTGCGCCAGCAGGTCGCCTGCGATGGCCGGCACGCCGGCAAAGCCGGCCAGGGTCAGCACGTGGCATTGGCGCGTGGCTTGCGGGCCGCACAGGCGCGCCACCGTGCCTTGCCAGACTTCGCCCGATGACGCCAGGCCGGGAATCAGGATCAGCGGGCGGCCCTGGCCCGTGACCTCGGCCGTGAAGGCTGTGGGCGCGGCGGCCTGGCCGGCGCCCGCCAGCAGCACGCCGGCGAGCAGGATACAAGTTTGCAGTGTTCGTTTCATTGGGTACTCCTCCTTGACGACCATGCTAGCGGCGCCGGCGTGCGGCCGCCAGCGCCGCGGGATGAGCGGCGGCAGGGCGGGATGAGCGGTTCATATCCACACATCCTGATCCTGGCAATGGTCGGGAAGGTAGGTCAGGTACTGCACCAACCGCGGCACCGGGCCGCGGTTGGGCGTGGCGCAATGGGGCAGGGCCTGGTGCCAGAGGAGGAAATCGCCGGCCATGCCGGCGACAGGCACGGGCCGCAAGTTGTCGACGGCCCACTCGCGCGGCTGGCGGCCCGGCGGCACTTGCCGCAGCCAGTCGGCCATGCGATGCTGGAAGCCGGGCACGCAGTGAAAGGCGCCGTATTGCGCGGGACAGTCGCTCAGGTACAGCATGCCTTGCAGCTTGAATGGTACAGGCTGTTGCAGGCTGACGTCCCAGTGCAGGGCGCTGCCCAGGAAGCGGTGCTGCGGTGTTTCCGGCGGATTGAAGCTGACCTTGTCGATGCTGGCGTAGATGCCGGTATCGATACCATACAGTTGCTGGCAGGCGTGGCGGATGTGCGCGCAGTGGCGGTTTTCCTCGAGGGCAGGATGGTCGGAAAACTGCAGCATCAGGCCCCGCTTGCCCGGGTGTGGCTGGTACCACGATGCCGGCTCGTCGGGACTGGCGCCCAGGTAGTCCCAGATGGCCGCCCGGGCAGCGGCGCACTGCGCGCGCGGCACGGCGCTGCGCAGCACGAGGTAGCCATGCTCCTCGAAATATCGCAGGTCGGCGGCGGACAGCACGTCCTGGTGGGGACTCGCGACGTGTGCGGGCCGCACGCGCGTGCGGCCAGCCAGCCACGCCTGGAAGGCTTCCAGGGTAGGGCGCTGCTGGAACAGGAACTGCATGGCGTCTTCCATGGAAATGCCGCGCGCATACAGCGCCTTGATGTCCCTGTGGTCGCGCGCCAGTCCGCTGGTGCCGCTGGCGTTAGCGTGTCCCGTGCAGCGCTGCCATAACTCGTGCAAGTGGGGCCAGTCGTCCATGGTGTGCTGGGAATGGTTGAAAAATCAGCCGGTGCGCAGGCGGCGCCACAGCGTGGTGCGGCTGATGCCGAGATACTGGGCGGCGGCGTCGCGGCGCCCGCCGAAGCGGGCCAGCACGGCGCTGGCGCTTTCGTCTTCCAGGCGCGGCGCGGTAGTGGCAGCGGCAGCGGCGGCTGGTGCCGGCGGCAGCGCCGCGCTTGCAGCGTTGGCCAGCTCCGGCGCCACGCCCAGCACGAAGGCGGGGGTGAGCGCCTGCAGCGGTTCGGCGGCCAGGAACAGGGCCAGGCGCTCGGCCAGGTTGCGCAGTTCGCGCACGTTCCCGGGCCAGTCGTAACGGCGCAGCAGCGGCGCGCAGGCCTGGACTTCCGCGTGCAGATTGGGATGCGGACGAGCGCCCAGCGCGGCCAGCGCGTTTTTCAGCGACCATTCGGCGAGGCCGGCAATGTCGCTGGCGCGTTCGCGCAAGGCGGGCAAATGCAGGCGCAGCACGGCCAGGCGGTAGAACAGGTCGGCGCGGAAGCGTCCTTCGCGGATGCGCTGTTCCAGGTCACAGTGCGTGGCGCTGATGATGCGCACATTGATGGCGATGGGCCGCGTGCCGCCCACGCGCACCACTTCGCGCTCTTCCAGCACGCGCAGCAGGCGCGTTTGCAGGGCCAGCGGCATTTCGCCGATTTCGTCGAGGAAGAGGGTGCCGTGGTTGGCCGCCTCGAACAGGCCCGCGTGGCCGCCCCGGCGCGCGCCCGTGAAGGCCCCGTCCTCGTGGCCGAACAGTTCCGATTCGAGCAGGGATTCGGCGATGGCGCCGCAATTGATGGCGATGAAGGGCCGGTTCGCGCCCAGGCTGCGCGGGCTTTCGCGGTGGATGGCCTGCGCCACCAGTTCCTTGCCGCTGCCCGTCTCGCCCTGGATCAGCACCGTGGCCGGCGAACGGGCGAACAGCACCACGGACTGGCGCAGCGCTTCCATCGCTTCCGATTCGCCACGCAGATCGTGCAGGCCGTGGCGCGCGCGCAGGGTGTCGGCGACCACCGCGCGGCGTCCCCGGGTCGATTCGATCTGCGTCAGGCGCGCCAGTTCCAGCGCGTCGTCGAAGGCGCGCCGGATGGCCGTGGCCGAATACACGAAGACGGCGGCCAGTCCCGCCTCTTCGGCCAGGTCGGTGACGAGGCCCGCGCCGACGACGGCTTTCACGCCGGCCGCCTTCAGTTCATTGATCTGCGCGCGCGCGTCTTCCTCGGTGGCGTAGGTGCGTTGCGCGATCTGGAAGCCGAAGGTGGCGGCGAATTCGGCCAGTTCCGGCATCGGGTCCTGATAGGTGACGACGCCGATGTGCGGCGAGATGCGCCGCGCGCGCGCCAGCGCCTGCATCACGTCGTAGCCGCTGGCCTTGGCGATGATGACGGGCACCGACAGCCGGCCCTTGAGGTAGGCGCCGTTCGAACCGGCCGCGATGACGGCGTCGCAGCGCTCGGTGGCCATGCGTTCGCGGATGTGGCGCACGGCGTCGTCGAAACCCAGGTTGATCGGTTCGATCGTCGCCAGGTCGTCGTATTCGAGCGTGATGTCGCGGAACAGGTCGAACAGGCGCGAGACGGAGACGGTCCAGATGACGGGTTTGTCGCGGTGGTCGAGCGGAGGTTGGGGAGGGCGGCGCATGCTTTATTCTAAACGATTTGTTTCATTTTCTTGCCATGCAACGGCGCTGCAACGGGCGTGTTGCAAGTGGTCTGTGGCGTTTCAGATATTGCCAATAAGGAATATGAAAAAACCGCCGGAAACTGGTTTATGATCTAGCAACACCATGATGCTTGAGAGAATTTTTGCCCAGGCACATGTTTATCTCATCCTTAACCGTCCCATGGTGTCCATGCAGCGCGTACCGACCAGCCCCGATTTCATCGCCGATGCCTTGCAGCTGATCGCCTTGCCGGCCTGCGCCTGCGATGCCTGCGGCATGGTGGTGGCGGCGAATGGCGCCTTGCAGGCCTTGCTGGGTACGGACATTTCAGGGCGCTTGCTGGCCGACTGTTTTACGGACGCCTACCGCGCCTCGAGCACCAGCATGCTGCGCGGCGCGCTTGGTGCGGCCGGGCGCGAGCGGCAGTGGGACAGCAGCCTGCAAGGATCGGGGGGCGCCATCGCCGTGCAGGTATGGTCCAGGCCGCTGCTGGTGGACGATGGCTTGCCGGGCGCGACCCTCGTGTTTGCCGACATCCGCGTGCAGCAGCGCGACCAGCAAGCCTTGCGCAAGACCTTGCTGGAACAGCAAGCCATCCTGGAAAGCGCAGCCGTCGGCATCGTCTTTTCCAAGGGCGGTTTCATCGAGGAGTGCAATATCCGCGCCGCCGAGATGCTCGGCTACGCGCGCCACCAGTTGACCGGCATGCCGGGCGCGGTGCTGTACCGCTCCGCCGAGCATTGCCGCGCCCTGGGACTGGAAGCGGCGCCGCTGCTCTCCAAAGGCAAGCCATACCGCACGGAGCTGGAATTGCGGCGCCAGGACGGCAGCTTGTTCTGGAGCCGTTTGCACGGGCGCGCCGTCGATCCCCTCAATACGCATGACGGCACGGTCTGGATCATCGAGGATATCAGCGACCACCGGCGCGATGAAGACCAGCTGCGCCGCGCCATGCTGGAAATGCAGGCAGTCATGGACAACGCGCCGCTGGCCATCGGCTTCCAGCGCGACAAGGGCGTGCTGCGCTACAACCGGCGCTTCGCCGAATGCTTCGGCTTCGATGGCGACAGCGGCGTCGGCATGGCCGTCGCCGACCTGTATCCGTCGCGCGCGGCCTACGAGAACGTCGTGCGGCAGGCTTCGCCCCTGCTGCGGCGCGGCTTGCCGTTCCAAGGCGAGATGGAAATGCGCCGCCGCGACGGCTCCACGTTCTGGGCGCTGGCCTACGGCTATGTGCTGAACCCGGAAAACCAGTCCGACCGCGCGCTGCGCGACACGATCTGGCTGTTCGACGACCGCAGCGCGCAAAAGGCGGCCGAGGAGGCCACGCGCCAGTTGATGCTCGAGCAGCAGGCCATTCTCGACAATGCTTCCGTCGGCATCCTGTTTTCCCGTTCGCGCCTGATCCTGCGCTGCAATCCCCGCTTCGCCGAAATGTTCGGCTACGCGCAGGAAGAGATGACGGGCTTGCCCGCCGCCGCACTGTTTCCCTCGCCCGCCGCCTACGAGGAATTCGGCGTGCAAGCCACGCCGCTGCTGGGACAGGGCTTGCCCTACGAGCTGGACGAATCGCTGTTCCGCCGCCGCGACGGCAGCCTGTTCTGGTGCCGCATCCGCGCCAAGGCCGTCGACCAGGCGCACAGCGAGCAGGGCGCCATCTGGATACTTGAAGACATCACGGCCAGCCGCCAGGCGCAGATGGAAGTGGCGGCCATCATGACGAATGCCTCGGTCAGCATCCTGTACACGAAGAACCGCCAGATCACGCGCTACAACCTGGGCTTTGCCGCCATGTTCGGCTACAGCGGCGACGAGGCGCTGGGCCTGCCCGGGCGCGCGTTGTACGTGTCGCAGCAGTCCTACGATTTGCTGGGCGCGGCCGCGTTTCCCTTCCTGTCCGTCGGCAAGCCCTTCCAGACGGAAGTGGAGATGATGCGCCGCGACGGCAGCACCTTGTGGGCGCAGCTGATCGCCTATGTCGTCAACCCGGACGACCCGGCCGCCGGCACCATCTGGATCATCGAGGACCGCACGGAAGCCAAGCGCGCCGAAGAGTCCCTGCGCAACGCGCTGCTGGAAAACCAGGCCATCCTCGACAGCGCCGTGCTGGGCATCTCGGTGATAGAGGGCGGCCACAATTTGCGCGCCAACAGCAAGATGGAAGAGCTGTTCGGCTATGGACCCGGCGAGATCAACGGCCTGTCGGTGCAGGCGCTGTATCCGGACGTGGCCGCGTGGAAGGTGGCGCGCGGCGAGACGGCGCGTGATTTCGAGGCGGGCAGGGTGCACATGTCGGAATACCAGCTGGTGCGCAAGGATGGCAGCCGCTTCTGGGCGCGCCTGTCCGGCCGGCCGTTTGACCTGGCGCATGCGCATGGCCGTTCCGTGTGGCTGGTCGACGACGTGACGGCGCGCCGCGAGGCGGCAGAGGCGGTGCGCCGCGCGCGCGACGAACTGGAACTGCGCGTGCAGGAGCGCACGGCCGAACTGGCCGGCGCCAACCTGCTGCTGCAGGGCGAGATCGCCGAGCGGCGCCAGGCCGAGGCGCGCGTGCACCACATGGCTTACCACGACAACCTGACGGGCTTGCCGAACCGCGCGCTGCTGTCGGACCGGCTGGAACGGGCCATGCTGGCCTCGCAGCGCTCGGAGCGCAAGCTGGCCGTGATGTTCATCGACCTCGATCGCTTCAAGACGATCAACGATTCGCTGGGCCACATGACGGGCGATTTGCTGCTCAAGGAAGTGGCTGCCCGGCTGTGCGGCGCCGTGCGCGCCAGCGACACGGTGGCGCGCCTGGGCGGCGATGAATTCGTCGTGCTGGTGCCGGGCATCCGCGGCGGCGAGGAAGCGGCGCGCGTGGCCGAGAAGATCATCGAGGCGCTCACGCCCGCCTTCCCGCTCGACGGCCACGTGCTGCACGTGACGCCGTCGATCGGCATCTGCCTGTATCCGGACGATGGCGACGACGTCGACGCCCTGATGCGCCATGCGGATGCGGCCATGTACCACGCCAAGGGCAATGGCCGCAACAACTACCAGTTCTTCACGCAGACGATGAACCAGGCGGCGGCCCTGCATTTTGATCTGGAAAGCAGCTTGCGCACGGCGCTGGCGCTGCAGCAGTTCGAACTGGTTTACCAGCCCGTCATCGATATCGCCACGCGCCGCCTGCACGGCATGGAAGTGCTGCTGCGCTGGCGCCGTCCCGGTCACGGCCTGGTGCTGCCGGACCGCTTCATTCCCATCATGGAGGAAAACGGCTTGATCGTGCCCGTGGGCGAATGGGTGATGCGCCAGGCCTGCGAGCAAAGCATGGCCTGGCAGCGCATGGGCTTGCAGCCCGTGCCCCTGGCGGTGAACCTGTCGCCACGCCAGTTCATGCACAAGGGCCTGGTGGCGGCCATCGGCGCCGTGGTACGGGAAACGGGGATCGACCCGTCGCTGCTGGAATTCGAGATCACCGAGACGGCGCTGATGCAGCACGGCGAGCATACGCTGGAGATTCTGCGGCAGATCAATGGCATGGGCCTGCGCCTGTCGATCGACGATTTCGGCACCGGCTATTCCAGCCTGGCCTACCTGAAGCGCTTCCCCGTGAAGAAGGTCAAGATCGACCGCGCCTTCATCAAGGACCTCGAGCACAGCGGAGAAGACCGCGCCATCGTGGCGGCCATCATCGCGCTGGCCGACAGCCTGCAATTGTCGGCCGTGGCCGAAGGCGTGGAAACGGAAGAGCAGTTCGCCCTGCTGCAGGCGAACGGCTGCCGCTATGCGCAGGGTTATCTGTTTTCCGCGCCGGTTCCAGCGGCCAATGCGCAATCGCTGCTGGAACGCTTGCCTGCTTAGTCGATCGTTGCAACCACCGGCGCATGGTCGGACGGCTGTTCCCACTTGCGCGGCACGCGGTCGATCACGCACGCCTTGCAGCGGCCGGCGAGGGCCGGCGAGAGCAGGATATGGTCGATGCGCAGGCCCTTGTTCAGGCGGAAGCCCAGCTGGCGGTAATCCCACCAACTGAACGATTTTTCCGCCTGCTCGAACAGGCGGAAGGCGTCCGTCAGGCCGATGTCGAACAGACGTTGCAAGGCGGCCCGTTCCTTGTCCGAGACCAGCACCTGGCCGGCCCAGGCGACGGGGTCGTGCACGTCGCGGTCGTCGGGGGCGATATTGTAGTCGCCGACGACGGCCAGTTGCGGGTGCAGCAGCGCTTCTTCGGCCAGCCAGTCGTGCAGGGCGGACAGCCAGCCCAGCTTGTATTCATATTTGTCCGAATCGACGCTCTGGCCGTTCGGCACATAGGCGCAGACGACGCGCACGCCACCGATGGTGGCGGCCAGGATGCGCTGCTGCGCATCTTCATAGCGGGGATTATTCCTGACCACGTCGGTGATCGGCAGCTTTGACAGGATGGCCACGCCGTTGTAGGTTTTCTGGCCGCTGAAGACCACCTGGTAGCCGGCCGCCTCGATCTCGGCGACGGGGAACTTGTCATCCGTGAGCTTGGTTTCTTGCAGGCACAGTATGTCGACCGGGTTGTCTGTCAGCCACTGCAGCACTTGCGGCAGGCGCACTTTGAGCGAGTTGACGTTCCAGGTGGCGAGTTTCATGGGGAAAAATCCTTGCTTGTATAGGTGGCGATAGGCGCGAATCTTACCGCATGCGTGTCGATGGCGTCCTGTCCCGCTTGTCGGGCGGGGGCTTTATTGACATGCAGGGAACGAGGCGTTCATGAACTATTTGTATTTAACCAATCGTGGCGCATGAATATTATGTTTTTGTGTATCATTGATCAACCCCTATGTTTGATTTGGCATAAGTGGCTGGCGTCGCAGGCTGCGTCTCGCCGTTTAACGCGACAAAGGTGTAAAGTTTCTCGCTAAAACGAGATAAAAACTACTAAAATGGCACAATGTAACAACTGTGTCATACGGCTTTGTTACAGCCAAGTGAAGAACCGAACAGGAAGCAGTTGTAATTAGTTGTAATTGCTATTCCGATTACATGACCACTGTGCCGGGGACGGAGTGTCCATCCCTGGCGCCGCCAGACTTGTTATATAAATTGCAGTACTGTATCTATGAGACTGTTTTGCGACATCAATAGATGGTACTATTTTGAAATGTTGCAGTTTTAATAGTGAGACTTGCGCGTAGCATTTGCAAAGGAAGAAAATGCGAACTGCATTTGAAGCGTGGGCGCAGCGTGACGGCCACATTGTGCGGCGAAGAGAAGACAAACCCGATGAGTACCTGATTTTCGAGACCCAGCGCCGCTGGGTTATCTGGCAGGCTGCTCTGACGCATGGCAAGACGGCTGCCAAGCCGCGCGTGAGCGCGGCCGAAAAGGCGGCGAAAGCCCAGCGCGCGCTGGAAATGTCCGCCGATGAAGCGACCGTGCGCAACAAGGTGCTCAATGAGGTACTCGAGGCCTTTAGCGGCGCCGATGGCGCGGCCGGCATGGAAGGCATACTGAAAGTGATCCAGGGCCTGAAGCAGAAGCAGAAGGCGCTGGCCGACGACAAGAGCGAAGATTCAACTGCTTGAGGGGACGGCGATGCGTTATCGGCACTATAAGGGCGGCATTTATGAACTGGTGTGCGAAGCCACGCTGGAAGCGGATCTGACGCCGATGATCGTGTATCGCGCCGCGGACGGCTCCATCTGGACCCGGCCGAAAGACGTGTTCTTTCAACTGATCGAAGTCGAAGGCGTCATGGTCCAGCGTTTCGCTCCCATCAACTGATGGCCGCCTGCGTGCGTGCCCGGGATTTTCTTCATGCGTAAATTGCTGTCCGCCGCTGTGGTGCTGGGCGTTGCCTGCACTGCGGCGCATGCCGAAACCATCGGTTCCGTCGACACGGTGTTCAAACTGATCGGTCCTGACCACAAGATCGTCGTCGAAGCGTACGACGATCCGCGCGTCGCTGGCGTCAGCTGCTATCTGTCGCGCGCCAAGACGGGCGGCCTCAAGGGGGCCGTCGGCCTGGCCGAAGACAAGGCCGATGCGGCCGTGGCTTGCCGCCAGGTTGGGCCGCTGCAATTCAAGGGCAAGCTGCCGCGCCAGGAAGAAGTATTTACCGAGCGCGCCTCGATCTTCTTCAAGCACGTGCGCGTCGTGCGCATGGTCGACAGCAAGCGCAATGCGCTCGTCTACCTCGTGTATTCCGACCGCCTGATCGAAGGCAGCCCGAAAAACAGCGTCACCGCCGTCGCCGTGCCCGGCGACCAGCCGATTCCCGTCCGTTAAGCGAGACCCCCATGCGCGTGCCGCTGTCTGCCCCCCTTGCCGCCTTTGCCGCCGGGACGCTGCTGCTGTTCGGCCTGGGCGGCTGCGCCACCCTGACGGGCAACACTGACCAGATGGTGCTGGTGCAAACCATCCAGGACAACCGCGAGCTGACGGGCGCCGGCTGCATTCTCAGCAACGACGTCGGCAAGTGGTTCGTCACCACGCCCGGACGCATCACCATCCGCAAGAGCCGCGAACCGTTGAAAGTCGATTGCCGCAAGCACGGTTCGCCCGCCATCGCGACGGACGACCATATCGACCCCAAACTCAATGGCAGCGTCTGGGGCAATGTCATCCTGACCCTGGGCGTCGGCTATTTCGTCGACCGCAACACGGGCGCCGGCTTCGACTACCCCTCTATTTTGACCATCGTCATGCAAGACCCCGCGCGCCTGGCGCCGCCACCCCCGCCCGTCACCGCGCCGCCACCGGCTGTCGCCGTGCCGGAAACGGTGGTGCAGCCGAAGGTGGCGCCATCGCCCTTGCCCAATCCCGTCGTCTACTGATTCAAATACACGTAAAAAAGCCGCCAGGGTCAGTTCAGACCGTGGCGGCTTTTTGCATCGTCTTGCCAGCAGCTGGGCGCTGCCGGCAAGGTGTCAATTAGACCCGGTTGATCAGGAACGTGGTGAGCAGAGGGACTGGACGACCGGTCGCGCCTTTCGAGCCGCCCGATTTCCATGCCGTGCCGGCGATGTCCAGATGCGCCCAAGTGTACTTTTTGGTGAAGTTTTCCAGGAAGGCCGCTGCCGTCACCGCGCCGCCGCCTGGCGTGCCGATGTTGGCCAGGTCCGCGAAGTTCGACTTCAGCTGTTCGTTGTACGCTTCTTCGATCGGCATGCGCCATGCCGTGTCGCTGGCTTGCTTGCCCGCTGCCAGCAGTTCACCGGCCAGCTGGTCATGCGCCGCATCGCTGCGCGTAAACAGGCCGCTGTTGTGGTGGCCCAGAGCGACGACGCAAGCGCCCGTCAGGGTAGCGATATCGACGACGGCGGCCGGCTTGAAGCGTTCGGCGTAGGTCAGCGCGTCGCACAGCACCAGGCGGCCTTCGGCGTCCGTGTTCAGCACTTCGATGGTCAGGCCGTTCATGGAAGTGACGATGTCGCCCGGCTTGGTGGCGCGGCCCGACGGCATGTTTTCGCACGCGGCGATGATGCCGATGACGTTCAGCTTCAGGTTCATCTCGCCGATGGCGCGGAAGGTGCCCAGCACCGAGGCGGCGCCGCACATGTCGTACTTCATTTCATCCATGCCAGGACCGGCCTTGATCGAAATGCCGCCCGTGTCGAAGGTGATGCCCTTGCCGACCAGGACGACCGGCGCATCCTTGGCCTTGCCGCCCATGTGCTTCAGGACGATGAATTTCGGCGGCTGTTCGCTGCCGTTGGTGACGGACAGGAAGCTGCCCATTTTCAGCGCTTCGAGCTGTTTGCGGTCCAGCACTTCGACTTCGAACTTGTAATCCTTGGCCAGCTGCTTGGCCGTGTTGGCCAGGTAGGTCGGGTTGGCGATGTTCGCCGGCAGGTCGCCCAGGTTGCGCGTCAGGTCGGAACCGTTGGCGATGGCGGTCGCTTGCGCCAGCGCGCCGCGCGTCGCTGCCGTTGCGGGAGCGGCCAGGACGATCTTGCGCACGCCTGCCGGCGCCGGATCTTTTTTGCTTTTTTGCGAGTCGCTGCGGTATTCGCTGTCGTGGGCGGCTTGCACCACGCAACGGATTGCCCAATTTACGTCGCGCTCTTTCACTTCAGCCAGCGGTAATGCGATAATGGCGTCCGCAGCGCCCAGCGAGCCGAAGGCCTTGAGTGCGGCTTGTACGCCGCTTGTGAAGTTTTTTTCGCTGACAGTGTCATCGCTGCCCATGCCTACCAGCAGAACACGTTCGGCGGCGACGCCATCGACTGTGCGCAGCAGCAAGGTGCTGCCAGGCTTGCCGCTGATGTCGCCGGACTTCAGCGCAGCCGAAATCGCACCCTTGCTGTCCAGCGATTTTGCCGCTGGCGACAGTTTTTTGTTTTCGAATACCGCAACCGCGATGCATCCGCTTTTGGCCGTGCCGAGGGTGCTCTTGGTATCGAATGCTTTTATGCTAAAGTCCATTTGGTTCTCCGTTTTCATTTACTAGTAACGTGTTACTCAACTAACTGACCCGAATTATAAACTCCGAATGATCTTTCAACGCGCCCTTCGACGTGAATTGGCTAGTGCCGCCGGGGCCACCTTCACAGTTTTATTCAGCATCCTGCTCACCTGGATGCTGATCGGTATTCTCGGCAAGGCGGCGGGCGGCAAGATCGCATCGTCCGACGTCATGTCGCTGATGGTTTTTTCCGCCCTGATGCAGCTGCCCACCATCATCATCCTCACCGGTTTCATTGCGGTGCTGATGGTCGTCACGCGCAGCTACAAGGAGTCGGAGATGGTGGTGTGGTTCGCCTCCGGTTTGAGCCTGTCGCGCTGGATCTGGCCCGTGCTCAGCTTCGGCCTGCCGCTGGTGCTGGCCACCGGTGTCCTGAGCCTGTACGCCACGCCGTGGGCGCAAAAGAAAAGCGATGAATATGTGGCGCGCTTTGAAAAGCGCGAAGACCTGCAGAAGGTCACGCCGGGCCAGTTCCGCGAATCGGCCGGCAGCAATCGTATCTTCTTCGTCGAGGGCGTTCGCGGCGAGAAGAACGTCGTGCAGAACGTCTTCGTCAATACCGTCGATGAAAAAGGCAGCGCCGTCGTCGTCGTGGCCAAGGAAGGCGTGATCAATACCGACGCCAAGGGCCAGCGCTTCCTCGTGCTCAAGAGCGGCCGCCGTTACCAGGGCGTGCCGACGCAGGCGGACTTCCAGACCATGGAATTCGAACAGTACATCATGCGCATCGAGAGCAAGCAGCAGGAGCTGGGCGCGGACCTGGGCGTGCGCGCCATGAGCACCATGGCGCTGGTCGAGGCGAACAATCAGTTCACCATGGCCGAATTGCTGTGGCGGGTCAGCGCGCCCCTGATCGGCCTGATGCTGATCCTGCTGGCCATTCCGCTGGGCTTTGTCAATCCGCGCGCCGGCAGTTCGACCAATCTCATCATCGCGCTGCTGATTTTCTTTACGTACAGCAACCTGATCAAGGTCATCGAAGCGAGCGTGAAACAGGGCCGCATGACCTTCGGCCTGGCCTGGTGGCCGCTGCATCTGCTGGCCGCGCTGGCCGTGGTGGCGCTGTTTGTATGGCGCCTGAACGTGAATCACCGCTATCATCCGCTGGTTCTGCTGGCGGCTTTCAAGCGCGCGCGCCGCGCCGGCAATACAAGTAAAGCGGTATCGAAATGAAGATTTTACAGCGCTATTTTGCGGTCTCGATATTCCAGGCGGTGCTGTTCGTGCTGCTTGCCTTTTTGGCACTGCAAGCCTTCATCGACCTGACGGGCGAGCTGCCCAAGGTGGGCCGCAACGGCTACACCATCCAGTATGCCTTCCTGTACGTGCTGGTGCTGGTGCCGGGACACGTGTACGAGGTGATGCCGATCGCGGCGCTGATCGGCACCATCTACACGATGGCGCAGTTTGCCGCGAGTTCCGAATTTACCATCATGCGCGCTTCGAGCATGTCGACGGCGATGGCCGCCGGTTTTCTGTTCCGCATCGGTATCGTCTTCGTCGTCATCACCTTCATCTTCGGTGAGCTGATCACGCCGCGCACGGAACCGCTGGCCGAACGCCTCAAGCTGACTTCGCGCGGCGCGACCGTGTCGAGCGAATTTCGCTCTGGCCTGTGGACCAAGGACATGATCAAGAGCGAGGGCCTGACGGGCACCGTCACCGGTTCGCGCTTTTTCAATGTGGGCGAAGCGCGTCCGGACGGCCAGCTGAAGAACGTCAAACTGTATGAATTCGACATCGACATGCGTTTGCGTACCCTGACCGTGGCCAAGGGCGCGACGTACCAGGGCAATAACACCTGGCGCCTGACCGACGTGACGGAGACCTCGTTCTCGAACAGCGCGGCCATTGCCCCCGGTTTCGAGCCTAAGCTGGCGAACTACTTTGGACAGGAAACGAGCCTGGTGCGCACGGTGCAAAGCGCCAGCAAGGACATGATGTCGGAAGTGACGCCGAAGATCCTGACGGTCTCGGCCTCCGATCCCGAACGCATGTCGGCCAGCGAACTGGCCGTGTACACGCGCCACCTGGCCGAGAACAAGCAGGAAACGGAGCGTTTCCGCATCGCCTTCTGGAAAAAACTGATCGATCCGCTGGCCATTTTCGTGCTGATGGCGCTGGCGCTGCCGTTCGCCTACATGCATACGCGCAGCGGCGGCATCAGCCTGAAGATCTTCATCGGCATCATGATCGGCGTGAGCTTCATGCTGGTCAACACCCTGTTCTCGCATCTTGGCTTGCTCAGCACCTGGCCAGCCTTCCTGACGGCGGTGGCGCCGAGCGCCCTGTATCTGCTGCTGGCGCTGGGCGCCCTGTGGTGGGTGGAGCGGCACTGATGGAGACGAACGTGAAACAGGCACTGATCTTGTTTGCCCACGGCGCGCGCGCCGCATCGTGGGCCGCGCCCTTCGAGCGCCTGCGCGACCTGACCCAGGCGCGCATGCCCGACGCCAGCGTGCACCTGGCTTTCCTGGAACTGATGACGCCGCGCCTGCCCGAGCTGGTGGCGACCCTGGTGGCCGAGCTGCCCGCCGGCGCCATCCTGGACGTCACCGTGGTGCCCGTGTTCCTGGGGCAGGGCGGCCATGTGCTGCGCGACTTGCCGCTGCTGCTGGAAGAATTGCGCCAGCAGCATCCGGTACTGCGCCTGAAAGTGGTCGAAGCGGTGGGCGAGAACGCCAGCGTGCTCGCCGCCATCGCCGATTACTGCGT
Source organism: Janthinobacterium sp. OK676 (assembly GCF_900103595.1). Lineage (NCBI taxonomy): Bacteria > Pseudomonadati > Pseudomonadota > Betaproteobacteria > Burkholderiales > Oxalobacteraceae > Janthinobacterium > Janthinobacterium sp. OK676. Next base: position 298,069 of record NZ_FNHA01000008.1, read on the forward strand.
GGCGGCGCCAGGTTCCAGCATTCCCCCTTGAGCGGCATCGACATCGTCTACCTGTGGGTGGACGGCGCCGATCCCGCCTGGCGCGCGCGCCGGCAGCAGGCGTATGCCACCTGGGCGCAAGCCCATCCCGGCCAGCTGGCCCTGCACGGCAACGTGGCGGGCCGCTACCGCGACAACGGCGAACTGCGCTACAACCTGCGCGCGCTCGAGCGCTTCTTCCCCGGCCATGGCCACATCTACCTGCTGACGGACCGGCAAGTGCCGGCCTGGCTGCGCGCCTCGCCGCGCCTGACGGTGATCGACCATGCGAGCCTGATGCCCGCCGCCTCCCTGCCCGTGTTCGACTCCGGCCATATCGAATCGTATCTGCACCATATTCCCGGCCTGTCCGAGCGCTTCCTGTACCTGAACGACGATGTCTTTTTCGGCGCGCCGTTCGAGCCCGCATTCTGGTTTGGCGAGGAAGGGGACCGGCGTTTGAGTGTGTTTACGGAGAGCGAGCTGCAGGATGACCTGCACGATGATCTGCAGGGCTTGCGCGCCGACGTGGCGGCGCCCGTCAATTGCGCTACTTTGTCGCGGCAATGGCTGTCGGCGCAATATGCCGATTACCGGCATGAACCGCGCCTGTATGCGCATGCGCCCCGGCCCATGCTGAAAAGCGCGCTGCATGTACTGGAAGGGCTGGCGCCGGCCATGTTTTCCGGCGTGCGCGCGACCGTGTTTCGCTCGTGGCAGGTACCGGCATTGCTGCCCGACCTGGTGCCGCGCTGGATGGTGCATCAGGGAGTCGCGCGCTCGCGCATGCTCGACCCGCTGCATATCGCCAGCGGCGATGTGGCGGCGCCGCAGCAGCTCGAGGAGCTGGCGGCGCGTTTCGGCAGCTTGCCGTTTTTCTGCATCAACGATACCTGCGACGAGGCCGAGGACGACGACCCGCGCCTGCTGCGCGTGGCCGCCACCTTGCAGCGGCTGCTGCCGCTGCCATCCTCATTCGAAGGCGCTTAAGCCGCTTTCCTGTTTGGGGCCAGGCTGATGCGGGCGGCGGCCGTGCTGTCGGACAGCGAAGCGAGGAACAGCAGCAAATAGGCGCCCAGTTCGAACACTTCCTCGCCCAGCAGCGCATAGGCGTCCGGCATGCCATGGAAGACCTTCTTGTCGAAGGGCCAGCCGGCGACCATCAGCAAGCCGCCAAGCAGCGTCAGGATGGTGATGCGCATGCTGAAAATCCGCGGCGCCGCGGCAAACACCTTGCGCGCGCGCGGCGCGAAAAAGATCAGCACGCGTATCAGGATCAGCAATTCCACCACGCGCAGAGCTTTTTCCAGCTGCGCCCACGCGGGCGCCGTGCCGAACTGGTCGATATCGAGTTCGCGCAGCAGGAAGCCGAACAGCAGGGCCGACAAGCCCGCATGCATGAGGAAGCGCAAGGACTGGCGGTCGGTCTCTTGCCAGGCGCGCACGCCGTGCACGGCGCAAGCGAGGGCCAGGAACAGCGCCTGCAGCCATTCCAGCAAATGGTTTTCATCGTCGATATTCGGGAACGCCGTCCACAGGGCGATGGAGGCGAGCATGCTGAGCAGCACAGCGCTGGCGACGCCGGCATTGCTGCGGCTGAGCGAAGTCAGGGCTTCGCGCATGGAAGTGAAATTCATGTATGTCGTAAGGCTAAAGTTGCGCGGCGCGGTATTGCAGCCTGCGGGCGCAGCTTTTTTCGGAGAGATTGCCGGAGCGGCCTCCGTCAACCGGGAGACCGCAAGGCAAGCGCTATGGCGGGGCGTAGCGTGAATTTATTGCTAACACGCAACAATTTCTCGAGAAAAGATGCGTGAGCATCGTATCATGTTTCCCCGGAAGACGTCGGTTACTGACTTTAAAGTCGGTAAAATACGGTGTGTTTATTCAAGCATGGCGCGCCAGATTCGCGGCCGCTTCTTCGATGGCCTGGTGCGTGCGCGCGGCCATGGCGTCGCCCAGCATCACCAGCACGGGACCGTGGGTGTCGCCCAGGCCGTGCGCCAGGGCGCTCAGCGTCAGGCGCACGATGCGCTGGTCCGGGCGGCTGCAGTTTTCAATCACCACCACCGGCGTGTCGGCACGGCGGCCCTGGGCCAGCAGGCGCTGGGCCGTGGCGATGGCTTCGCGCCCGCCCATGTATTGCACCAGGGTGTCGCAGTCCGGGATGCGCGTCTGGTCCGGTTCGCCCGGTGCCGTGCTGGACGTGAAAAAGGCCACGCTGCGCGATACGCCCCGCTTGGTCAGCGGCTGCTGGGTGGCGGCCGCCGCCGCCAGGGCCGTGGTAATGCCGGGCACCACTTCGACGACGATGCCCGCTTCTTCCAGTGCCCGCAATTCTTCATCGGCGCGGCCAAACAGCATGGGGTCGCCCCCTTTCAGGCGCACGATGATGGCGTGCTTGCGCGCATTGTCGACCAATTGCTTGTTGATGAATGCCTGCGCCGTCGACAACTGGCCGCAGCGCTTGCCGACGAGGATTTTTTGCGCCTGGGGGCACAGCTCCAGCATCTCTTCGGTAACCAGCGCGTCGTGCAGCACGACGTCCGCCTGTGCCAGCAGGCGCGCGCCGCGCAAGGTCATCAGGTCTTGCGCGCCGGGTCCGGCGCCGATCAGGTAGACCTTGCCGGGGAGAGATGGGGAGCTGTTCATGTGGCTGCCTTTCCTGGACGATACGGGATTAGAGTCGAACCATGCCCGCCGCGACGGTCTGGTGGGTGACTTCATCGATCAGGATGAAGGCGCCGGTGGCGCGGATATCGGCATACGCGTCGGCCGCCAGCGCCTGCTGCACGTTCAGGCTGATGCGGGCGATGTCGTTCAGCTTCAATCCTTCGGCCGGATGGCGCTGCTGCGTATTGATGTCGAGGATCGATTCGATCGCCGTCACCTTGGCCGCCGTCTGCTTGGTGCCGTGCTTGATCCAGTACTTGCGGCGCAGGTCCAGCGCATCTTCCGACAGCCAGCATACGTCGGCCGTTACCTGTTTGAGCAGCGTGGCAGGGCGCTCGCTGCTCGCCAGCAAATCGCCGCGCGAGATATCGAGGTATTCATTGAGCAGCAGGGTCACGGACTGGCCCACCACGGCGGTGCTCAGCGAGCCGTCCAGGGTGACGATATCCTTGACGGTTGCCGTCTGGCCCGATGGCTGCACCACGAGGGTGTCGCCGATGCTGACCTTGCCCGCTTCGATGCGGCCCATGTAGCCGCGGAAGTCGTTCGCTTCGTGGCCGTTGTGGCGCGCCACCAGCTGCACCGGGAAGCGGAAGGGCGTGTCGTGCGATTCGTCGTAGACGGACAGCGATTCGAGCAGTTCGATCAAAGTCGGGCCCGTGTACCAGCCCAGCTTGTCGCCGCGTTCGACGACGTTGTCGCCTGTCAATGCGGACAGCGGGATCGGCGTGATGTCCTTCAAGCCCAGCGACTGGGCGAATTCGCGGTAGGCGGCGACGATGCGGTTGTACACCGTTTCATCGTAGTCGACCAGGTCCATTTTGTTGACGGCCACGACCACGTGCTCGATCTGCAGCAAATGGGCAATCGTCGAATGGCGCTTGGTCTGGATCAGCAATTCCACGCTGCCGTCGTCGCCCAGTTTTACTTTCGATACGTCGATCAGGATGATGACGGCGTCGGCGGTGGACGCGCCCGTCACCATGTTGCGCGTGTATTGCTCGTGGCCTGGCGTGTCGGCGATGATGAATTTGCGTTTCGGCGTGGCAAAGTAGCGGTAGGCCACGTCGATGGTGATGCCTTGCTCGCGTTCCGCTTCCAGGCCGTCCGTCAGCAGCGACAGGTCGACCGTGTCGCCCACCGTGCGCTTGTGCTTGGAGCGCGACATGGCGTCGAGCTGGTCGGCAAAGATGCCCTTGCTGTCGAACAGCAAACGGCCGATCAGCGTGCTCTTGCCGTCATCGACGGAACCGGCCGTGATGAAGCGCAGCATGCCGCGCTCCAGGCTGTCGGTGAGAGTGGTGTTCTGGATTGCTGCGTTCATTAGAAATACCCTGCTTTCTTGCGTTTTTCCATCGAGGCTTCGGAAGTCTGGTCGTCCATGCGGGTGGCGCCGCGTTCCGTGATTTGCGTGATTGCCGTCTCGGCGATAATGGCGTCGACCGTCGCCGCGTCGGACGACACGGGGCAGGTGCACGAGATATCGCCCACCGTGCGGAAGCGCACGACTTGCGTTTCCACCGTTTCACCTTCGCGCGGCGGCGTCAGATCCGTCAGCGGCACCAGCAAACCGTTGCGCGGGATCACCTGGCGCTCGTGCGCGAAGTAGATCGGCGGCAGTTCGAGTTGCTCGCGGGCGATGTATTGCCACACGTCCAGCTCGGTCCAGTTCGAGATGGGGAAGACGCGCATGTTTTCACCCGGATGCACGCGGGTGTTATACAGGTCCCACAATTCCGGACGCTGGGCTTTCGGGTCCCAGGCGCCGAATTCGTCGCGGAACGAGAAGATGCGTTCCTTGGCACGGGCTTTTTCTTCGTCGCGGCGCGCGCCGCCGATGCAGGCGTCAAATTTGTATTCGGCGATGGTTTCCAGCAAGGTCACGGCTTGGGCCGCGTTGCGCGAATCCGTGGCCGGGTTGCGCAGGCGCACGGTGCCGCGCTTGATCGAGTCTTCCACGGAACCGACGATCAGGCGTTCGCCCAGTTCCGCCACTTTCTTGTCACGGAAAGTGATGACTTCCGGGAAGTTGTGGCCCGTGTCGATGTGCACGAGGGGGAATGGGAACTTGCCTGGGCGGAAGGCTTTCTCGGCCAGGCGCAGCAGGACGACGGAATCCTTGCCGCCGGAAAACAGCAGCGCAGGGTTGGCCGATTCGGCCGCCACTTCGCGCATGATGTGGATGGCTTCCGATTCAAGGCTGTCGAGGTGACGCTGGTTCAAAATATTGCTCATATAGGGTGCTTTCTTGTTCTGCTGAGTCTGTTGTGTCTGTTCAGGCTGCCACGGATTTGATGCGTATCAGTTTGCCGTCCACCATGTGCAGGCCGCATTCTTTCGAATCCGGGTTTTCCCACCACCAGCGTCCGGCACGCACATCTTCGCCCGGCTGCACGGCCCGCGTGCACGGTTCGCAGCCGATCGACGGGTAGCCCTGGTCGTGCAACGCGTTGTAGGGCACGTCGTTGGCGCGGATATAGGCCCACACGTCTTCTTCCGACCAGTCCGCCAGCGGGTTGAATTTCGTCATCGCGTGCGCCGTATCAATCTCCTGCACGTGCAATTCGGCGCGCGTAGTGGACTGGGCGCGGCGCTGTCCCGTGACCCAGGCCTTGTTGCCGGCCAGGGCGCGGCCCAGCGGTTCGACCTTGCGGATGCGGCAGCATTCGCGGCGCATCTCGACACTGTTATAAAAGGCGTTGAGGCCGTTCTGTTCCACGTAGGCAGCCACGGCTTCCGGCTGCGGGCGGTACAGGGTGATGTCGTGGTCGTAACGGGCCTTGACCTTGTCGAGCACGGCCAGGGTTTCCTGGTGCAGGCGGCCTGTTTCCAAGGAGAAGATGCCGATGGGCAGCTTCGCCTTGAGTATCATGTCGGTCAGCACCATGTCTTCGGCTGCCAGACTGGACGCGAACACGGCCGGCGAAAAATCCGCCGCGATGCGTGCCAGCGTTTGCTCGGTGGCGTCAATCAAAGAAGTCAAATCGCTCATGATCGGTCCTCAGATGCCGGCCGCGTTGTCGAGGTCAGGATTCTGGCCTTCGCGCTGGTGGCGGCGGAACAGCGGCGACTTTTGATCCCACGAAGCTTGGTAGGTTTCCGAAAAGACAGACAAACCTTTCAGGGCGTCATGGATGCTGCGGTCCGGGCGCGTCGCGTACGCATCGAAGCCGACCCGGTGCATCGAGAACAGCTGGTCGCGCAGCACGTCGCCGATGGCGCGCAGTTCGCCCTGGAAAGCGAGGCGGGCGCGCAGGTTGAAGGCGATGGAATAGCCGCGGCCATCCGTGAATTTGGGGAAATCCACGCCAATGACGGGCAGTTGCGCCACGTCGGCCGCCAGTTCTTCCGGGCGCTCGTCGCTGGCCAGCCATACGCCGATGTCGGGCAGGCGCGCGGCCAGGGTCTCGCGCTGGGCTTGCCATACTGGCAGCGGCACGATGACCTTGCCGGCTGGCACGACGACCGTTTCCGGCGTGTCGTTTTCATCGAGGCGCAGCAAGCCCCAGGTATTCGGCACCACGGTGGCGTTCTTGATGATTTCTTCGCGTACTTCAAACATATTCGTCTTCTCCCACCAGGTTGCCGACCGTGATCGGCGTTGCATATACGTGTTCCTTGAACGGCGCCAGGCCCAGGCGCTGGGCCGTATCGACGAAGCGCTCGCCTTCGTGGCGGTCGCGCACGTAGACGTGCAGCAGGCGGCCAATGACTTCAGGCATCTGCAGGGAAGAGAACGATGGTCCGATGATCTTGCCGATGGCCGAGTTGTTGCCTTGCGCGCCGCCGATCGACACTTGATACCATTCGCTGCCATCCTTGTCGACGCCGAGGATGCCGATGCTGCCCACGTGATGGTGACCGCAGGCATTGATGCAGCCGGAAATATTCAGTTCGATCTCGCCGATGTCGTGCTGGAAGTCGATGCTGTCGAAGCGTTCCGCGATGGCGGCCGCGATCGGCAAGGACTTGGCGTTGGCCAGCGAGCAGAAGTCGCCGCCGGGGCAGCAGATCATGTCCGTCAGCAAACCGATGTTCGGCGTGGCCAGGCCATGCGCCTTGGCTTCCTGCCACAGGGCAAACAATTTCGACTGTTCCACGTCGGCCAGCACCAGGTTTTGCTCGTGCGTCACGCGCAGTTCGCCAAAGCTGTAGCGGTCGGCCAGATCGGCCACGAAGTCGATCTGCTCGGCCGTCGCGTCGCCGGGCGGCACGCCCGTTTTCTTCAGGGACAGCACCACGGCCACGTAGCCGGGGCGCTGGTGCGGCTTGACGTTGCGCACCAGCCAGTTGACATAGGCCTTGTTGTCCGCGTGTTCGGCCTTGTAGTCGAGTTCCGGCAGGGCAAGGTAGGCAGGCGGATTGAAGAAGTCCGCCACGCGCTGCATTTCCTCGGCCGTCAGGGTTTCCGGGCCGTCTTTCAAGTCGACCCACTCTGCTTCCACCTGGCGCGTGAATTCTTCCACGCCGATGGCTTTCAGCAAAATCTTGATGCGCGCCTTGTATTTGTTGTCGCGGCGACCGTGCAGGTTGTACACGCGCATGATGGCCTGGATGTAGGTCAGCAAGTGCTGCCACGGCAGGAAGTCGCGCACGACGCTGCCCAAAATCGGCGTGCGGCCCATGCCGCCGCCGGCCATCACCTTGAAGCCCACTTCGCCAGCGGCGTTGCGCACGGCCGTCAAGCCGATATCGTGCACGGCAATGGCGGCGCGGTCTTCCTCGGCGCCATTGATGGCGACCTTGAATTTACGTGGCAGGGCGATGAACTCGGGGTGGAAGGTGCTCCACTGGCGCAATACTTCCGCGTACGGGCGCGGATCGATGATTTCATCGGCCGCGACGCCGGCGAACGGGTCCGATGTTGTATTTCGGATACAGTTGCCCGAGGTCTGGATCGCGTGCATTTCCACGGAAGCGAGGTCCGTCAGGATATCGGGAGTCTGCTCCAGCTCGATCCAGTTGAACTGGATGTTCTGGCGCGTCGTGAAGTGGCCATAGCCGCGGTCGTACTTGCGCGCGATGTGCGCGAACATGCGCATCTGCTTGGACGACAGCAAGCCGTAGGGCACGGCGATGCGCAGCATGTAGGCGTGGCGTTGCATGTACAGGCCGTTTTGCAGGCGCAGCGGAATGAATTCCTCTTCCGTCAGTTCATTGGCGATACGGCGCGCAACCTGGTCTCGGTACTGGGCGATGCGTTCTTTGATGATGAGGTGGTCGTACTGATCGTAATGGTACATATCAATTCCTAAAAAAGCCGGGGTGCTGGAAGATTGCCTGGGATTATGTTCTTGATACTGCTCTTGTCACTTGTTCGGTAATTAATAGATTAGCTTCACTGCCACGCCGGTCAAGGTCATCGCCAGCAGCACGCGTAAAAACTTTTCCGGCACGGAGCGGGCGACCCAGGAACCGAGCGTGATGCCGGGCAGGGAGCCGACCAGCAAGGAAGCCAGCAATTCCCAGTGGATGGAGCCGAGCCACCAGTGGCCCAGGGCGGCGATGGCCGTCAGGGGCACGGCGTAGGCGATATCGGTGCCCGCCACTTCGGCTGAGCTCATGCGTGGATACAGCATCACCAGCAAGGTGGCGCCGATGGCGCCGGCGCCAATCGACGAGACCGTCACCAGCACGCCCAGCACGGCGCCGGCAATAATGGTTGCGGCGGCAAGCTTGTTGCCTTGCAATTGTTTCTCGGGGTGTGCGTTGATCCAGGCCAGCATGCGGCCCTTGAAGATCAGCGCCACGACGGTCAGCAGTACAGAGGCGGCGATCGAGTAACGGATGATCTGGCCGATTTCCGGCGACAGGGTGCCGAACGATTTGAGCGCCAGGGTCGCGATGACGGCGGCGGGCAGGGCGCCGATGCACAGGCGCTTGACGATATCCCAGCGGACGGTGCCGCGCAGGCGGTGCGTCAAGGTGCCGGCGCTCTTGGTGATCGAGGCGAACGCCAGGTCGGTACCGACGGCCACGGAAGGCGGCACGCCAAACAGCAGGGTTAACAGCGGCGTCATCAGCGAGCCGCCGCCCACGCCGGTCATTCCTACGAGTAATCCTACGGCAAATCCTGAGACTATATAAGACAAAGTCATGCTTGCACCCCCAAAGTACCCGCAATAGTAATAAACTTAGTGTTTATTCCAAACTACTAAGTACGCATTTGCTTATATGCGATATGCGTATATGCATGAACGTAAAATCATGGGTGGGGCGGAAACTCGGCAAATTACGGCAATCTAGGGCAAATCAGCAATGAATCTCCATCAACTGCGCTTCGTGCGCGAAGCGGTCCGGCAGAACTACAACCTGACGGACGCCGCCAAGGCTTTGTTTACGTCGCAACCGGGCGTATCGAAAGCCATTATCGAGCTGGAAGAGGAATTGGGCGTGGATATTTTCACGCGCCACGGCAAGCGCATCCGCGGCTTGACGGAGCCGGGCCGCCTGGTGCTGGAATCGGTCGAGCTGATCATGCAGGAAATCGACAGCATGAAACGCATCGGCAAGGAATTCGCGGCGCAGGATAGCGGCAGCTTTACCATTGCCACCACGCATACGCAGGCGCGCTACACCTTGCCCAAGGTCGTGCAAGCCTTCATGCTGAAGTTTCCGAAGGTAAGATTGTCTTTGCTGCAAGGTAACCCGCGCCAGATCGCCGAGATGGTGCAGCGCGACCAGGCGGACCTGGCCATCGCCACGGAATCGATCGCCGCCATCGATGGCTTGATTACCTTGCCATGCTATCAATGGGAGCACGTGGTGGTGGTGCCCGTCGACCATCCGCTGCTCAAATCGAAGTCCGTAACCCTGGAAGAAATCGCCGCCTTCCCCCTGATTACCTATGACAGTGCGTTCGCCGGACGCAACAAGATCGACCACGCTTTCGTGCTGCGCGGCCTGAAACCGGACATCTTGCTGGAAGCCATCGATGCTGACGTGATCAAGACTTATGTCGAGTTGGGCATGGGGATTGGTATCATAGCGGGTATGGCCTTCGATGCCGAGCGCGACAAAGGCTTGCGCGCCATCCCTGTCGGCCATCTGTTCGGCATGAATGTGTCGCGCGTGGCCGTCAAGCAGGGCGCGTATTTGCGCAGCTATATCTATACCTTTATCGAGTTGCTGACACCGACCCTGAACCGCAAGCTCATCGAGCAGGCGATGAGCGGTGATAAAGAGCACTACGAACTATAAACAATGCATGAAGTCGGCCGGGCGGTTGCCTGGCCAAGATTATTTAAGAAGAGAAGAAACAATGATTACCGATCAGCTTGCCAAATATTACGCCACCATCGCGCAGCAGTACGAGCGCGTCTATGACAAGCCCGAACGCCAGGAAGACCTGGAAGTGTTGCGCGACAAGGTCGCCGACGTGCTCGAAGGCCACACCGTACTGGAACTGGCTTGCGGCACCGGCTACTGGACGGAAGTGGTCGCCGAGTCGGCCGAGTCCGTGCTGGCCACCGATATCAACGATGAAATGCTGGCGCTGGCCCAGGCGCGCGGCTTGCCTGACAACGTCAGTTTCGCCAAGCTTGACGCTTTTAACTTGCCCGATGATTTGCAGGGCAAGTTCACTGCCGTGTTCGCCGGCTTCTGGTGGTCGCACGTCAAGCGCGAAGACCAGGACAAATACCTGAAGCAATTGCGCAGCAAGCTGGGCAAGGACATCCTGCTGGTGCTGATCGACAATTCCTATGTTGACGGCAGCAGCACCGTGATCGCGCGCACCGACCTGGAAGGAAATACCCACCAGTTCCGCACGACGGACGCGGGCGAGCGCTATGAAGTACTGAAGAATTTCCCATCGGATAGCCACCTGCGCAAGAAGTTTGCCCACTCGGCCCGTGAAATTCGCATGAAGCGGCTGGAGTACTACTGGCTGCTGAGCTGCCGCCTGAAGTAAGGCTGATCTGTGTAGATGGTAGGTCGGATTAGCGGCGCAGCCGCGTAATCCGACACCGCCGCCTTGCCAACAATGTTGTCGGATTACGCATGGCCTTGCCCCGCTAATCCGACCTACGGTAAATAGGCCTTGCCGCCGCATGAACCGCCCTCGGGCGGTTTTTTTTCGCCTGTTGTTTTTATCTGACACGACGTTGTGCCAAAAAGCAACATCTTGTCGTTGTCATATTGTTGAAGTATTTGATGGGCATGATTCGGTTCAGCAGCTAAGCAGCTCAGCAGCGGCACACCTTGTCCAACCTAATGTAGAGAATCTCAAGTGAAAAAAATTACTCTGGCAGCATTGATCATCGGCACCTTCGCAGCAGCTACGGCACAAGCACAATCGAACGTCACCGTGTACGGCCTGGTTGACCTTGGTATTGCCAAGACCACTGGCCAGCCGACGGTACAACGCGAAAACAATGCTTCGCGCCTCGGTTTCAAGGGTACGGAAGATCTGGGTGGCGGCCTGTCCGCCATTTTCAACCTGGAAAGTGAATTCCTGGCCGACACCGGCGCGCAAAAAGGCGTGTTGTTCGACCGTCAAGCCTACGTGGGCTTGAAAGGCGCTTTCGGTACCGCCATCCTGGGCCGCACCAAGAACCTGGTCGATGGCACCATCGCCCGCGTCGACCCATTCAACACCTACGGTGTCGTCGGCAAGAACAATGAAACCCTGCTGCGTTCGGGCGTCGGCTCGTCGCGCGTCAACAATGCCGTGACCTACAACAGCCCAAGCTTTGAAGGTTTCGTGGGCAGCCTGCAATACGTGCTGAGCGAAGTCAACAGCGCTGACGCAGGCGTGATCGGACTGGCAACCTACGACAATGGCCCAATCAGCTTGCACGCCGGCTACGAAAAAGCCGTGCAAGCAACGGCAACGGCCGCCAAGCCTGACCTGTGGTCCATCGGTGGCGGCTATAAATTCGGCCCAGCCAAGATCACGGCCGCCTACTCGAAAGGCGACACCAAAGTTGCCACGACTGGCGAATTCAAGTCCTACCTGATCGGCCTGAACTACACGGTCGGCGGCGGCGATGCCAAAGTGTCGTATGGCAAGCAAGAGCAAAGCAACAACAAGTTCAAGGATCAGGACACCATCAAGGAATTCGGCGTCGGCTACGACTACCACCTGTCGAAGCGCACCGACGTGTACGCTTACGCTGGCCGCGAGCGCGTCAAGTCGCTGACCTCGTACCAGATCGGCCTGGCACACAAATTCTAAGCATCATTCGATGTGATGAAGCAAAGGCGCCTGCGGGCGCCTTTTTTATTGCATCGCCGCCGCGGCCGCCTCGGCATGCATGGGCAGCGAGATTTCGATGCGCGTGCCACCCAGTTCGCTATCGGCGCCGATATGGATGTTGCCATTCAAGCCCCATACCCGCTCGCGCATGCCCAGCAGCCCCAGGGCCGTGGCCTTTTCCATGTCGTGTTCGGCGATGCCGCGGCCGTCATCCTGGATGGTGATTGCCAAGGAAGAGTCGATGCGGTGCAGGGCGATGGTGATGTGGCTCGCTTCGGCATGGCGCGCGATATTCGTCAGCGCCTCCTGCACGATGCGATAGATGGCCGTGCTGCGCGCATCGTCGAGCACGAGGTCGGCTTCGTCGGCCAGCAAGTCGAAATGGATGGCGCGACGCAGCAGGAAGTCGTGGCGCAGTTTTTGCAGCGCAAAATACAAGCCCCCTTCATCGAGGGCGCGCGGACGCAGGTTGCTGGCGATGCGCCGCAGCGAGGTGATGGCCGTCACCAGCAAGCCGTCCATGCTGTGCAGCAGCGCCTGCAGGGACGCGGTGGTGTCCGTGTGCTGGCGCACCAGGGTCAGGTCGACGCGCAGGGTGGCCAGCAACTGCCCCAGGTCATCATGCAATTCGCGCGCGATATGCTTGCGCTCTTCTTCGCGGATGGTTTGCAGCGCGCTCGACAATTCACGCAATTGCGAAAAGGAACGGGCCAGCTGTTCATGCATCTGCTGGCGCGCACTGATGTCGCGCACGATGATGGTAAATACGCTCTGGCCATCTTCCTGCATGGCCGAGAGCGAGCCTTCGAGGGGAAACATGGCGCCATCGCTGCGCCGTCCCGTCAGGGTGTAATCGGTGGCACGGCGGCCCGTCAGGCGCAGCTCCTGGCAGATGTCGCCAAACGGCGGATCGCCATCGCGCTTGCCCAGTCCGCCCAGGGTACGCAAGTCGCGCAGGATGTAGTGGCCCAGGCGCATGCCGCACATGGCGGCCGGCGTGTCGTCGAACAATCTGGCTGCTGCCGCGTTCGCATGCAGGATGATTTGCCGGCTGTCGATGCTGATGATGGCGTCGCTGGCGCTGTCGATGATGGCCTGGCCGCGCGCCTGCTGTTGTCGGCGGGCTTTCAGTGGCGGAAACAGGCACAGCAAAAGCGCCGCCGCCATACCCAACGGCAAGAAGCGCAGCAGTGCGGGACTGCCTCGGTCGGGCATGGGGCTCTCCTTGCGAACGTGGGCGAAGGCAGGCAGTGCAGGAATGGCGGGCGAGACTTGATATAGCCTATGCCTGCTGGCGTGGCACGGTTTGATGTGGCGCAGGAAGGGGGCAGAAGAGAGTGCGCCGCGCCGGCCTGGGCCTGGCGGCGGCGAGAGACTTACATTTGCTTGAACAGGTGCAGGAAGCTGCGGCTCACTTCAAGCTTGTCGGATTTGCCTTTGATGAGCACCAGGTGGCGGCCGCGGATGTCGCGCGTCACGCCTTCGATGGCATTCACGTTGACGAGGGTGGCGCGGTGGATTTGCCAGAACAGGGAAGGGTCGAGCTCTTCGGCCAGATCGCGCACGGGCTTGCGTATCAGCGCCTCGTACTTGGCCGTTTGCACGCACGTGTATTTCTCGTCAGAACGGAAAAACAGAATCTCTTCCACGGGGATCATGCGCAAGTCCTGGCCGATGCTGGCCTGTATCCATTGCAAATACGTGGGTTTGGCCGTGATTTTTTCCGCCAGCTGCGACAGCATGGCCGTGACGCTGCTGTTGACGTCCATGGCGGGTTTGTTCAAGTGCGTTTTCAGGCGTTCCACCGTCACCAGCAAGCGCTCGTGCTCGGGCGGCTTGAGTACATAGTCGACGGCGCCCCGTTCGAAGGCTTCGACGGCGTGGCTGTCATAGGCCGTGACGAAGACGATGTGCGTCTTGCTGCCGATAACTTGCGCCGCTTCCATGCCCGTCTTGCCCGGCATGCGGATATCGAGGAAGGCAAAGTCGGGCTTGAGTTGCTCCACCAGTTCGATCGCTTCGTCGCCATTCTTGGCTTCGCCGATGATTTCCAGTTCGGGCCAGGCCTGGCCCAGGCGCAGGCGCAGTTGGTCGCGCATCAGTCTTTCGTCGTCGGCAATAATAGCGGTAGGCATAAGTCTCAAGTGTGAACAGGCGAAGATTGATTATTCAATGATTTGGCGTTTTTATCAACTACTCTGTCTTATTTGGACAATTGATAGGGCACTTCGATCACGGCGCACACGCCGGACGGTTGATTTGGCGTAATGGTCAGGCTGCCCTCGTCGCCATGCAGCAGCTTCAGCCGCTCTCGGATGGTGGGCAAGCCCAGTCCCGTGCCATCGCTGGGGACCACGCCAAAGCCCAGGCCGTCATCGGTCACCGTCACGCGCAGCTTGCTGTGCGCCACTTCGGCCACGATGCGCAGGGTGCCGCCTTCCGGCTTGACTTCCAGGCCGTGCTTGATGGCATTTTCCACCATCGATTGCAGCATCATGGGCGGGAAGGCGGCGCTGCGCAGGCCGTCGGGAATCTGGAAATCGACGGTCAGGCGTTCTTCCATGCGCATTTTCAGCAGGTTCAAGTACGCTTGCACCATGTCCGCTTCACGGCCGAGGTTGGTAATGAGGGCGTTGTCGCGCATTTGCGGCAGCACGGCGCGCAGATACTGGATCAGGCTGCGCTGCATCTTGGCCGCACGCGGCGGGTCGACCTGGATCAGGTGCTCGACGGAGGCAAGTGTGTTGAACAGGAAGTGCGGCTCGACTTGCGCCTGCATCATCTGCATCTTCGCCTCGCTGAGCTGGCGCTGCATGGATTCGCGTTCGGCTGCTTCGTTCGCCGTGACGGTTTCCGCTTCCGCACGTTTCTTGCCGCCGACCAGCGCTTTCATGGCGAACAGGGCCAACACCAGCAAGGAGACAAAGCTCTTGAACCAGGTCGAGGCTTGCTGGTGATAGCGCGACACTTTTTGTTCGGCAGCATCATCGACGGCTTCTTCGATGGCATTTGACAGCTCTTCGCCGATTTGTGGCGGCAATTCAATATGGACTTCTTCGCCCGATGCATTGGTCGTCACCGGATAATTAGGCTTGGCGGGGGCGGCAGGTGGCTCGGGTGGTTCTGGCGGCACGGCTTTGGCCTGCGCGTCCGCTTCGGCGGCATCGGCCGGTTCGCTGGCCGCGTCGGTGGCGCTGCTGCGCCGGTTCTTGCTATTGCGGGGATTGAAATGGATGCCCGTATCGTCGATCAGGATATTGGTTTCACCCGAACCCTTGCTGCTGCGTTTGTGCGACTTGATGACAACTTCTTCATCTGGGCTGGACGAGAACAGCTCATCTTGCAAAATGGAACCGGCGATCAGTGCCAGCGCGGCGAACAGGAAGAATTTCCACCAAGACAGTTGGGTGACCCAGGTCGTCGTCGCGTCGAATGCCCGTTGCAACCAAGCGAGGATGGTTTTCAACAATTCGGGCAGGCTGGAAATCGGAAGCATGGGGGCACTTTCAAATACAAGAGTTAATCGACGCAGCGGGCAAGTTTAATCCCTTGTTGCGTAGCGTCAGAGTCTGATGGTGCCACTGTGCCTAAAGACCACGAACTACGCCAGCCGATTGCGACAGGCTGCACAAAAAGGCGCTTGAAGTGAAGACCAGGCTTGCTGGGCGGTGAGGGGCGGTAAATATCGCTTGCGGGGAATGTGGGGCAGGGCTATAATTCGCCCCCTCGCTGAACGACGCATGCAAATGCAGAGTGAGACGAGAGAAAAGAAGGAGTTGACGGATTTAGCGAAATGCTTCATACTCTTCCTTCTTCGCAGCTGACAAACACAACGCTTTGTCGATAGCGCGAAAGCAGTGCCGAATACAGTTCTTTAACAATTAACAGTCGATAAGTGTGGGCATTTGATGTAGTGCAGCGATGATCTTCGGATCGTCGTCATACTTAAAATATCAAATGTTCACAAGAAATAATGAAATAGGCGCTACGAAAGTAGTGGCCTGTCAGTTTTTTGAGTGAGCGACCCGTCAGCAATGACGGTGCCGGTAAAACGGCAAAGTAACAGAGATTAAACTGAAGAGTTTGATCCTGGCTCAGATTGAACGCTGGCGGCATGCCTTACACATGCAAGTCGAACGGCAGCACGGAGCTTGCTCTGGTGGCGAGTGGCGAACGGGTGAGTAATATATCGGAACGTACCCTGGA